>JANPHP010000240.1:0-25335 GCA_031424495.1 Bacteroidota bacterium | reverse complement strand
GTTGGTTTTGAAATTCATATTGTGTTGGGGGGTGGTTTGGATTGGTGATCTTGCGTTTTTTATTGGGGGGCTTGGTAGATTCCTTGGGGGATTTTGATTTCTTGGTGGGAGGTGCCGGATATGACTACTACGTCGAAGGCGATGGGGGGGATGCTGGCGATGGGTTCAAACATCATCTGTAGGAATGCGGTGGCGTTTTTTTCTGCTTCTTGTAGGATGTTGTCGGCGATTGCTTGGTTCAGGATTTGGTTGGTTGCTTGTATTTGCATGCCGTTGATTGTGTTGACGTCGATGGTGGCCCACAGGCCGTTTTCCATTTTGTCTAAGTTGGGGAAAATTACGGGGTCAAAGACTTTGGGTTCGCCGAGGGTCAGTCTGATTTGCCTTGTTTGGTAGTCGACACTCAATTCCAATTTTTCGGCGAGGTTAAATCCTGCTTTTACGATCCCATAGTAGTGGGCGTCTGCTGTGGCAGTTGATGAGATCAGACCCCAAAATGCTTTTTCTTCCCTGGTGACGGAAACGTGGGTGTTGTATTGCTTTTCAAAACTTGCTAGCTCCATGATCATGTTGGATGCCTTCTGCTCTATTTGCAGGTGGGATGTTTCGATGTCTTGCAGGAATCCGCTCTCTAGTAGCTTGTCGGTGAAGGGTTTCAGCAAGAGGTTGGATAACTCTACGCAGGGGCGGCCTGCCAAAATCCCCGCGATGTTGGCGGCAGGAAATTCGAGGTTGAGGAGTCCGATCACGAAGGCTAGGGTGGAACATAGTTGGTCGGACATGACGGTCGTCAAGGCGTCGGTGCGGTCGTAAACCTTAAAATCGACAAAGCTTTCGAGGTTGCGGTTGAGTTCCTTTTTCCTGCACAGATCTAGGTATTCGGTGTAATAACCATTTGCGATTTTGGGATGGTTCTGCGTATAGATCTCTATCGCCCGGTCTTTTTGGACTTGGTTCATCCCCAATTTTGCGGTAGCGCCTGCAAGGATGTCTTGATTGACTTCAAAGACGATTTCATTGAATTCGCTTTGGGAGTTTTTGGCAAGCCTGTGCACGACCGATTTGGGATCTACCGTCGATGTATGCGGCGTATTGTTGAGCACAAATAGGTCGGGGGTGTCATAGAAGTGCGTTGCAAGGTCGGCATACTTTGTTTGCTGTCCGGCTTTGAAGCCTTCGTCGTAGGCCTCCTGCTTGATCTTGTCGACATCTGTGCAGGCGGGAAACAGGAACAGTAATACCAATACGCAGGCGATCATGGCCCGAGGTGGCAGTGCAAACCGTAGGGTGCGTAATGAATCGAGGTGCAAGCTTTTAACTGAGGCTGATTTCATGGAAGTGGGTTTCAATCGTCAATGTGATCCTTCAAATATAGTAGATTTGACATGAAATGCAAGGATAGTGGGTGGGACAGAATGGTTCATGCAGGCTGAGGTGGGACTTATGCTGTATGCGGCCACTTTTTATGAAGGTGATTGTCATCGATTTCCTCCCATCCGAGCGGGTGTTTAAGCTATTGAACCCCTGCTCGGTTTGGGGATTTGTTTGCGATTTCATGCAATGAGATTGCGGTGGGTAGGCGTGATGGATTTTGGCTTCTGATTGGGGGCGTCGGCTTGTCTTTGGTTGGCGGAGGCTGGGGGGCGATTTCTGTCTTGGCGGCCGGAGGCCGCGGGCTGCAAGGTTTATGTGATTGCCTATGGGAGGATTCTACCAAGGAGGTGCCGATGGCAATTGGCTTCGCTGAATTAGCGTTTGCCTTTGGGGTTTGAGGGTTTGTTTTGGGTCGGTGGTGAGGTCCACGCTTACTGGGGAGTATTTTGGTCGGTTTTGTTATGGGTAGGGGCTAGCGTTGATTTTGAGGAGGCTAGTTGGTGGGCTAATTTTTGTGGTTGCTGCGTGCTGGTCAATGCAGGCTGCTGGATTTTTGTCGGGTTGGGGATATTTTGTGGTGGTTGTTTGGTTGAGGTTTGCTAGATTGGTGCTGTTTTGGACAAAAGGCCTTGATCTGCGTTTTTGAATGATTGCTATTACCGACTATCACGCCAAATACTATGCTTGGGAGCTGGGCAAGCGGCATCCTATAGACAGCCCTGAGCGGTTTGCCGGGGCTGTGGCGAATGCTCAGGTGGATTTGAAGCCGCATCAGCTTGATGCTGCTTTGTTTGCTTTTCATTCGCCGCTGAGCAAGGGGGCTATTTTGGCGGATGAGGTGGGACTGGGGAAGACTATTGAGGCTGGGTTGGTGCTGGCGCAGAAGTGGGCTGAGAAGAAACGGAGGATTTTGATCATCACGCCGGCGAACCTGCGGAAACAATGGAATCAGGAGATGCTGGACAAGTTTTTCCTTCCATCGGTGATTTTGGAGTCCAAAAGTTATCGGGAAGCGTTCCAAGGTGGAAACCGAAGCCCATTTGAGGTACAGGATCAATTGGTGATTTGCTCTTACCACTTTGCAAGCGCCAAGGGTGCCGAAATCGAGGCTGCGAATTGGGACCTGATTGTGTTGGATGAGGCACATCGGTTGCGTAATGTGTATAAAAAGGATAACCGCATCGCCAATACGTTGAAGCTGGCGATGCAAAGGTTTCCGAAGATCCTGCTCACCGCAACACCGCTGCAAAATTCACTGTTGGAGCTCTATGGCTTGGTGAGCATCATCGACGAGCATGTGTTTGGTAACCTAAAAAGCTTCAGGGAGCAATATGGCAATCTGCGTCAAGAGGTTCCCTTTCAAAGCCTAAAAAGCCGCTTGGAGCCCGTCTGCCACCGCACGCTCAGGAAGCAGGTGGTGCAACATGTCTCGTATACGAAACGAATTCCGATCGTGGAGCGCTTCATGCCTTCGGAACAGGAACAGCGGTTGTATGAATATGTGAGCGATTATCTCAAACGGCCGCAATTGCTGGCCTTGCCGAATTCGCAGCGGTCATTGATCACATTGATCTTGCGCAAGCTGCTGGCCTCCTCGACCGTGGCGATCGCGGGTGCTTTGCAAACCATGGCGACGCGCCTGAGCAAAACGCTTTTTGCCCAAGAGATGGAAGCTGGCTTGGGTGGCTTGGAAGAAGATTTTGAGGGGCTGGATGAAATGGCTGACGAATGGCCTGATGAACCCTTCATCGAAACTGCTGAGAACAATACCGCGGGAAGGGCAGCGCTGGAAGCTGAAATCCATGATCTACAATCGTTTGTGGACATGGCCGAGGAGATCGTGAAGGATGCCAAAGGCGAGAAATTGCTAACGGGGTTGCACACGGCATTTGATCGGGCCACGAGCCTGGGGGCGGCCCGCAAGGCGATTATCTTCACAGAGTCACGCAAGACACAAGATTATCTGGTGAAGCTGCTCACGGTGAAGGAATATCTGCCGGAGGAGATTGTCATTTTCAATGGCACGAATACCGACAAACGGTCCAAGGAGACCTACCAAGCTTGGTCGGCACGCCACAAGGGCAGCGACAAGGTTACTGGTAGTCCGACGGCAGATATGCGGTCTGCGCTAGTGGACTACTTTCGGGAGGAAGCTGCGATCATGATCGCCACTGAGGCGGGGGCCGAGGGCATCAATTTGCAGTTTTGCTCGCTGGTGGTCAATTACGACTTGCCGTGGAATCCCCAACGCATTGAGCAAAGGATAGGGCGCTGCCATCGCTATGGACAAAAATCGGATGTGGTCGTGCTGAACTTCCTGAATGAAGCGAATGCCGCTGATGAAAGGGTCTACAAGATCTTGGACGAGAAGTTCAAGCTGTTTGAGGGCGTGTTTGGGGCTAGTGACGAGATTTTGGGGAGTATCGGGTCTGGGGTGGATTTTGAAAAAAGGATCGCTGAGATCTATCAAAACTGCCGCACACCGGAGGAAATTGCCACTCAGTTTGACCTGTTGCAAGCGGAACTGCGTGAGGAAATCAATGAGGAGATGCGCAGCACGCGGAGCCGCCTGATCGAGAATTTTGACGATGAGGTTCGGGAGAAGCTGCGGGAAATCGGCGAGGCCTCTGAGGTGGCGTTGAAGCTGCATGAACGCTTGCTGATGCAGGTGACGGCTCATACCCTCGGCGAGGCGGCGCGTTTCGAGCATGAGGGCGGCTTTGAGTTGCTGCGGCTGCCCGCAGGCTTGGATGGTCTCGGTATAGGTTTGGGAACCTACGAGTTACCTCGCCGCAATGGCGAAGCGCACTTGTATAGGCCCGAGCACCCGCTTGCATTGTATGTGCGGGCACAGGCAAGTGCGCTTGCCACGCCGATCGCTGAGCTGATCCTGGATACACAAAGTCATGAGGGGAAAAACACGGTCTTGGAATCGCTGGTCGGCACGCATGGCTGGTTGGTGATGCAGGGATTTACGGTGGAGTCGCTGGCGCTGGCGGAGGATTTCTTACTCACCGCAGCGGTGACTGAAGATGGGACGGTTTTGGATGCCGAGGATGCGCAACGGCTGCTGCGCATTGGCGGTAAAGTTGCTGGTGGTAGCCCCGTCGATGCTGCCGAAGCAACGCTGCACCGGCCCCAAATGGATGCCCTGCTGGCGACGCAACAACAGGTGATCTTACAAAAGATCGAAGGTAGAAATGCAGCATTTTTTGATGCTGAGGTGAACAAGCTGGAAAGCTGGGCCGATGACCGCAAGAGTACCTTGGAGTCTGAGATCAAGGAAATCGACCGCCAAATCAAGGAGGCAAGGCGAGCCTCGACGTCGGCCTTGGCGCTTGCCGAGAAGGTCGCCGGTCAGAAGCGGGTGGCTGAGCTGGAAAAAGAACGCACGACGCTGCGGCGGGAGCTGTTTGCAACGCAGGATAGGATTGATGAGGAACGTGATGCTTTGATAGCCGATGTGGCAGGGAAGCTGGATCAAAAGATCAAGATACAGGAATTGTTCATTGTCAAATGGAGGTTGGTATGAGCAAGCCCAAGGAACGTCCACAGGAGGTGATCAATTTGCAGGCAGGGTTGTTACAAATGTGCAAGGGGCTCTTGCCTGAGGCTTCCTCGGGGAATGAATCGGAAAAGGAACGGAACCTGTTGTCCCGTGCAATTGCTGCCTTTGTCTTGCACAAGGAGGCGGGACTGCCGATGGTCGAAGCATGCAACATGGTCGTGGATGGCGGTGGTGATGGCGGCATTGATGCACTGTACTACAATCGATACAGTAACACTCTTTACCTGCTACAGTCAAAGTATATAGAAGCTGGAATGGGCATCCCTAGCCTTGGGGACGTTTCTAAATTTGCAAGTGGGGCAAGTTCACTCTTACATGGGGACCTCTCCCCATTTGAAAGAAACCAAGCTTTTCAAAATAGAAAGGATGAGATCGCTAGCTTTCTCGGTGATAGCAGCCTGAAAGTGGTGGCGGTACTGGCCTACTCAGGTCTCAATTTGCTAGAAGAGGATCAAATTCGCGAGCTTAAGCGATTGGAAGCGATCTATCCTAAAGAGGATCCCAATCTCAGCTGGAAAGTCGTCAACCTGATAACTCTGCACGACTGGTTGACCCACCAAGATGAACAACAGGGTGTGGAGTATGTGAAGCTGACGATTCATGTACCGGGCTGGATGAAAAAGCCTTATGAGATGATCTATGGGAAGGTGGCCCTCAAGGACATCAAGGCTTTGCATCAGCAGCATGGCGAGGCCCTGATCGCCGGTAATATCCGCGCTTTCCAAGGTGCCACTGAGGTGAATAGGGCCATTGCAGAAACCTTGGAAACGCAGCCAGAGAACTTTCTGTATCTCAACAATGGCATCACCGCCTATTGCGCAAGGATGGAAATGTTGCCTGCTGCCAAAGTAAACAATGAAATGAAGGAAGTAACGGCACATCGTTTTTCCATCGTGAATGGTGCCCAGACAGTCGGCGTGATCAGTAGGGCGGATGATGCCTTGTTGGAAAATGGTTATGTGTTTGTGCGTTTGGTCTCGCTGCATGGGATGGACGACGACCGTGAATTTGCCAAGCTGATTACGACCACGACCAATTATCAAAACCAGGTGCGGCAACGGGATTTGGTGTCGGTGGAGCCTGAGCAGCGGTCGATTGCCGAGACGCTCGAACTTGCGGGGATTCGCTACGATTACAAAAAGATAGGAGCTACTTGGCCCGCGCCTAGCGCGCATTCGTTGACGAGTGATGAAGCCTTGGTGGCGAGTGCCTGCATGCAGCCCTTTGAAAATGGGGAATTGTGTGCGGCCTTGGTCGCAAATCCTGATGCCCTTTGGAAAAACGATGATGGTGACGAAGCCAATGGACGGGCATCTTCGTATCATCGCGTTTTCAGCCCCCATTGCACTCCGAGGATGATTTGGCGGGGGGTGCAAGCGCTTCGCATTGTATTGGAAGTCGAGGAAGCGATTGCTGCCGATGAGGAGCGATTTGGCTCATACTACGACCTGTATCTTGAAAAGTATCTGGTGCTATGCTTGGTCTTCCATCGACTGCATCCGGAACGAGGGGAAGCCATCCATCTGAGCGAGGCTGAGAAGCTAGCTGTTCGGGAAGTGGCAGAAGAGGCTTATGTGCTGGTCAATCAGGTTGTGGAGCAGCATTATGGGAAGAGTCTGAAGCATCACTGGTTGTTATTCCGAAAGGCGCCTGACACGGGAGGAAAACTGCGGCGGGTGTTCGAAACACCTTCAGGATGTGAATTTTGCTGGAGGAAGGTGCTTGGGATGATGAATGGAAAGAACAATTCTAAGAATGAAATACCACTGAATCAAGGAAATGAAAGCAAAACTGATACGCTTTAGAGTTACAAAATTCAGGTCTATCCAGGACTCTGGGTGGATCAATGCGAGTGATATCACTTGCTTGGTGGGGACGAATGAGTCTGGGAAGACGAATGTGCTGGTGGCGTTGGCGAAGCTAAAGTCGACTAGTAACGAACCGATTGTTCCTGTGGCTGATTTTCCTCGTGGTAGTTATCATGAGTATAAGCCCGATGGACCAAAAACAATTTTCATTTCTGCCGAATTTGAAATGACGGATGGTGACGTTGTAGATTACTATACGCCAAGCCTCCCCGAAGACCCAGAGCTTGGCGTCGAGAAGGCCATCGACAAGCTTGGTACAAGGTTTGAAGTGTCACGAAATTTTGCAGGCGAGTATCGTATTGCAGCTGTAGGTGGTCCAATTCTTCACGAATGGGTTTCCGAGGCTGCTTTAAAGGCTTTACCAATTTGGAAGCTGATCCCATCCTTTGTCTACTATTCAGACTACGGCAATCTAGATTCAGAGATATACTTGCCACAAGTTGTGAATCATATAGGTCAACTGAAAAGCAATGCGCTAACGGAGAAACAGTGGGCCAAGGCCCGCACACTAAAAGTACTTTTTGAGTTCCTCAATTTGGCACCTAACGAAATTCAACAGTTAGGAGCTGAAGTTGATCCCCAACCCGACAAAGACGCTAAAATGGTCGAAGCTGAGGCCAAGCGGAAACAGGAACGTCAAATTTTGATGTCGTCAGCATCTTCAAAATTGACCAAGGAGTTCAATGAATGGTGGGGGCAAGGTAATTATCGATTCGAATTTTCCGTGGATGGCAGCTACCTACGCATTTGGGTAAGCGATAGCGTGCGCCCAGAAAAAATCGAGCTAGAAAGTAGAAGCCGAGGGTTGCAGTGGTTTTTCAGCTTTTTCATTGTTTTTTTGGTTGAGAGCAAGGACGCGCACAATGACTGCATCCTATTGCTAGACGAGCCGGGGCTTACGCTACACCCGATGGCTCAGTATGACTTGATCAAATTCTTTGAATCTTTGTCTGAGACGAATCAGTTGCTTTACTCGACCCATTCGCCGTTTATGGTGAACGCAGACCGGATAGGTGATGTCGTCGCGGTTTATGTTGCTGACAATGGCGAGACAAAGGTCTCACATGATTTGCGTGAAGGGAATGCTAATGCAGACAAGTCCATCTATCCTATCCATGCTGCGATCGGTATCACTGTTTCTGATACGTTGTTGCTTGGTTGCACCCCTGTACTCGTGGAGGGGCCATCGGATCAGGTTTATTTGATTGCCATTAAAAACTACCTGAGCAAAATCGGGAAGTATAGCTATGGACGGGAGTTGGTGTTCATTCCTACGGGAGGCGTCAGGGGTGTGAATGCTGTCAAGAACATCATTACTGGTGTCGATGAGAAGTTACCTTTTGTGCTGCTGGATGGAGATAAGCCTGGGTTGGATATGGCAAAGAGCCTCAGGGAAACGAGCTACAAGGCCGAAAAAGATCGCGTGATCACCGCAGATAGCCTTTGTAGCCTCAAAAATGCTGAATTTGAGGACTTGATGCCGGCTGAGATGCTTGCGAAGCTTTTCTCGCGTAGCTATCGTGGCAAGTCTGATGATTTTGAAGATATTCACGATCCATCCATGCCGCTCGTGGATCAGATGGACGCATTTTTCAAGGCTAACGGACTAGTGAAGACTGATGGCTGGAAAGTGGAGCTTGCAAAGACATTTGCGAATCGGTTGAGGAAGGAGACTAAAGCTGTGGATGAGAATGTTGTGGCTAGTTGGGAGAAGTTGTTTGCATTGCTTACGAAAATCTAATCAAGTCGATTCCATGGAAAAATATTACTTAGATGCCTTGACACTATTGCTTGAACGCGACTTTGTACCCCACCTACCGAAGCTAATCAAGGCTAGAAAAGATGACGCCGACAAAGCCAAGAAAAATCTGTCTAGAGCATTTTCTGCATTTGTACTCGCAGCTCGTTTTGATCTCGAACCCAAGAAAGCTTGTTCTTTCGTGGTTGATGACGATGACGATTATGGCATTGACGCAATATACTATGACGTGAGTGGCCCCAAAGCCACGCTTCTTCTTATGCAAACAAAGTTTAGAATTGGGGCTGAGCTGAAACAAGAGGATATGTCTCCCTTCTTGGCTGGGGTTATTCGCCTTGTGGATGGGAATTTTGACGGCTTCAACAGCCACATACAAACACAGAGGCCATTAATTGAGGAGGCCCTATCCAATTGTGAAGTGATTCAATTACAGGTCGCCTATATCGGTGGCGGAGTCTCTCAAAATGCAATGCGAATTTTTGATGATACCATTAAATCCAAGTTACCAACAGAGCCGAGATTAGCAACAACCCTGGCAGAGACCAAACCTGATGCTATTTGTACGTATTTGGTTTTGGAACAGGCATACCCTTCGGTGGATGCTCGTATTAAGCTGAAGTCATTCAATAAAATTGATCATCCAAAGAAGTTAGTCTATGGGTTTATTCCCTTGTTGGAATTGACCGAACTCCACAATAGGTTCCCACTCAGTCTCTATGCAAGGAACGTGAGACAATACTTGGGGGAGAAATCACTTGTGAGCCAAGCGATCATGAAGACTCTGCTTACGGAATCAGCGGATTTTCCATATCTCAATAACGGGATAACGATGATTGCAAAATCCGTTGAAAACCGTGGACAAAAAGATGGACATTTTGTGGTGGAGGTTAAAGGAGCATCTGTCGTCAATGGAGCTCAATCCGTATCCACTGCAGCACGTTTTTTACAAGAACACCCTGATGTTAATTTGGCGGATGTACTGGTAGCCATAACGATTGTACAAGATAGCAACGATGGAGATTTTGGAAGGAAGGTAACGTTGGCAAGAAACCATCAAAACCCTGTACATCAAAACCAATTTAAGGCGGTGGATCCGAAGCAGGAACGCCTCCGAAGAGAGTTTGCGCTGTTTGGCTTTCGGTATAACTATCAGTCAAATATTTCCGCCAATAATACCATGACCAATATTGGACCGGAGGTAATGTCACTGTCAATCAACTTAATGAGAATGAGCCCTATACCTTGTATTCTCGCAGTGCGTGATCTAGGGGCTTTTCAAAATGTAAACCATTGGACATATAGAGTAGCATTTGATGGCAATCACGATAAATACCTGATTTTGAATACCATTGTTATTTGGCAGTTTGTCCATCTGAAATTTTGGAACGAGGCATGGGCCGCTGGGGCAGGCAATGAGCGACTTACTTATCGCTATGGTCGATTCGCTGCTGGGTGGCTATTGCTGAAGCAGGTAAATATGACGGCTTCACTGCCGAGGCTCATTTCGAGAGCAGAGCTTGAACAAAAATTAGGCTATGTAGTAGATGTGCTACGCCACGAACTTTGGACAGCATACCAGGAAATTTCCGGAGCCCATCATGATAAAATGAAATGGACACCAGGGCCGATACGCTTTTTTGGTAATAATGGCCACGTTTTCGAGTGTCTAAAAAAGGTCGCTGGAAAGGTCTATGGTTTGGATGGCGACCCTACTTTTGAGTCCCTATGGGGTGATCGAGGCGACAATGAGAAAAACCAACGCTTTTTCTCCTACCTTGCATCGAAAGCTCCACAGATCGATATTTGACCCCATGAACCCGAAAAACACAAAACTAGAGCTCACTTGGGTCGGTAAGGAAAACCGGCCCTCTCTGGAGCCGCGCATTTTGCTGCATGAGGCGGAGCGGTCTTACCATGCTGCCCATCGGGTGAGCAAGGACGATATTTTTGACAACAAGCTTATCTTTGGGGACAATCTGCTCGCCTTGAAGGCGCTGGAGCAGGACTATGCTGGCAAGGTCAAGTGCATCTTTATCGATCCGCCTTACAATACGGGGTCGGCATTTACCCACTATGAGGATGGCCTCGAGCACTCGATTTGGCTGGGGATGATGCGGGATCGCTTGGAAATCTTGAAGACTTTGCTTCGAGAGGATGGATCAATCTGGATCACGATCGATGACAACGAAGCGCATTACTTAAAAGTAATTTGTGATGAGGTATTTGGGAGGAAGTCATTTGTGGCATCATTCATTTGGCGAAAGGTTGATAGCCCAAACGATAATAAAGTTCCAATTGCTCCCGATCATGAGTATGTATTGTGCTATGAGAAAGTATTTTCAAATGCTGGTTTTAAGCAAAAACAGGATCCGGCTATCCTGGATGCTTATCGTCCTGCTGACGAAATTAGTGATCGCCCATATCGAGATCGACTTCTCAAAAAAAACGGGAAGAATAGCCTTCGAAGTGATCGCCCGACCATGTACTATCCGATAATCGCTCCGGATGGCAATGAGGTTTTTCCTATTCATGATGATGGCCGCGAGGCTTGCTGGGCGATGAGCAAAAAGAGTGTGGAAGATTTGGAATTAAAGGGAGAATTGGTCTGGAAAATGCGGGAGGGTACCCTTGCTAAACGATGGATTCCATATACTAGAGAATATGCTCCAGCTAATCCGACTCGTCCGTTCCCGACTATATGGAATGATTTGGATACAACGCGGCAAACGAAAGCACACTTGAAATTAATTTTTGGGTTGGATATCGTGTTTGATACCCCAAAGCCAGAAAACCTAATTGAACGCATTTTAAACATCGCCTCCAACCCCGGCGACCTCGTCCTGGACTCCTTCGGTGGCTCGGGCACTACAGGTGCAGTCGCGCACAAAATGGGCCGCAAGTGGATCATGGTGGAGCTGGGGGAACATTGCCATACGCATATCATCCCGCGCCTAAAAAAGGTGATCGATGGCACGGATCAAGGGGGCATCAGCAAGTCCGTGAATTGGAAAGGTGGGGGCGGATTTCAGTACTATCATCTTGCGCCCTCGCTGATGGAAAAGGATGTTTGGGGCAATTGGGTTATCAGCACGGAGTACAATGCTGCGATGCTGGCTGAGGCCTTGTGCAAGCTGGAAGGCTTCCGGTATGAACCGAGCGCGGAGGTGTTTTGGATGCAGGGACGCAGTACAGAGCGCGACTTTCTCTATACGACGACGGCGCATCTGGGGGATGGGGAGCTCACTGAGCTGAATGAGAAGGTGGGCAGCGAACGCAGCCTGCTGGTGCTGAGCACCGCATTTGAGGGGGATGGATCGCGCTGGCCGAATCTGCTGGTGCGCAAGATACCGAGTGAGGTGCTGGACAAGTGTGAGTGGGGACATGATGATTATAGTCTGGTGGTCGAGAATTTGCCGCAGGCGCCGGTGGTGGAGGGGACTCAGATTTCGATTTTTGATTGAATTGAGGTAGTAGGTAGTAGGTAGTAGGTAGTAGGTAGTAGGTGTTGGGGCGATTGGCTGATTGGGGTGGTTGGTGTTGTATGAAAGTTTAGTGTTTTATCGTTGGCTTGATTTGAATGATTGATGATGCAATGGCTTGAAAATAGGGTGGTCGTTGGTGGTTCGGTGGGGTTGGGCCTTGCTGGGCTGGCTGGGTATGTTTTAGATGTGGCTGTTGTGCAAACGTGTGACCCCGCTGGGGCCCGGGAATTTTTCAATTCGACGTTTCTACAAACGTGTGACCCCACTGGGGTCCTAATGGGGCAGATGGGGTTGTGCGGCGCGATGTATGGCAATGTTGCATGGACGACTGAATCTGTATCCTACGGGACCTGGACATGGAAAGAGAACTGAAAAATATCTCCCAACGCTTGAGCTTGCGGGCTCCGCAGCGGGAGAGCTTGGAAATACTGGCACGGGTGGCGGAGATTGTGACGCCGGGGCGCAAGCCTGTCTTGGGGGCTGCGCCGATCGATGCTGCGGAGGCGCTGCGGGCGATCCAAGCACAATACAAATCGGTAAAGAGTTTTGAGCGGGATTTCCCTTCGCTCTGCTTTGCCTTGGCAACGGGGGTGGGCAAGACCCGCTTGATGGGCGCCTTCATCAGCTACCTGCACGTGGTGCATGGCTTGAAGCACTTTTTTGTATTGGCCCCCAACCTTACGATCTACAACAAACTCATCGCTGACTTCACGCCCAATACGCCGAAGTATGTGTTTCAGGGCATCGCGGCCTTTGCAACGACGGCACCGGCGATCATCACCGGTGAGAACTATGACGAGAAGGGTGGCCTTTTTGATGACGCTTCTCGCGTGCAGATCAATATTTTCAATATCTCCAAGATCAACTCTGAGGTGCGTGGCGGCAAGTCGCCCAAGATCCGCAAGCTGAGCGAGTACCTAGGCAAGAGCTATTTTGACTACCTCGCGGGCCTGCCCGATCTGGTGATGCTCATGGACGAGAGCCACCGCTACCGCGCAAGCGCAGGCATCCGCGCGATCAATGAACTGAAGCCGATTTTGGGCTTGGAGCTGACGGCGACGCCCTTTGTGGAGGGGACGCGGGGGGCGATTCCGTTTCAGAATGTGATCTTTGATTATCCGCTGGCACGGGCGATGGAGGATGGGTTTGTGAAGGAGCCTGCGGTGAGTACGCGGCGCAATTTCAATGCCGCTGAGCATAGTGCCGATGAGATCGAAAAGATCAAACTGGAAGATGGCGTGAGGATGCATGAGCATACAAAAGTGGAACTGATCAATTATGCCAATCAGACGCAAAGGCAAGTTGTCAAGCCGTTTTTGTTGGTGATCGCCCGCGATACCTCCCACGCCCGCGAATTGGTGAAACGCATCGAGTCGCCTGAGTTTTTCAAAGGCAGCTACAAAGGCAAGGTGATCCAAGTGGATAGCAGTGCCAAGTCTGCTGCGGATGAGGAGGAGATGATCAATCGGCTTTTGAAGGTGGAGCATACCGATGAGCCGACCGAGATCGTGGTGCATGTGAATATGCTCAAGGAGGGCTGGGACGTGACCAATCTCTATACCATCGTGCCCTTAAGGGCAGCGAATGCGCGCATCCTGATCGAGCAGTCGATCGGGCGCGGCTTGCGCCTGCCCTATGGCATGCGCACCGGGGTGGATGAAGTGGATCGCCTGACGATCGTGGCGCATGATAAGTTTCAGGAGATCATCGACGAGGCGAATCGGAAGGACTCGCCGCTGCGCTTGCGGGCGATTGTCGTGGATGGTGAAGAATTGGAGCGGAAGATCGTTGCGATTGAAAATACGAGCAATACCGAGGAGGTCTTGCGCACACGCAAGGAGGGTGAGCAGCAGTTGGTGATCCCGGGCATCGACCTGGGACATAGCACCCGCAATGCCACCAATAGCAAGGTGGCGCAGGCGGCGCTGGAGGTGATCCAAGCGATGAGCAAGGAGACGGCGCTGGCCCCGACGACGCGAAGCTTGAGCGCCGAGGCGGTGCAAGCGGAAATCGTGAAGCGCACCTTGCAAAAGGTGGGCGGGGTGCAATTGGTGATCGAGGGCACGGCGGAAAAGCCCGACGTGGCGGCGATTGCCGCCGAAGTCACTCATCTTGTCCAGGCACAAACGATCGACATTCCGCGCATCACGGTGGTGCCGCGCGGGCAGTCGCGGTTTGTGTTTTCAGACTTTGACTTGGACACGGCTGGGATCAACCCCAAGCCGATGGACCGCAACATCCTAACACGGGAATTGCGCAGTGACAAGGAATATACGGTGATCGCCACCTACCACGGCGAGCATGAACCACGGGTGGAAAACCATATCGTGCGCCGACTGATGGACTATCCCGATGTGGACTACCATCAGACTGCAGCGCTCATGTACAAACTGACAGGGCAATTGCTGAGGTACTTGGAGCAATCCAATACGGCCGATGAGGCTGCACAACTGATCCGCGACAATGAGGTTCTGCTGGCCAAGTACATCTATTTGCAGATGAAGGGGCATTTCCACGTGGAGAGCGAGGGCGGCTTTGAGACAAGGGTCTTGCAGGGCTATGACAAGCTGAGGCCGAGCGCGTTCACGGTGGCTCCTGAGATGGTGCTGCCTTTTCGGGAGATGCCCGAGCGCTTGTCGGAGATTCGGCGGTATGCGTTCAAGGGGTTCAGCAAGTGTCTTTATCCCTTGCAGAAGTTTGATTCCAAACAGGAGCTGATTTTGTCGCGTGTGCTGGAGCGGGATTCCTTGAAGTGGTTCAAGCCCGCGTTCGGGCAGTTTCAGATTTTTTACAACGATGGTTTGACACAGCGGCAGTATAACCCTGATTTTGTGGCGGAGATGGTGACGGAGATCCTTTTGATAGAGGTTAAGGACGATGGGGAGCTGGAGGATGCGGTGGTGGTGGCGAAGCAGCGGGCTGCGGAGTTGTATTGTGAGCAGGCGAGTGATTTTGCGGTTGGGCATGGGGGTAAGGGGTGGCGGTATTTGATTTTGGGGGCTGGTGGGGTTAGTGAAAATATTAGCTTTGGGGGATAGCGCATGGGAAGTCGTACAAAGGTGGTTTGCGATACAAACATTTGGTACAGGATAGGCAACGGACTTGTTCTGATTCCTGGGGAGGAATTTGTTTTAGTAGGGACTTTTTTAACAACTTCAGAATTTTCCAAAACGAAGAATCTTACTAAGAATATCGAATTTGTTCGAAAGGGGATACAAGCCATCATGGAGCATGCAAAATACTCCATGAATCATGTCCCTCCTTTAATTTATGTGAAAATGCTTTTGGATTCTAAGTATCGCTCCGTGATTCCTCCAAATTACAAGAGTACCCTTGAGTTTTTGCGAAAGATTGCAAAGGGACACGACATACTGGAAGATAAGACATCCTGCTTTGAGGTTGATATGGACGAAGAAAAGAGAGGTCTTCATGAAGTCGCTGAATACCTTAACAGTTTTGCAAGTGAAATCAAGAAGCGGATCAAAAACAAGAAGAAGCACGAAGAAGAGGACACTACATTGGAAAACAGAACTCTACTGATCGATTTTGTTTCAAAAGCAACGGAGCAGCAGGAAAATTTTGAAGGATTTGACTGGAAAAAAATAGAACTGTTTGAAGCCGTTCTAAACTTGGCCTTTAAGAAAACCGAATTGGGAGCAATGAGATTTGTGGCTAACGATTTTACGGATCTTTTCATGCTGCTGTATGTCCAGCCAGGAATGCTATATTGGACAGACGATGGCAAATGGTTAAGGCTAATCGAGGAAGCTGGAATGAGCCACTACCTTTTCAAAAATCCTCAAACAGCCTAAGCTGTGTCCCTGGCGGCTTGTCTTTGAAGAATTGCCCTTCCAAGTACTGCTTTCGATAGGAAGCATCGCTGCGGATTCCGATATCGTGAAGGGATCTAATGGTGGAATATCCTAGGTCTGTTTTCTCGAAGATTGATATTTGGTCGCGCCGGAGATATCCGAAGTTCACTTCTGATTCTTGAGCCTTATCGAAGTTTTGCTCTAAGACGTCGGTGTTTTGTGTAGAGAAAATGAGCTGGGCCCCTTTGGTGTTGAACTGCGTGGAGTTAAAGAGTTTTAGGATCATGTTGATCAGGAAGGAACTCAAGTGGCTGTCCATCTCGTCGATCACTAGTGGGTGGCCGTTTTTCAAAGCAACTGCTACTGGCCCCATCAAGGCAAAGAACTTTCTTGCTCCCATCGACTCATTCGCCATAAGGTCAAATTCGACTTCGCCAACCTGACTCCCGTCGCTTCGAAGGACCTTGTGCCTAGTCCCGATCAGGTAGTAAGCCTTAGGAGGGTCTGAGGCTGCAATCCTATCGACGAACCCCGAGATCGAACCTGAGAGGTTGGGCTTGGCAGCATCCCTGTCAATGGACACTGACGAAAAGCCTAGTTTTGCGTTTTGCAAGAATGCCAGCAACATTTTGTTGTGCTCCTTTTGACTTAACAAGCCTGCAGAATTTTGGATTGCGTCATGGCTATCGAGATCGAAGTGGATCACTAGGTTACGAAACCATGTCAAGATTTCGATCGCCCACTCGGTACGAAGGTAGGCTAATTTGTAAAGTGCTGGCTCGTTCGGAAGGATGAACGGAACACGCATAATTGCATCTTTGCGGTATTGCTTTGCAAAGGCAAAGCCTTCGGCGGTGCGCACCATGAGGTCCTTTTCTGAACGCGTGAGAATTTCCGTAAGTGACTCGGAAAGGATGAGGGATCGGTTGAAGGCAATTTCATAGCGAAGATGCCTACCTAGATGAAGGAACTCAATTTTGAAATGGCAAGGCAACTGCGGTCCTAACTCATTCAGTAGGTAGGGTTGATATTGTCGCGCACTCTCCATGAAGGATTCTGATGCCGAATTGAGAACCAAAGACTGCAAAGCGTCAAGTGCCTTGATGAGATTGGTTTTACCTGAGCCATTGTGGCCAAATAGCACATTGGACTTTAAGACCTCTAGCCCATCAGGAGATCGGCGGATGTTTTCAACTCTGTACTCTCGGATCGATGCCGCCTGCATTGATAGGGTGGCCCAACCGTCAAAGGAAAGGAAATTCTTAGCTGCAAAACGGACAAGCATATCTTTCTAGGCGATCAGCGCTACTGTACAAATGTAACATTTTGGAGAGTTGTTCTCTAAATGTGGATAAAAATATCAAAAATGAGTTCGGTTTGTGTTCAATTTTGTTTCACCTGATGAGAATCAGGCAAAAAGAAGCCGGATGGTCGTAGGGAGCATCCGGCGGGGGCGAATTAAACTTACCAGGGCCTAATTCTCCCCTAACATACACCTTTCTTCCGAAAGTTGTATAACTCCTTCGGGGGCAAATCTTTGTTCGAGCCTCGCTATAGCAAATTCGAGCTAGCCAAAACCGTCGTTTAAGACATGGCAACTTTCTACATTTTTAAGGGAGCGAACTCCCAATTCTATTTCAAGTTGGTCGCTGGAAACGGTGAAAAGATCCTAAAGAGTGAGGGGTATGTGTACAAATGGTCTTGCCAAAATGGGATCGACTCTGTGAAGGCCAATGCACCCTACGACTCTCGCTACGAGAAGAAGAAGGCGAGTAATGGTCAGTATTTTTTCAATCTAACTGCTGCGAACGGACAGGTGATCGGGACGAGTGAGACCTATGTCACTGAATCTGGTCGGGACAATGGGATTGCGGTTGTGAAGCGGGACGCGCCATCGGCGGGAACAGTGGATCAAACAGTTTGATTGTGATTTGAGGCCCCTCGGGCGGCTTGCTCGAGGGGCCAATTTTGTTTAGCATTTATCACTTTTTAATATTCTGTATTTTTATGTCAAAAAAGACACAACATGTTGTCCCCAGCTCCAATGGTGGCTGGAACATTCAGAAGGGCGGAGCCAGCAAGGCTACCCAACATTTCGACACAAAGCAGCCTGCGATTGATCGTGCGAGGGAGATCGCACAAAATCAGGGGGCAGAGCTTTATGTTCATGGGAAAAATGGAAGGATCCAAGGCAAGGATAGCCATGGAAATGATCCATTTCCTCCAAAGGGGTAGGCGAGTCGGAGTGCTGATCTCTGGAAGTCGCTGAGCAATTGGATATCTCCATGCCCCTGGTGGTTGTTGAGATAGCTCACAGTCTTCGGGAATTGACACCCCGTTTCAACTTATGTATTTGTGGATTTAGTCCTGCCTCGTGTTCTTGAAGGATGCGAGGCAGGATTTTTTTATGGCTAGTGATGGTTGGGTAACAGGTTGCTAATGGCGAGGGGGGATCTGGTGCGTAACGTGAAGAATTGCTGGGCATGCGCTGGTGGCGTTCATTGAGGGCTCGAAAGGCGGGTATTCGGGCGACCAGACTTGCGGCTGGGTTCGTGATCTTGGTTGACTGCGTTCTTTGATTTCTTTCGGTATCGTTATCTGTTCTACCTTGTGGACTTGTTGGGTCTGGGGGGCAGAACTTTTTTTGGGAGACGCGAGGGTAAACTGCTCGGGGACGAGCAGTTACTGTTCGGGTACGGGTGGACGGTACGGAGCAAATACAGTTCGGGTACGGGTGGATGGTACGGATCAAATGCTGTTCGGGTACGAGTAGGCGGTACGGAGCAAATGCAGTTCGGGTACGGGTGGACGGTACGGAACAATTACAGTTTGGGGACACGTAGGCGGTGCGGGGATATGATTGGTGGGTTGTTATATTTGTTTTTGCGGTATGCTTTTCCTCACCCTGCTACTTTCGTTTTATGACTCCTTATCTTGTTTTTGGTTTGCTTTTGGTTTCGATTGCTCGGCTTATTTTTAGGTATCGTCAGGCGAATGCTGTTGCGGCTGATCCTGAGGTGGTGGATGAGCCGGTGCTGAATGACTATTTTGAGGCCCGCTCTAGTGCGTTGGCTTGCTTGCCTGCGCATCTTGGGCTAGAGAGCGTTGCAGAGAATGTGGTGTATGCTTTTGTGCAGGAAAGTCATGTGGGTGAACAGCGGGAATTGCTGGTCGCAAATCTCATCGGTGAGGCTGAGCTGTTTGAATTTCCTGATTTTGTGGCTGCGGCCGGCCCGAGCCTAGCTTTGCAGGCTAGTGCTGTGGATTTGGTGAAGGCGGCTTCGGCTTGTCTGGATTTGGCCGAACGCTCTCGGGATCAGAGCCCTCCGCTGCCTGCTCATGTAAAGTTGTTTCTGGTCACGGAGCAGGGGGCTTGGGTTGTGCAATATCCTACGCTCGGGCCGAGCGCGCTGCGGGAAGCTTTGCTGCATCTTTATGACCTGGCGACGGCCCTCAAGCTGGGCTTGCGGAATGCGGAGAAATTGGGATAGGAGGTTGGTATTTGTGGAGTGGGTAGCTTGAATTGACAATTGAGGTTGTATTTAATGTTCGGGTGCGGGCATTTACTGTTCGGGTACGGGTGGACGGTACGGAGAAAACTGTTGGGGTACGGGTAGAAAGTACGAGATAGTGGGTTCATTTGGGGGTTGCGGCATGGATGAACTCGTGCTCCATGCCCATGTGCTCCATCCACTTGGCGACCTCCGTGGCGGTGAACTGGCTCCCGTTGTCGGTCCTGATAACCAGGTGCATCGCGTCGGTTTTGAGCGGCTGGTCGCTGAAGAGCGTGCGCAGCCGTGATGGTTGGGGCTCCCAATCAGTGGAAGCTTTATCCTGTATTCTGATCATTAGCGATTTTAGATTGTGGGTCATGTTCGACTCCGCTGGAGTCGGATTGGTGTGTGTGGGCTGTTTCTATAAAGGTGAGACCCCGCTGGGGTCCTGCTAGTTGTGTGTGCTTCTGGAGATGGATGCGGAAGCATTTTTATTGAAATGGAGATGCCAATATGTGTGTAGCGACTAGCCCTCTGTGGTCGAGAACATCGGGTTTGGGTGGGCGGCACGAATTTGGTTATTGGGGAGCGGGGGCGCCGCCTTTGTGTTGGCGGTTTTGGTGGGCCGCCTGCGGCGGCGGTGGGGAAATGGATGTGCGGGCGTGACACCGATCACCCATTTTACAGCGACGGCAATTCGAAGCATGGAGATTGGGGACACCTACGAGGACTTTGGGGATGCGGCGATCAGCCGCGTGGCACAGCCGTGATGGTTGGGGAGCGAAATCAACGGGAAATTCATCCTATATCCTGATCATCAGGAATTTTAGATTGTGCGTCATGTTCGACTCCGCTGGAGTCGGATTGGTGTGTGTGGGCGGTTTCTATAAAGGTGAGACCCCGCTGGGGTCCTGCTAGTTGTGTGTGTTTCTGGAGATGGATGCGGAAGCAGGCTTATCGAAATGGAGATACCAAGATGTGTGTAGCGACTAGCCCTCTGCGGTCGAGAACATCGGTATGGGTTTACGGTACGAATTGGTTTTTTTGGCGAGCGGGGGCGCCGCCTTTGTGTTGGCGGTTTTGGTGGGCCGCCTGCGGCGGCGGTGGGGAAATGGATGTGCGGGTTTCTATAAACATGCGACCCCGCTGGAGTCGTACCGCCTGCGGCGGCTGGGGGGAATGGGTGTGCGGGTTTTCTATAAAGATGCGATACGCCGTGGCGCATCGTGAAAAATTGTCGGGTACGGGTAGGCGGTACGGCATAGGGATATGGGCGGGCGGGATCGCCGCCATTGACGGTACGGGAATGCGGTTCGGGGACGAGCATTTGCGGTTCGAGTACGGGCATTTGCGGTTCGGGCCCGGGTCGGGCGGTATGAATTTCTACATTGGCGAGCGGGATCGCCGCTGTTGCATTGTTTGTGGTGGTGGGTGCTATAAACATGCGATACGCCGCGGCGCATCGGGAGAAAACGGTTCGGGTACGAGTGGACGGTACGGGAAAGCTGTTTTGGTGTTTGCCTCCCGTTCGTCCTTTCAAATGACCCGTTCGTCCTGAGGGTGCCATTTTGGGCATCGGAGGAGCCGTGGATGGCTGCCTGCTTGAAATGCGTCTGTTGCTCACGCTGGGGCGAAAAAGGCGTGCCCACCCCCCGTTCCCGGACCGAAGGGCGCCTGCCCGTTCGTCCTTCATACGTGCCCGTTTATCCGCCGTTTTGCCCGTTCGTTCATCCAGCCTGCCACTTCGTCCTCCAGAACGACCCGTTTGTTCATTTTGCCGATTTGGGGTTTTGGGATGTTTTATCATTGTGTCATGGTAGGCGCACTAACTGCGGTGGTGCCCTGGTGACGATGATTTTTGGTGGTGCAATTGAAAGGCTGGGTTAGGGTGAATGCGGTGAAAAAATCCGTGGGGGAGAACTATTGTATTTGGTCTTATTGTGGGTGAAAATAAATCTTAAAAATAATTGAAAATATTTATTTAAAAGTGTTGCAATATTTAAAAATGGGTGTATCTTTGAATTACGGAAACAGATTCAACTAGGCTCTAACAATAATTCATTTATCTGAAATTGATGGTTTGTGCTTTTGGGGAAATAATTGTGTGTAGCTATGAAACATTACGATCATATCCTTTGCTCTTGCTTGCTGGTTTTTGTTTTGATGTTTTGCTTTTATGAGGGGGTTTTGGGACGGGGATTTGTGTGGTATTTTGGTGTGTATGTTTTGTATTTTTTGGCAGGGATTCTAGAATTTGAATGCCTGCGTGGGTTGAGGGGAAGCACGAATTTTCTTGCTTACGAAGGGATGAGACGGTTTAGGTGGTTGCTGCTTGGTTTGCGGCGATTCCTGCGCCATTTGGGGGATTTGGCGTTTTTTCGGGATGATGGTTTTGCGTTGTAGTCGTGTGCGAATCATCATTGGGGTGCTTCTCATCCATATTTGCGGGCTAGCCTTTACGCCATGTAGGGGATAGGCCATCGAACTCCAAGGCCTGCTTTTTCTGCTTATATGTAAAGATATTTGGGTATTTAGGCCGGAGGCAAATGGTCGGTGTGCGCTGTCTCGCTCGATGGAGCGGGGCGGGCTCCTGCTGGATTGGTGGTGCGTTTGGGATGGCAATTTCGGGATTCCAAGGCGGGTTTGGTTGCCCTTTGATGGGTGTTGCGGTTGGTGGCAATTGTATTCTTCCAATGAATTTTTAGATGATTTATAGCATGCTTTCGTTCTTTGTTTTTTTGAGTGGATATTATGATTTGCTGCAGTTGCGCGAGCTGCGGTATTGCATGGTGGGATACTCAGCAATTGGGGCAGGCTTTGCTCCGCATTACTTTCTATTTTCATTAACAATTTAACAATTGAAGTATGAGTAAGTATCAAAGTATTTTTGAAGTGCAAGGGAAAATTGGGGGTACCACTTTTCAGAAGCGCAATGGTAAGATGATCGTCGGCAAGACTGGCGGTGTGAGCAAGGAAAGGATCGAGAAGGAGGACGATTTCAAACGCACCCGTGAAAACATGGGTGAATTTGGAGGCGGTGCGACGACGGGAAAATCTTTGCGCGATGGCCTGGCGAATGTGACGAAACGATTTGCCGATGGTGGCTTGACGTCGCGGTTGACGAAGGTTTTCAGGCTGATGGTCAATGGCAATGGTGGCATCCGTGGCAAAAGGGCGATCGAGATCTTGATGCAAAGGAGTGAACTCATCGGTCAGGACCTGGATGTGAAGTCGAAGTTGTCGGCGAAGTTTGTCGCTGACTATACGGTGACTGTCAATGCTGATCGGAATGTCGTGTCGGTAGATGTGCCGCCGTTTAACATCGATGCACTGGTGAGTGGTCCGCGTGGGGCGACGCACTGGCAATTGGTGCTTGCGATCTGTGTACTCTCGGACCATGTCCACGATGCGACGAAGAATAAGTATGTGCCGGTGGACGTTGGTTTGAACGAACGACGGGCAATGGCGCAGTCTGCTTTGATTCCGGTGGAAGGGCAGCTTTCGACGGCCATGCAATTGATGGCGACGCTGCCTGGCACGCCAGTGTTGACGAGCACTTGTGCTTTGGTGGTTTGCCTGGGCATTGAGTTTTCGCAAGCGGTAGGTGGCTTGCCTTATGTGCTTGCGCAGGACAATGCGATGCGTGTGGTGGAGGTTTTTTGAGGCGCGGATTTTTATGCGAGAGAGGCCCGGGAGGGCCTCTTTTGTTGTTTTGGGAGGAGGGGAGGCGTTGCGAGGTAGCAGGTAGGAGGTAGGAGGTAGGAGGTAGGAGGTAGCAGTTGTTGGGTGGTTAGAGTTCGGAGTTCAGAGTTCAAAGTTGGGAGTTGGGAGTTCTGGGTTCGGAGTTCAGAGTTCTGGGTTCGGAGTTCAGAGTTCAGGGTTCAGAGTTCAGGGTTCGGGGTTCAGAGTTCAGGGTTCGGAGTGGAGACAGCGTTGGATTTTGAATATTGGTACAAAAATTGGTTTTTTTAGGAGGGGTGATGGTTTTGATTTCGTAGGGGCGGCAATGCATGGGGGCCCTGCCATATCAAAACCATCGTTTGGGCAATGTTGATATTCATTTTTTTTGGAGGGGCCGTAGCCTTCCCGCTTGCTCAGCGGGACTACGGTAATTCATATCGGGTTGGTGGTGAGATTTATTTTTTTGTCTGAATCAGAATTTACGGGATTTTCGGAATTTTCGGAAGGTTTTTGGGATTGCTGGTTGCCGTAGACTCCCGCTTTCTGAGCGGGACACGTGCCGTCTACGGTAATTGAATTCGTGCGGGTGGTTAGGTCGGGTTGGTGGTGAAATTGAGTTCGTGCTGCTGGTATGAATTTGAGGGGTGGGCTTGGATTTTGGGGGCCGTAGCCTGAAGCCGTTTGCCAACCCACATATAAACCGCCGATAGGGTTGGCAAACGGCTTTATGGGTATGTCTGGAACCCTGGCGTCCCTAACCAATCAAAATCACTAGCAATATCGATTGCAGGTTGTTGTTTCTGTTTTCGCTTTTATGCTAGGCGATCGGGTTCGCCTTTTTTCCAGCGCATTTCTGGATGTGCTAGGAATGCTACGGTTTGGTTGCTGAGGGCTAGGGCGATGTGGACTAGGAAGGCCAACATGAAGTTGCCGGTGTAGAGGGAGATGACGGAGATGATGATGCCAAAGGGGACGGCGCCTACGGTCTCGCCGATGCCTTTGAAGAGGTGGGCGAATGCGTAGAAGCTGCAGTTGAGGGCGATGGCTGGCCACACGCCCATGATGGGCACGCAGGCGAAGAGCAAGAAGCCGCGGAAACAGAGTTCGTAGCCGAGTAGGTAGACGATCCAACCCAAGGAACTGCCGATGAAGGTGCTCCTGGTCCACTCTTTTTTGCGGATCTGGGGATAGGTGACGAGGTTGACGGGTTTGCCGGCGCGCAAGATGTTGATGATCACGACGAGCGGGCAGAGGATCGCTGCAAGAATGATCGACTCGGTATTCATGCTGAAACTCATGCCGTAGTCGCTCAATGACTTGTCCAAAAATAGCAAAGGAAAGACGACTGAGGGAAAACCAAGGGTGAATCCGCCAAAGACACGGGCAAATATGATCCAACGTGCCTGTCCTTCTTCCTCGCCATAGCGCTCGGCAAATCGCTGTTGCATCTTGCGGGATGCCTGCATGAAATAGAAGGCTATGAAGCCGATTGTCAAGGCTAGAATGGCGAGCACCGGCGCCAAGGCCTCAGGGTTCCAAGCAACAATCGCAGACAGTCTATCCCAACGCATTTAAAATCCTCCTCTAAATTGTGGCTCGAAATTAGGTCAGAGGGCGCGAGAAACAAAACTTTGATTGTGGATTGATGTGGCTGCCATCAGGCTGGTGTCGGCTAATGGGGCATGTCCAAGGTGCTTTGGGGTGGATTGGACGAAAAAAGACGTGCATCGACTATGCAATTCTGTTAAATTAGCATCTAAGAAAAGATTGATCACTGCCACCCGCTATTTTACCGTGTCCAACAACTTGTTGCGTTTCTTGATTTGCCTGTACCTCTTGTCCGCGAGTTTGTGGGCAAGTGCTGCCCGTGAGGACAGCCTGTTGCAGGTGCTTGAATCGCAAGCCAACGATTCCAACAAGGTGCTTACCTACAATGCGTTGTTCAAGGCGACCTTTACCTCGGAGCCGTTGCGCGCGCTGCGTTATGGACAAGACGCATTGCAACTCGCCAAAGAAATCCATTATGCAAGTGGCATCGCCCGGCTGAGCATCAATCTGGGTGTGTGGCATAGCAAGCGGGGCAATTATGAAGAGGCCCTGCGATTTTACGATGAGGCACGCACGGTTTTGCAACAGACGCATGATGCAGCAGGATCGGCGGATTGCGAAACCAATATCGGCAATGTTTATTACAAAATGGGCGACTTTGAGCATGCTTTGAAGCAATACGAGACAGCGCTCAACAGCTACAAGATCCTCGCTGATACGGTTGGCATGCTGTCGGCGGTGAACAATCT
>JANPHP010000239.1:0-4877 GCA_031424495.1 Bacteroidota bacterium | reverse complement strand
CGCATATGCGTAAACTTAAGCAGCGTCATATAATTCCTCCGCAGCGCTTTTTCGGTTTCGAGTTTCGTGTGTGCAATAATATTGGATGTTTTGGAGTATCCATTTGACTTGTTGCCTGTCGGCTTCCACATACAGGTGAATTAGCATTGCGATCTTGATCTGGCTGGGTGCGGGCTGGCCTTTTTGCCCGATGCGGCGCGCGATCTGTGCGGCAGTGAGGGGCATGAGCACGGTGACGATCATCAGCATTTGTGCGAGGATGATGGCCTCAGCCTTGTGCGGGGATGTGACCTTGGACTTGGTGGACTGCCCCGCGAGCTTGATGTGGGATTTCCACGACTTGAACATGGTTTCCACCTGCCAGCGGAACTCGTAGGCCCTGCATGCCTGCTGCGGCGTCCAGACGTAGGGTTGGACGTTGGTAATGAGCAATGTCCAACCCAGACGTAGCATGTAGTTCTCCCCGTGCTTGAGACGCCTGTCGCGGTCCTTGCGGGCCTTTTCGCGCCTGCACCGGGCTTTTTCGGGCGGGAGCGGCTCCGCGACCAGCCGCACCGGGATCCCAGGATTGCCCAATAGCACGGCGATGTCGAGCTTGCGTTTGCGCTTGAGCAGGGCTTCGAGGTTGATGGGCTTGCGCGTGGCCGGGTCGTAGAGCGTGGTGCCGAACTTGAGCCTGCTCAGGAAGAACGCTTCAGCCCCGATGATCCCGCCAATCGCCTTGATGGAGTAGTAGCCCAGGTCGCGTATGACCAGCCACCCCGGCTCGATGACCGCGTTGGCCTCAAGCGCTTCTGACTGGTCGCTGAGGTTGTATGGGTTCAGGCGTATGCGTCGCAAGGCCCACCGCTTGATGTCCAGGAAGACGTCGAGCCTGGCAACGGCCTTCCTGCCGGAGCGGTTGGCGTTGCCAGGATAGTGCTCGACTAGCGACTGCGGCAATGGGACGCAGGTGCCGTCCTGGATCAGCACTGCGCCAAAAGGGGCGAAGACGGGGTCGGTGGCAAAGCAGGAGGCCATTTCCATCTGGCGGATCATAGCTTGGCAAATCAGGTCGACGAGCATTGTCACGAAGGCCCCATTCACCCGTTTCCAGATCGCTTGTCGACTTATCCTCAGGCACTTGCTCATGCCAAGGTGCATGGCGAGCCTGAGGTAGCCGACCTCCCCTTCGAAGACCAGCGAGCAGAGGGCCAGCACCAGGCCAGCCGCGTCGACCTTGCGGGACCTGCGCACCTGCCAGCCGCTGATCCGGGCGATCCGCCGGATCCCTAGGGATTCCAAGATTTCAGGAAACGTAGAAATTGCTAAATTGGCAACGGGGAGATTTCTTGCAGTCATTTTGGAAACAATTTGGTGGAGCTGCAATTAGTCTCCCCATTTCATTTCCAGCAACCCCGAATATTCACTATACTTTGTTGATTTATAGATATTTGCGTCGAGTAAAGTTTACGCATATGAGATCCGCCGGGACTGCCGTCGCCATAGTCCCAAATCTCACTCACGATCGGTGAATCAGAAGTCGAGGTGCTGGTAAACGTGAAATTGCTTCCTCGGCAGCCGCCCAAGGCACTTGCCGTGAAGCTGGCCACAGCCGCATGCACGACGATAGGAAGTGCCGTCACAGCCGTGTCCATGCATCCATTGGCATCTGTAGTGATGAGTTGCGGCAGATAATTGCCTGCACTCACATAATTGTGCACTGGGCTCAGGGCGGTACTCGTGCCGCCATCCCCAAATGTCCACTGATAGCTCAGCGGCCAGAGGCCTGTCGAACCATTGGTAAAAGCCGCCGGTACCGGCGCGCAGCCGAGACCTGGCGTCCTGGTAAAAGATGCCTGTGGCTTGCTGATGCGTATGGTATCCGTCGTCGAGTCCCTGCATCCCGCTCCAAGATCGGCAGAGACCAACTTCACCACAAAAACCCCAAACGAATTGTAAATATGACTCGCATTCAAGGTGTTTGCCGTATTGAGTGGGCCGGATGCAGGATCTCCAAAATCCCAACGTGTACTGGTGATCGTGCCTGTCGAGGTATTCGTGAACATCACCGTGGCGGGTGTATCACATGCCACTGCAGGCGTCGCCGTGAATCGCGCACGCGTACCCACCACGCAGACATAATTGTTGCGCGTGCGGGTATGGGTACAGCCATTGTTGCTGGCTACCAGCGTGACATCGTAACAGCCGACGTTCGCATACACATGCGTCGGATTCTGCAATGTCGATGTGCCCCCATCGCCAAAACTCCAGAGCCAGCTCGTGGCCGCTGTTGAGTTATCGGTAAAATTCACTGTTTGCCCGATACAGGCATTTATCGGCTGCGGCGGGAAATTTGCATTGGGATTGGGTCCCGTTGAAACGAAATTGGGGAGAATGAGCGTGTCGGAACAGCCGGTAGTGGTTGTGACGATGAGCGTGACGGTCCAATTGCCTGCGATCGTATAGGTATGTCCTGGATTGGCAATGGCAGCGGTAACTCCGTCGCCAAAATTCCATTGCCAGCCGGTGATCGAATCATAAGTCGTGGTGCTGGCATTAAAAAAGAGGATGGTTCGGGGCATGCAACCAGTTTGGATGCCGTTAAATGTAAACGCAGCAACTGGCGGAATGATCTGTACGAGGTCAGTTTGCACCAAAGTATCGGCACAACCGTTTGCGCTCGTGGCGATGAGCGTGACCGTGTAGAGGCCGGGCGCGGTATAGGTATGGGTGGGGCTGGCGAGGGTTGAGGTATTGCCATCTCCAAAATCCCATAGGTAACTCACGGCTCCCGTCGAGTTTTGCACAAAACTCACGAGTAGTGGCGCTCCACAGCTGGTATCGTTATTTGTAACGAATGCAGCTGTTGGAGAGGGCAAAACAGTGATCACATTGGGCATCGTGATGGTGTCTCCGCAGCCCGGGGCGCGGGTCACGATCAGTTGCACAGTGTACAGGCCTGTCGCGCCATAGACATGACTGGGATTTTGCAGCGTCGAGGTACTGCCATCGCCAAAATCCCAAGCCCAACCCGTAGGGAATCCTAGGCTTGTGTCCTGAAAACTTACGGCATTGCCCATACACACCGTCTGTGCTGCGGCTGTGAAACCAGCCGAGATCGGCGATGCCGTCACATAATTGGGGATACTCAAGATATCAATGCAACCTGCTGCATTCTCGATCTTGAGCAAGACGGTATAGCTGCCATTGCTCAGGTAGGTGTGTACAGGATTGATTGCATTGCTCGTCGGCGACCCATCCCCAAAGTCCCAGATATAGGTAAATGGGCCCGGGCCTGTGGAGAGATCGGTAAAGGCCACCGTCATCGGCGCACCACAACTTGAGGTCGGCATGCCCGTGAAGTTGGCGGTGATCGGCGATTGGACGAATATGGTCGTGGGGGTGAGCGAAGTCGCAGCACAGCCATTGGCATCGACCACCGACAGCAAGACATTGTAGGTGCCTGGCGATGTGTAGGTGTGTGTGGGATTGGTGGTGATGTCGGTCGCGCCGTCCCCAAAATCCCACAGGTAATTGACGATCGGACCGGGATAGGCGGATGTAAGGTTTTCAAACGTGACCAGTAGTGGATCGCAACCAGAGGTGGGCATTGCTGCGAAACCGACATCGGGCTTACGAAACACGGTGATCATGTTCGTGACCGTTTTGGTGTCTGTTCCGCCAGGCCCTGTCACGGTAAGCGACACTGTATAGTTGCCGGGCGTGTTGTAGATGGTGCCCCCGTCGACAAGTGTAGAGGTCACGCCATTTCCAAAATCCCAAAAATAACTGGTGAATGGCCCACCCGTCGAGGTATTGGTGAATGAAACGGCCTGCGGGCTGCAACCGCTCAGGGTAGATGCGGTAAAGTTGGCGACCACCTGCGCAAAACTTTGCGAAGCCAGGCAACAAAAGAGGCACAAGCAAAATAGCCTGAGTCTTTTGAACTCAGGCACTGTGACCGTATTCGGATGAACGAAGGTCGATCCTGCCATTGACAAAATATTAACCTTGGAATCCATTCCTAGCCGAAATGTTCCCTAATCCAAACCCAAACAAACGGATAATCTAGCAACAGGTGCCACCAATGCACGCTTCTCTTGCGGTCCCAATATAATGAATCGCCATGGATTCTTCATGCGACCGTCCCAAAAGATTGATGGCGATAGCCTTGGAGCACATTGGCTAGGGCTTCGCCCAGGCTTTTGAGCGAGCACGCTGCAAGCGGTCTTGTCGTCAGCTGCGACTGTTTGCTTCGGTATGCCTGCTGCAAAGCTGTCACGCCAAACCAGGTGATCAAGGCCCAATTTTGCCCCTTCGCAATCGCAGCAATTCAGCGATAAGCGAGGATCCCTCGCCTAGGGAAAATCGGCCGATTCAGTCAGACTGAACAGCCATTCACCGAAAAAATACTGGTAAAATGAACGATCAAGCCAGCCATTTGCCTACAAATCACTGGGCCTAGATCGCAAAAATGGCCTCAATTGGCTGGAAACGAGGGTAACCTTACTAAGAGAAGAACTGCCCATACATCACAGTATGGATGCCCATATTCAAAGTATGGATGCCCAATGAATTTGTATGGATGCCCATTGAAAAAGTATCGATGCCCATTGTTGACTGACTTGTCCTGAAATAGCTATACACCTTGGGGCACCGAGCCTGAACTGGCTATACACCCTTTTTATTGAACCTAAAATAGCTATACACCCCCTCTTTGCCGAGCCTGAAATGGCTATACACCGTCTGGCGGTGAGCCTGAAATGGCTATACAGCCCCGGTATCCGAGCCGAAGGTAGGCATGTGGCCCGATGTTTCCTAGGGTATGCCTAACTTCGCCTGCCGGGTGAAGCGGACGGTGGCTCTGCTGAGGAGCAACCACCGGAGGAATAGCC
>JANPHP010000238.1:0-8176 GCA_031424495.1 Bacteroidota bacterium | reverse complement strand
GTTGCGTTTTTTTATCAAACCACTGGTTTATTTTTACTGTATGGGTTTACCCTTATCCTGCGCGCGGTGGGGGCGGGCCATGCCCCCCCCAAACGGCGAGCTGATGATAACGGCGAGCTGATTACAACCCAAACCCATCCCCCATCACGAGATTCAACTTGCTCGTGAATCGCAGCATCAACTCATCCTCGGGCCTGAAGGGCTGGAAACCAATCCCAAATGCCCAACTGTAATAGGCCTGCACCTCATTGAGGTAGTCGGCGAGTAGCGTCGGCGACCAGTGCGTCTTGCGGGTGATTTGGTAGCGGTCACGCAGCCGCTTGCCGAGTTCCTGCCCCCATTCATTGTTCACAATATCGACATAATTCTCGACCGGATTGTTGTCGGGATTGCTGAGCTGTGCCGCTGTGAATCTGCCCGTCGTGAGTTCGGGCATATTTTTGCGTTCGTGCAGGTCGGCGACCACATCCGCCAACTCTTCAGAAAAGATGGTGGTGATGAATGCCTGTGCTGTGATGTGGTTGAATGTATTGAGATAGCCCTTTTCAGAGGTATCCAGGGCAGTGAGGAAGGCCAAGTTGGGGGTGTTGATGTTGGCGACGGATGTCTGCGCGAGGTCCAAGAATGCCGGATCACCCTCCCCAAAGGTCAGCGGGATGCGCCGGGCAAATGTGAGCACCCGCTCCAAGTCTGCGCGGTTAGCGACTGGGTAGGGCGCGCTATAAAGCAGCCCGACGCGGCCCCAGAATCCCTCTTTCTTGGCGTTCATGATGTCCTCTTGGCTCAGGCCGGATGCCAGGATGCCGACGACCTCTTCACCATGGCTGCGGTGGGTAAGCTTCACCTGAGATTGCACGGCGATGCTCGTGTCTGTGACATCGCCATTGCTGGCATACTCGACTTGCACGAGGGATTTGAATTCTGCAAGCGAATGGAAACGCGAAGCGAGCAGGGCACCTGTGCCTGCGAATGCCAGCGTGGACCCGCCCTCGCTGAGGCGCGGGCTTCCCTCCTGCTCCACCGTCGGCGGCTCGGCATCGCGCAGCGATGCCTCACAAGCCATCATCATGGCAAGCATCAACCAAACGAATATGAAACGTAGTTTTTTCACCCTGCGAGCATCCTTGTGGCAAAAATATCGAATCCGCAGCACAAGGACTAATGGGTTGGCAGGACGGTAGGGCTATCGCATGAAAACGAATCGCGGCCCGCGGCCCGCGGCCTCTGCCCGCAGGGCTATCCGACGCTCCCGCACCTCGGGTGCGGGATGGCGAGAGAAACCAATTTTGACGGTTAATTAACCTGATTTGTCCGTGTCAAGGCTCGCCATCCCGCACGGTACGTGCGGGAGTGTCGGATCAGCGTACGGCTCCCGCACCCGAGGTGCGGGACCGCTCGCAAGTTTCATGCGATTGCCCTAGGCGGGCGGGCCAGTACAACATTTTCAAAACATGCCGCTCCGGAACTTTGCAAGTAGATAGCCATGATGGGCTATTTATGATGAATGCGAACCACCCCAGCTGCCCCCCTTCAGGCGGGTAATCACAGGGTAAGGAATTGCCCATAGCCGGTCAAAACTTAAGCCTCCACTGTGAGCGCAACGGATAGCCATATTGAAAAACTATTCCTAAGAATCTATTGGCAAATAGCCATTGGGACTGCTAAAAATCGATGACGATACTTCAAAGTAAAGGCAACGATACTCACAAGCATCGACCACGATACCTGAAAGCATCGACGACGATGCCACAAGTATCGACGACGATGCCTCAAAGTATCGACAACGATGCATCAAAGTATCGACGACGATGCCGCAAGTATCGACGACGATGCCTCAAAGTATCGGCAACGATGCATCAAAGTATCGAGGACGATGCATCAAAGTATCGGCAACGATGCTTCAAAGTATCGGCAGCGATGCTCAGGGCATCGAAGACTAACCTTCAAAGCATCGACAGCTATGGTAGGATGTAGCATTGAGTTTGCGCAAAGTATCGGCAACGATGGTTCAGACATGGTCATCGATACTTCAAAGTATCGGCAACGATGGTTCCGACATCGTTATCGATGCTTCAGACATCGGCATCGATGGTTCAGACATCGTCATCGATACTTCAAAGTATCGGCAACGATGGTTCGGACCAAGGGAATCGATACTTCAAAGTATCGTCAACGGTACTTCGGACCATGGGAATCGATACTTCAAAGTATCGGCAACGGTACTTTAGACCATGGGAATCGATACTTCAAAGTATCGGCAACGGTAGTTTAGACCATGGGAATCGATACTTCAAAGTATCGGCAACGGTACTTCTGACCATCGAAGTCGATACTTCAAAGTATCGTCAGCGGTACTTCAGACCATGGAGATCGATACTTCAAAGTATCGACAACGCTACTTCAGACCATGGGGATCGATACTTCAAAGTATCGTCAGCGGTACTTCAGACCAAGGGAATCGATACTTCAAAGTATCGGCAACAGTACTTCTGACCAAGGGTATCGATACTTCAAAGTATCGTCAGCGGTACTTCAGACCATGGGAATCGATACTTCAAAGTATCGGCAACGCTACTTCTGACCATGGAGATCGATACTTCAAAGTATCATTTCCTACAAATAGAGGTCGATTATCGTTTTTGAAAACAGAATCTGTCTTACTTCCCTGCGAGCGCTATCCTTTGCTCCGCCATCCATGCACCACAGTAGCCCTGCGCATTTCCCCCAGCCCCTCGCCCACCGTAGCCCATTATTTGTTATCATTGAACCTTGAACTGAAAACATGGGAATGAAGGCTTGGCTTGTCGTTTGTTTGTTGCTCTTGGTCACGCATTGCGCCATGCTCGCCCGGGACTACAACGTCTTGTCGTTTGGCGCGGTGCCCGACGCCAAGACGCTAAACACAAAAGCGATACAGGCAGCAATCGATCAGGCCCACACCGATGGCGGCGGACGCGTGATCGTACCCGCAGGCAGGTTTCTCTCGGGCAGCGTGGTCTTGAAGACGGGTGTCGACTTGCATTTGGAGAAAAATGCCGTCTTGCTCGGCAGCACCCGCGCCGAGGACTATACGCAACTGCACAACAATACCTGCGTGGGCTACAAGGCTCTCGTCTTGGCTTATGAAGCTGAAAACATCGCCATCACCGGCAAGGGCATCCTCGACGGACAAGGCGCAATACTCGCCCGCCGCATCGACAGCCTCTTTTACATCGGGCAGATCGACAGCACCGCCTACGAGCTGCAAGAAAAAAGGCCGAAGTGGTTCCTGAGGCCACAGGTGATCCAATTCATGAATTGCAAAAACATCTTGGTCACGGGCATCACGGTGCAAAATTCGGCTTGTTGGGTGCAGACTTATGTCTTGTGTGAGAACCTGGTGATCGACAAGATCAGGGTGGAGAGCGATGCGTGTTGGAACAATGACGGCATCGATATTGTGGATTGCAGAAAGGTGCGCATCACCGACTGCTATATCAATGCTGCCGACGACGGGATTTGCCTCAAATCTTATCTCGGTTATATTTATTACAAGCATCCGACGATCCAATATTGCGACAGCATTTACATCGGCAATTGCACGATCCGCTCCAGTGCTTGCGCCGTGAAATTCGGGACAGCATCCTTCGGCGGATTCAAGAATGTCGTGATCGAAAACATCAAGGTGTTTGACACCTTCCGCTCGGCGATCGCGATCGAGATGGTGCATGGCGGCATCCTTGAAAATGTGCTCGTAGACCACGTCAAGGCCACCAATACAGGCAATGCCATCTTCATCCGCCTCGGGCAACAGCACCGCGAGCCAGGTATTTTGCGGAATATTGTGATCCGCAACATGAAGGTCGAGGTGCCTTTTGAACGCTGCGATTATGACTATGTGATCCGTGGACCCGAACTGCCCTTTTTTCACAATGTATTTCCCGCATCGATCACCGGCATTCCTGGTTATCCTGTGGAGAATGTTACCTTGGATAATATCGAAATCAAATATCCCGGCCGTGGCAATGCAGCCTACGCCCACATGCCCGTCTCCCGCCTGAGCCAAGTCCCCGAGCAAAAGAAACTCTATCCAGAGTTTTCCATGTTTGGCGAGTTGCCCGCATGGGGCCTGTACGTGCGCCACGCGACCGGACTCACCATGCGCAATATCCGCATGCAGATCAAGGCGCCTGATTATCGGCCCGCGATGGTCTTCGACGATGTGAAAATACGATTCCTGTCGGGTATCGACATCCTAGGGGATGAGAAACCAGGGGTTCCGGTTTATATGCAGGATAGTGAATTTGAGGGGTTGGTGAGGTGATGCCAATGTCATAAATTGCAACAAATGAGACGCACTACTACAACAAAATTCTTCTTGCGAATCTTGCTCCTAATCTGGGCAACAGTAAAGAGCCCGCGGCGTCTCGCCGCAGGGCTATCGACCATTTGCCTCTGGCAAGAGAAAATGACCTTCCTTTGCCGGAGGCAAATGGTCAGTCGTCCATCGGCGAGACGCCTCGGACTCGTGGGGACCAATTTGAGCCCGTCCCGCTTTTTGAGCGGGACAGGGCTATCGACCATTTGCCTCTGGCTAGAGAAAATGGCCTTCGTTTGCCGGAGGCAAATGGTCAGTCGTCCATCGGCGAGACGCCTCGGACTCGCGATGCTATTTTGTATATTGGGCATAAGCTATGCCCAATTGCAAGCGCAAATGAGTCGTACCGATTCACTGATCTTTCGAAATTATCAGTTTCAAATTATGGCCCTGAATGTTGAGGACGGGGAATTGCTGAGCTGCGCAGAACTGGACAGTGCATTTACTGCGGACGATGCAAGATTTCGCGTCCAAGAAATCACGGTTGCCCCAGACAAGTCCTTCAAAATCTATTCCTTGGAGGTGGAGTTCTGTACTTCCTACTGCAATTCCTATTGGTATTCTTATGTGCACTTTGGAAGCCGTGGCAAGCAACGTGGGCGTTCAGTTGCGTTTGCTCAAATTCAAAAGATCTACGTGCTGGGCAAACGCAGGTATCTCGTCGTAGACCGATTTGAAAATTGGCCTGCATCGGTCTTGACGGTCGATTGCCATTCGGCTAGCATGCTGGATTTTTCAGGTGATACTGTGGCTCAGGTGCCTATCCCCTATCGTCAACAACCTACTTTCAGCTTCTGCGAGGAAGCTGGTGTGAGAACTAAGGATGAGCCTTATATCCGATACAACCCCGATACCAAAATCCTCAACTATGCTTACGGTAACAATTACTACTATTCTCAACGTATCGATGTCGACACCATGCGACAGGGGCAAATGCGGTATGTGCAGGGACAGTTTGTGCTGGTAAAGGAAACCTTTACCGTTGACGATCGTCGTGGCATGGTCAGGTAATCAGGGCCTTGGTCGATTGCGATTGTTGGTGTGATGTTTTTTGGTGCGGGATGCTGAATGAGGGGTTTGCATGTGGGAGGTGTGTGCGGGCAGATGACTGGGGCAGACGACCACGTCGTAGAGACGCGATTAATCGCGTCTCTACGACAAATCCCAATAGGCGCAGGATGCGCCACCCATGAAAAAACATTTCTTTGGAGATTCCACGGTCGCTGCCTACCTTGCTGCCGATTTACGATCGCTTCTGTACTAAACCTTATCCATTTCTACCTCTTAGGACTATGAGAACCATTCTGACGATGCTTTTGCTTGCGCTGTGTGCGCAGCTTGCCTTCGCGCAACAACTCTATACCGGCTTGGACGCTGACAACTATCTGGGATATGCCAGCATCCATTCGCAGCCTGCTTCCATCTCGGGTTCGCTGATCAAGTTTGGTGTCACCACCTCTGCCGGCCTCTTCAACATCTCCAACTACAAGGCGCAAAACGTCAACCACTTGCTGGGCTACCAAGACAATCAAGCCATCAAGTTTCGCGAGCACAGCAGGGGTGGTTATCGGCATTCCCACACATCTACCGACCTCATTGGCCTCAAATACGAGTTCAATCACAAGTTTGCGCTTGCCTACGGCATCCGCATGCGCGTCTTCAATATCCGCGAGGGCATACCCGACGAATGGGCGCTCAACGATGCCAAGAATTACAGTGACAATGCGGTACTGACTTCATTTGCCTACAACCGCCTCAGCATGCAGCGTTTTCGTTACCTCGAGCACGCACTCACGGTCGGCGGCGTACTCGTGGAAAAGGGCGAAAATTTCCTGAAAGCGGGCCTGTCACTCAAGCTCATCAACGGCATCAATGCGGGTTTCCTCTATGGCCAATCGGGCACGATGTCATTTGACAATACCACCGGATCGAATGCGCAATTGCTGAGTGGCGACATGAATTTTGGGTCTTCCAATGATCCGCAGGAATTGGATCAGCGCAAACTCGGCTTTGGCACCTCGGTGGGCATGGTCTATGAGTTTCGCCCCAATCCCAAGCAATACCTCTATGACATGGACAACGAAACGGGCATCGTGCGCTACGATGTGCCCAAATACAAGTTCAGGATGGGATTTGCACTGACGGATATCGGACGTGTCAAATTCACCAAGGCCTCGACCACCCATGATTTCAGGAACGATACCACCTCGATTGATGCGGTGAGCTATACCAGCGGATTGATCGATCCCATCCTGTACACGCAGCAGGCGGTGGCGCCCACGGCCCTGCGCCTGCCCGACAAGCCGACCTGGTCCATGAACCTGCCCGCGTCGCTCAACCTGCAATTTGATTACAAAATCAAGGACAAATGGTATGCGAACTATTCATCCGCCATTCCCCTGCATTTCCCCAAGGACAAAAACGGCGTCTACCTGAAGATGATCCACACGGTGACGCCGCGCTATGAAAGCGCCTTTTTTGGTGCAGCACTGCCCATCTCCATCCAAGCCAATGGGCAAGTGAATCTCGGTGGGGCAGTACGTTTCCAAAAGAAAGGCGCCACCATCTTCATCGGCTCCAACAACATTACGCCCTTCCTCGGCAAGCGCTCCATTTACAATGTGAGTGCGTTTGCAGGTGCTTCATTCAATATTTTGTACAAAGTGCCGCGTGACCGCGACAAAGACAAAGTCTCCGATGGCGTGGACGAATGCATGTATGATCCAGGTCCGTGGGTGTTGAAGGGCTGCCCAGACACCGACAAGGACAGCATTCCAGACAAGGAAGACAATTGCATCTATGATCCGGGCACCAAAAAATACCGTGGCTGCCCTGACCGCGACGGCGACGGCATCATCGACCTCAACGATCAGTGCCCCGACCATGCAGGACTTGCAGTGCACTATGGCTGCCCCGACAAGGACCGTGACGGCGTGATCGACGTGGCAGACCGCTGCCCAGACGTGCCCGGCATCGAACTCAACAACGGTTGCCCATTTGAAAACAGGGGCTGCTGCTCAGACAACGACGGCGACGGCATCTCCAACGAGGTCGACGAATGCCCCGAGGTGCAAGGATCGGTCTACAACAAGGGCTGCCCCATCGACAGCTCCAACATTGACAAGATCCCCTTCCAACACGCCAAGCAGGAGCTCGACCCCAACAACACCATCGAGAAGGTGGATGAAATCGTGGACGTGAAGCGCGATGCGACCATGATCATGAACGAAAAGGAGATCGCCGATGCTGAGAAGAATTTTGAGCTTTATTCGCTCAATGTCTATTTCAAATTTGACGATGCCACTGTGCCCGCAAATGCACAAGATGAAATCGATGCACTCATCACGTCGATGGCCAAAGCCAACAAGGACGCACAGTTTGTGATCATCGGCCACACGGATTATGAAGGCTCTGAAAATTACAACCTCATCTTGTCGCGCAAGCGCTCGGAGATCGTGCGCCGCACGCTCGTGAACCGTGGCATCCCCAACAACCACATCCGAGTCTATTATTTTGGCGAATGGCAGCCCCTCAAGTCCAACGACAACGAGCGCGGCCGTCAGTTCAATCGCCGGGTGGAGATCAGGGTGATGAAGTGATCTGACGGCGTGTGCGGTCCTTTTCCATGGGGAATGGGGATCAGAACGAGACGGTCGCATTGCGACGGTCTCGTTTTGGTTTTGGGTGGATGGGCATAGCCGTTCGGTTAAGCGCAATAAAATAGTGTTATCGGCTGATTTTGAGGACAGTGGCTTGTAAATGGGGATTATTCAAAGGCTGGGAGTTCCCATTTTAAGGGCTTATTACCAGTAATCCCTA
>JANPHP010000237.1:0-8466 GCA_031424495.1 Bacteroidota bacterium | reverse complement strand
CGACATAAGTTTTGGGCTGCGGCTTGTCGTAATAGGCGCCTTTCATGTCCCAATTGGCGAAGAACATTTCTTCGGTCGAGCCATACCAGCTTTCCAGATTGAACAATCCGCAGTGGGAAATAAAGGTCTTGAAGCGGTTTTTGTGCACGCCAGCGAGGTAATACACGCTGTAGCCACCATAACTCGCACCGACTGCGCCCATTTTGGTGGCGTCGACATAAGGTTCCTTGGCGATGTCGTCGGTCGCGCTCAGGTAATCCTTGATCGGCTGACCGCCCCAATCCCCGCTGATTTCATCGTTCCAAGCCTGCCCAAAACCGGGCAAGCCTCGGCGGTTGGGCGCAATGATGATGTAACCATTCGCAGCCATCAATTGAAAATTCCAACGGTAGCTGAAAAATTGGCTGACTGCGCTTTGTGGGCCACCTTGGCAATACAACAAGGTTGGATATTTTTTATTCGGATCAAAATCAGGCGGATAGATCACCCAGGCCAGCAATTCCTTGCCGTCGGTGGTCTTGACCATGCGTGATTTTACGTCGCCCCATTCGACATCCTTGAGCAGCTCGCGGTTGATGCTCGTGAGTGCGCTCTGCTGCCCGGTATTGGGGTCGATCGTGTAGAGTTCGGTCGGATAAGACATGGATTGCAAGTCGCCGACGAGCACACCCTGCGCAACATGGACGCTGCCCCAATTGTGGTCGCCTTCGGTCATCATGCGCAATTTCCCGCCATTCACCTCGATATTGAACACTTGCACCGTGCCCTTGATGTCGCTGGTGAAATAGATGCTTTTGCTATCGGCCGCCCAAGCGAGATTGCCAGCGGCGCGGTCCTTGTCCTTGAGCAATTCACTCTTGGCACCCGTTGCGATGTCCAGAATAAAAATGCGGTTGCGATCGCTTTCAAAGCCAGCGCGCTCCATGCTGAGCCAAGCCATTTTTTTGCCGTCTGGCGAATACAATGGCTCCACATCATAGCCGAGCATGCCTTCGGTGAGGTTTTTGGTCTGGGCGGATGCGAGGTCGTAGGCGTACAGGTCGCTGTCTGTGCTCACGACATAGTCCTTGCCGACTTTTTTCTTGCAGGTGTAGACGATGGTCTTGCCGTCGGCACTCCATCCGATTTGTTCGCCACCACCCATGGGGTTGAGCGGCGAGTCAAACTTTTGCCCAGGCATGATGTCGACGGCTGCGCCCACGACGCCCGCCTCATAAGGCGCGACGAAAACGTGGCTGTAGGCATAGTCATGCCAAGCATTCCAATGGCGGTAATCGAGGTCATCGATGATGCGCGCCTTGGCGAGTGGCAGGTCGGGGTAGACCTCGGCGGGCGTTTGGTCGAGCTTCACGTCCTGCGTGAACGAGACATGCTTGCCATCGGGCGCATAGGCAAAGTTGCCGATGCCGTCCTCGATTGAGGTGATTTGGGTGGCGCCGCTGCCGTCGGGATTCATTTCCCAGAGCTGCATCGCGCCCGACTTGGCGCTCAGGTAGCCGATTTTGGTGCCATCTGGACGCCAAAGGGCATTGTATTCGCTTTCAGGGGTGTCGGAGATCTTCGTGACCGAGCCAGCTTTGAGGGCATTTTTGCCTTTGTCGCCGGGCAGTTTCAAGCGCAGCGAATAAAGGTCGCGGTTGCCCTTGTTGGCGGCGAGATCGTAATAGGTCACGCCAAACAGGACCGTGGAGCCATCGGGCGAGATGTCAATCTCAGAAATGCGGCCCATTTTCCAGAGGAGTTCAGGCGTGAGCGCGGTCTGAGCCGTCGCTGTGAGCAGCGAACCCATGAAAACAAAAAGGAGAAGACAACGATTCATGTGATGCAATTTCAATTGAATAGGCAAGATAGGAAAAAACAGGCTGGGTAAGGGGGTTGGGATTGCGGAAAGTGGTGGGCGATCAAAGGACAATTATCCCCTGCTCGTTGAAAAGGCATCAAAACAGTCCAGCGTCAAGCTTTTGCAATCACAATCGCAGCCCTCATTCCTCCCCCTCGCGCCACAAATACCCCTGAAACCACATTTCTGTTTTCAGACCTCCTTGCGATGGGCTCGGCAGTCCAAATCTGAGATTTTTTTGCCCCAATAACACCGTGTTAAAGCTTGTGAGCGATCCGTCGCCTTTGCGGAAGTGGTAGCTGAAGGGTTTGCCGCTTTTGTATTTTGCAGAATCGGCATACATGGCTTTGGGGTCGATCTTGACCCAGAGTGTATCGCTGCGGCGCTCGACTTTAAAGGTCGGCTTGTGGCTCACGGGACCGTCTTGCAACGCGATTTGTGCATCCAAGACGCCATAACCCAGTCCATAATCAAAATAGGGATAGGTGCTACCCGCCTCCATGATGCGTTTTTTGATCTGCATATTGGTTTCATTGTGCCACTTCTGCATGAAACATGCGGCCATGCCCGCGACGATGGGACAGGCAAAAGATGTGCCTGCAATCGGCTTGTAGGCCCCTTTTTTATTGGCTGCAAGGACATATCCGGGGCCAGAAATCTCTGGTTTCATGACGCCATTGTAATTGGGGCCAAATGAGGAAAAAGGCATGCGGTAAACCATCATGGGATAGGAAGCCCCGACGGTCAGCACTGAGTCGGCATCGGCGGGTGTGCTGACAAAATGAAATTTGTTCCCGCCTTCATTCCCTGCGCTCAAGACGACGAGCATGCCCTTGCGCACGCCCATCGCTGCTGCGCGCGCGACGAGGGTCTTGCTTCCGGTCATGTCGCTGTAGGTATACCGTTTGATGTAGCCGAGCGAGCTGCTGATCACGTCTGCCCCATTAAGATCCGCCCATTCCATCGCTGCCATCCAATTGTCCTCTTCACTTGCAGGCTCACGCAGATTGCGCTCCGTGCGCGCAAGCAAAAATTCGGCCTCGACTGCTGCTCCGATGCGTTTGCCTTCATACATGCCTGCGATGCAACTGAGCACAGCGGTACCGTGGTTGCTATGGGCATATACATCGTCATTGTGTGCGACAAAATCCTTGGTGGCCTTGATCTGATGGTTTGCGTGAAGGTGGGCAAATGCAGTATGCGTATCAGCTCCAGAAAAACCTGCGTCAAAAATGGCAATGCGGATGCCTTTTCCCGTGAGTCCTGCATCCTCTAGTGCTTGCTGATGCACCAATTCGCGCTGATTTTCAAATAACTTATGAAGCTTGGTACTGTCGTCACCAGCTTGCTCCTCATCTTCCATCGCCGCCAAATGCGACTCCATTTCAACCATGGGTGCAACCTCAAGCACAAATGGAAGTTGCTGAATACAAGCAATTTGCTGAGGCGTTGCCGTTACCGTCACGGCATTGAACCAACGCAAAGTATGCCGCAATTCAACGACGCCCGTTGCGACCGTTTGTATATATTTTGGCGTGACTGCAAAGTCCTCAACCATGGGAAACGGAATCCCCATCCGAGCTCTTCTTGCGAGCGCCTCGGGTGCAAAATCTTTGTGCGGATCATTGCCCAAATCCTTTCCCTTGAAGAAAACCCAATAGTTAGCAGTCGGCAACAATGGCTGCGCCGTCGCGGCAAAGCAAGACAACGTAAGAATGACCAAGAACAGCGTTTTTTTCATGTGTCGTAAGGCGAACTGAAGCAATGAATTCTGGAAAAATAATACCAAATGGCGTTGAAATTTCGCAAATTTGCAGGTAACACATCGCCATCGTAGGTCGGTGCAAATGTCGGAAATGAAGCGGATTATCTACTTGGGAATTTTGGCTTTGTGGATGTCGGGCTGTGTAGGCTCGGCAACCATCGAAAAGACGACCTCTCAGGTGTGGCACGGCGGTGCAGCAGGCTCAGGCGGCGGAAAAAACTACAAGGTTTACGTTTCCAAATCCAAGTCACTAGCCGTCGTAATCGACAAAGTATGGGTTGGTGATCGTGAAAAAGGTTGGCTTCCCGACTATCGCGTTGTTTATCCAGATTTGGCGAATGGGTTGCGCAACCACGCAGCGCCTGAGGGCGTAACGACATTTACGTTGGAGTTTGCTGAAGTCTATCCTGGGCAACCCAACAATCCGCGCGGAGAGATCAGGCCTGTGATGGTCAAACCTTTTGATCAACCACCGACAGATCTCCCATCGTCATTTGACAAGGGGGCAGTGATCTACCTCCACCTCGCTAGCAAGGCCACCGTTTGGGTGGTTTCAGAAATGGAGATTTTGGAGCCGTTAAATTATCCTTGATCATCGTTTTAGAATGTATCATAGCATTGAATTTGAGCAGTTTTGGCCCGCAACAGGGATTTGAAATGAAAAAAAGCATTCTTCTTGTATTCGTCTTGCTCTCCCTCATGGCTGCCCAAAAGAGCCATGCTTCTCATATTGCAGGGGCTGAATTGTACTATAGTTGTAGCGGCAACAACCTCTATCGCATTACACTCAAAATGTACCGTGACTGCCTCAATGCAAATCCAGGTGCAGTTTTTGACGATCCATTGATCTTGTACATCTTCAGAGGAGACGGAACTGTATATCAGACCTACGACCTGAATGCACCTGTCAACACACCTGAAATTGTGCCCGAGAATTGGAATTCTTGCGTTGCGACCCCTTATGACATCTGCGTCGAGGTCGGTACTTACAATTTGAATGTGCAACTGCCTCCGCTCGCCTCTGGCTACAACATCGCTTGGACGCGCTGTTGCCGCAACAACGTGATCAGCAATTTTGCAGCTCCACAATGCGAAGGGCTTACCTTTTTGGCGCATGTGCCTGGATCTGCATTGGCCAGTTGCAACTCGATGCCCGTTTTCAACAACAGCCCATCGATTTTCCTCTGTGCCAATCAACCCTATTATTTTGATTACTCGGCCACCGATCCTGACGGCGACAGCTTGGTCTATTCGCTGGCGCTACCCTTTACGGGCACCAACTTCCAAGGTCTGGGCACCGGCGCACAATCTTTGGGAGGATGTACAAGCAACCTGCCGCCCAGCTTGAGCAACACCTTGCCGACAAACTACATGGGTCCGCCCCCTTACCAGGGCGTCACCTACGCACCTGGCTACGGCCCCCAGAACCCGTTTGGACCCGGTGGTTATGCCAACATCAATCCTGCGACAGGTTTTCTTGAGGCCTTCCCAGCCACCAACGGCATTTACGTGGTGGCCGTTTCCGTCAAGGAATACCGCAATGGAGCTTTGCTGAGTGAAAACAAACGCGATTTTCAGTTTCACGTGATTGCCTGTATTCCACAAGGTCCTCCTCCTGTTCTCACGCACGATCTCACCGGGCTTAACACCATCAACGACACGATCATCGTGAATGCTGGGCAGTCATTTTGCTACACATTTGACATCACCGACCCTGTATCGCCAAGCGTAATCGCCGTCACGCCCCTGAGTGTGAGTTTTGGCGGCAATGGCGGGTTCCCACCTCCCTACGCCACCATCACAGTCAGCGGCCCCAATCCACCTGTCACGGGAACTGTGTGCTGGGAGCCATCGTGTAACTATGCGGGCAATCTTGTGCCGATGATTTTCAGCGCGCGCGACATCAATGACTGCCCCAATTACAATATTGTCTTTGATACGGTTTGGGTCCGGATCTTGCCACCCATCTCTGCGCCGCCTGTCGTGGCAGCATCGGTGGGTTCGCTGCCATCCAACGGCGATACATTGGTGCTCGATGTGCAGCAAAACTTCTGTTTTGACTTTTATGTCGTGGATACCCTTGGCGGTGGCAGCCTCATCGGGCAGGCCCTGTTGCAAGATACCTCGGGGAATATGCTGGGCCAGGTACAGACCGTCACAACCAATATCGTCGGAGACACCTTGTTTGGGACGGTCTGCTGGGAGACCTTTTGCAATTTCGACCGCATCTATATGTTTGTGATCAAGGGGACCGACGATGCGCGATGCCCCCCAAACAATGTCAATCGCGATACGATCTACCTGCGCGTGACGGCGCCCTACAATCCAGCGCCACTGCTGACCAGTGACATCTTCCAAAATCCGACCAACGGCGATACGATTTTGGCGAATGTAAATGACAACTTTTGTTTTGATTTCATTGTGCGCGACACGTCCAACGGGATTGGAGAGAATGTTTCCTTTAGTGTATTGATCTTCGATCAGTTTGGTGGTTTGATTTTGAATAATCCCGTGACCTATTCCGTTTTTGGGAACACGGATAGTATCGCTGGACAAATTTGTTGGACACCACGTTGCCCAAGCGTCGATCAGCTCATTACAATTGTCGTGCAGGCAGACCAAGAAAACGCTTGTCAGCAGCACAACTTTGATTTCGACACCATTTATGTTCGGGTTGATGAGCCCATCAAGCCCAAACCCTTGATCAGCCATGATCTTGGCCCTAATTTCCCAGGAAATACGGAGATTGAAGTCGGCGACGACGCCCAATTTTGCTTTGATTTTCAATTGTTAGACACTGTCGTTCCAACCTTAGTCACTTATACGTTGGAAGTGTTGTATTCAAACGGCCAACCCTTTACTGGGCCGGCACCTGTGCTCACCTATACTACGCAAGTGGATAGCCTGCTGCAAGGCACTGTCTGCTGGACCGTGCCTTGTGAACTCTCCAACCAACAATTTATGATCGTGATGACTGGGCGCGACACCTTTGATTGCCGAGTCAGCAATACCGTTCACGATACGGTTTTGGTACGCCATACCGAAAATCCACCATCAGCGCTCACCTTTTGTAATGCAAGCGTCGGGGATGATGATGCGGCCATTGCACTTACCTGGCAGGCAACCGTGGAAACTGATGTGGTCGGTTTTGTGATCTACCGCCGCCGAGATGACGAAGCGAGCTTTGTTGTTCTGGACAGCCTTTTCAACCTAACTGCCACCAGCTACGCTGACGCAAGTGTACAGCCCGATGATCATGGCTATTGCTACCGCATGACTGTTCTGGATCGCTGCGGAACGGAGTCTCTTATCTCCGATGAAATTTGCACGGTATTGCTGAATGCTAATCCGGTCGATTATTCCAGCGATCTGAATTGGACTCCATTTGTAGGTTGGGGGGTAGGTCCGGTGGGATATGAAATCTGGCGCAGCTCGCCAACAGTCGACGGCTATCCATCGACCTTCCTACAAAGCGTGAGCGTGAATACCTTGAATTTCTTAGATACGGAGGTCAACAAAGCCCGCCTTTGCTACCGAATTCATGCTATCTCAGACGGAAACGGCTGCGCAGATTATTCTCAATCCAACGAGGTGTGTGTCAACTTTCCGCCAACGCTATTTGTGCCTTCAGCTTTTACGCCCAATGGTGATGGACTCAACGATTACTTCTCTTCGTTTGGGGAATTTGTCGAGACCTTTAACATGGATGTCTTTGATCGATGGGGCAAATTGCTTTTCCATTCAGAAGAGGTTACTCAAGGTTGGGATGGCATGGTCAATAAACAGGGGGCTCCAGAGGGAGTCTATGTCTACAAAATCAGGGTTGTAGGCTACGATGGAGAAGTTTTGGAACGCGAAGGCAGCGTGACCTTGATTCGGTAAGCGAATATTATCCTGCAAAAGGAACTTTCTAGCAACAGCGATGGCCATCTCGAAAGAAATGGCCATCGCTGTTTTATGGTTTGGCTAACAAGCAAATCTGTAGGATAGGGAAGTATCTGATTATAGTACTATCAATCCGTCGTTTGATTTCGTATTGGATTAGTCCCGCTGCCTTTTGCCCCAGACAAGAATCGTTCGAGCAATTGAGCAATGCGTCAAACACGTAATGTTTACACCTTAAGCCCATCAGAAAAGCCTTTCCGTGCACAAACCTCAAGATGCCGTTCAGGTCGTGAACCAAGATGCCATCGTCGAAATGCATCACTGTACATGCCTCAACTCTTAAGAGGGCAATCTCCTGAGACCGCATGGACTTAGCGTAGCTTGATCCCACCGCTTGCGAGCATCGACTGACAGGTACGAAACCAAGGAATGCGTCGTCACCTGATCCATCCTTGCTACGATTTAGAATCCATCAGATAGTGTGTTGCCAGGCTCAAAAAGGGGAACATTATATGGGGGCACGGGCCAGACTGATCTGGATGAATATGTGTGTGTGTGTGTGTGCTTTCCAATTGCCATTTGATACAGGCCAGCGGATTCGGCAATAAAAGACGATCCGTTCCATGAAGTTGGAACGGCAATCGAGCAAGTCAAAACTGTAGCGTTTACATTGATACGACGGTAGCCAAACTCTGAATGCGCGCATAGACCGCATGTTGAATCATTGCTTGGGGAGATCCGCGTTGGTTTTGGCGGAATGGCATGTCTATTCCGGGCTGGATCAGGAATTTGCGAACCACAAGTCAATCTAAGGATATTTGGAAGGCATCGCCGCGCGTTCAGGCCAGGGACGGATGCTTTACGGTCGTTCCCGTGTACGGTTTGTTTCGCTCAGGGGGTATAAAAGCACAAACCCGCCCACATTACTGTGGACGGGTCGTGTATGAAAAAGTGGCGGCGACCTACTTTCCCACGT
>JANPHP010000236.1:0-8870 GCA_031424495.1 Bacteroidota bacterium | reverse complement strand
CAGCAGCCGCGCCCGCTCCTGCAGGGAGAAGACGTCTCGCTCCACCGTCTCGATCCGCTCGGAGAGATGCCGGGCGATACTGTCGAAGCCATCCGGAATCTCGTCCTCGTCGGCACTCGCGACCCGGCGCAGCAAAGCCCGCCGTTGGTCCTTGGATGCCTTGGGTGTGCGTGCTGCCGTCGTCGGTAATGGTCGTGTTGTGAATCTCGATATTATTACTCGTCTCAAACAACTTGATTTGAAACGTATTGATCGGTCCAGCGCTGCAACAGTGGTTGATGCCCGTGTAGGAGGCCACAAATATGCGGTTGGGTGAGATACCCAAGGTCTGGTACTGAATCGTACCGCCGGCTGGCGGGTACAGGTCATTCCAAGAGCCTGCAATGAAGTCGGTGATGGTCGCCGTCGGGATCGCCGAGCCCGAGCAGCAGCCTGATCCACTCGCCGCATTGAAGGTCAAAAATCCGTTGGAGCTAAAGAAAATGCTGGAATAGGTGGTGCAAAAGAAAGTAAAGTTGAATCCTAGTGGCACCGAGGCGCTGACTTCGTCATCATTCAGCGTGAGTGCTGTGCCGGCGGCGGCTGTAGGTGCATAGGCAATCGCAGCGACCGTGTATTGGTTACAATCGCCGGTTGATGCATTGGCACTGAGGGTCACGGGTGCCCCTGCGCAACTTTGCGTTGGGTTCACCGTCGGCGCGACGGAGAGTATTGCCGGCGAAACCGTCACGGTTTGCGAGCCTGTGAGGCGGCAACCAGCTGCAGAGGTCACCGACACGCTGTAGAGCGTGGTCGATGTCGGGTTTGCAGAGGGATTTGTAATCGTTGTCGAAGACAACCCCGTTCCAGGCGACCAGAGATAGGTATAGGCGCCCGCAGGCGTCGGCGTGGCCGCCAATGTCGTGCTGCCACCGGTGCAAATCGTTTGGTTGGGGCCCATGTTCAGGGTAAAGCTAGGTACATTGCTCACCACAATGGTGTCGCGATTGCGGCATGGGCCAGGCAGGTTGCTCACCACCATATAGGTGGTAGTGACACCGGGTGTGGCCGTCGGATTGGCACAGTTGGTGCAGCTCAAGCTGCCCGCCGAACCAGAGAGCACGCTCCATGTAAAGGCTGTGCCGCCTACGGCATTCAGTTGCACTGGGCCACCACCTACGCAATAGGCTAGATCGGGGCCGGCTGTCGTGCCTTGCAAGACCGTGATGTCGATCGCACGTGTCTGCGAACCCAAGACCGGGCAAGCATTGTCGCGAAGGGTGAGCGTGAGTGAGTTCAGGCCCACGTCTGCGCCAGTTGGCGTCCATGAAAATGTCGCAGTTTGTGGGCTAGGACCAACAGGAGGAGCAGTGAAAACGCCGCCTGGAATGCCATTGTTATAAGACCATTGGATCGTTTGCCCGACATCGGGGTCACTACCGGGGATCGAGAAGCTCAAAGTTTGCCCAGGGCAGACTTGGATGCTGTAGGGTCCTACTTGGGTGCCATTGACGACGTTGGTCAGGGCGTTGATCGTCGGGGATACGTTGCTGCAATTGAGCACCGTCACTTGGATGTCGCGCACAACAGATCCGATCAAAACGCCGTTACGGTATTCATCGACGCGCACGGCGATCACAGCCACTTGGATCGCTGTCGGTGTGATGGTCATGTTGCCGTTCGTGGAGTTCACCGTCACCGCCGGGACAGAAGTCATCGGGTTCACGCCTGAAAATCCGCCAGAATAAATTACCGATGCACCGCCGAGCGACAATGCGTTTACGAGCGAATACACGAGCGAATCACCGTCAGGGTCGATCGCACCATGGTTATAGATATAAGGTTGGTTGATGCAGATATAGGGAACGGGCAGGGTTGTGAAGTCAGGGGAGTTATTGCAAGGTGCAACGACACTGTTCATGCGAGCCTCTACCCGCAGCCATTCCGAACCTGGACTAGAAAGTGTAGTAATTGCTGTGTTGCGATTGCCCTCCTCGATGAAAAATAGCCAATCTGTGCAAGCCATTGGCAAGACGATCGTGCCTTCATAGACATACTGTTGTACGCCAGGCAGCGAGCCACCATTGCAAGTCGTGAGTGGCAATTGAGCTGGGCAAATAGGGGAGACCTCGACTGGGTAACCCGGAAGCTGCGCCAAGGTCACAGAAAGGTTCTGCGCACAAGTCGCCGAACTCACCGTGCAAAAGAAGCTGGAGGAAGGTGTGATACCCGAGCAGTCTCGGTAAAAGGAAAGCCTCACTCGATAGGTGTTCGGGCCAATACAGTTGTACGTGAGGTCGGCGCCCATCGCGTGGCTTGCCTCCAAATTGGAAAATATGGCAAACATTGCCATAAATAACAACATCACATTGCGTTGCAATCCTTTCATAATACTACCCGATTTAATGATCTACCTACCAAAAACTACTCAACCCAGGACCAAATATGCATTTAATTTTTGATAAATCCACTTTCCGTCAATTTTGGTAAATAAGATTCCCCACACTTGCCTAGACAAATGTGGGGAAACCTTGCAAAAAGGTGAATTTACTTACATTACTCCTCCTCAGTATTTTTCAACTTGGAAAGCAATCCATAGCTCCCCGTGGTTACGACCGTACTGCTTACGTTGAAGGTCGAAGGCAGCATCACTTGCGTATAGGCACTGTCCATGATGCCGATCTCCAAAGGAACCATCTGAAATTGTTGCCCCGCTGCATCCGATTTGAGCTGAATGAAAATACCATATTTGCCATCAAATTGCACAATTGCATTATTGGGCAAAACGATCAACTCAGTGCCTACAGCTTCGATCTCAGCCTGCAAGTATGTACCAGGTACCATTTGCGTGTCCTCGGCGTCGAGGTGGACATGTATTTTTACGGTGCGGTCCTCGCCGATCTCTCTGCCAATCAGGTGGATCTCGCCAGTACGCCACACATTTTCATTGCTCAAGCGCAACCTTACCGACTGCCCAACGGCAATCATCGGCAGGTCTTGCTCATAAACGGTGAGCTCTGCATGCAGGTGTCCTGTATCAGCGATTTTGAAAAGCACATCCTCTGGATTCACATGGGAGCCGATATTGACGTGCACTTGGGTGACAAATCCGCTGATGGGTGCATACAAGGGCGCACTTTTGGAGATTTGCCCACCGTCGAGCTTCACCATATCGATATTGAGCATCTCCAGTTTGGCACGTTGCCCAGCAATACGCGCCTTCATGCTTTCCCAATCGGCTTTGGATTTTTCCAGCGATTTGCGCGCATTCACATTTTCAGCTGCCAGCGTTTGTTGCCGCTCATACTCCGCGGCGAGGTAGGTGAGCTGACTGCGGTCCTCAAGGTACTGTTGTTGCATCGTGACAAACTCGGGGTCTTGGAGCAATGCAATCTGCTGACCACGTGTGACATGGCTGCCTTGCAGCAGGGGAGTAGATTGCAAAAATCCACCAAAAGGCGCCGAAATGCTCACCAAATTTTGTGGGGGCACGTCGAGCACGCCGCTTGCTGCGAGCTTGCCATGCAATACGCGGCGGCTCACCTGAGTAGTCGCGATGCCAATGCTTTTCACTTGCTCTGGGCTCATGGTCACCAAGTCTGCTGCTGCCTCAGTGGCTACAGACTCTGGGTCTGCAGCGGGTTCTGCTTTTTTGCCACAACCCATCATGCCGATGAGACCGACAAGCAGCAATGTTGCCAAATACCGCTTTGCAATTCGTTGAAGATCGGCTGCTACTGCAGTCGCCGCAACGGCGGACTGTACATTAAAGTGCGCTGAGCGCATATTTTGAGATTGAGATTTCATGGAGATGATCAATTGGAAGTGGTGGATGAAAAAGTGCCCAAGAGGTAATGCAAGCGCAGCACAGCAATGTTGTGCCGCCACATTTCTTGGAGGTGGTCTGTCTGCAAGGTAAGTGCCTGCTGCAGGTGCAGCAGGTGGGTGGTGATGTCGATCTCGCCTTGCTGAAATGCCTTTTGGCTTTGCTGCAAGACGAGTTGTGCATTGGGCAACGCCGTGCGATCATACCAGTCGAGGTTGGACTCATGCTGCCGCAGGGTCTGAGACTCCTGCGTGATCAGGTGTTCCAGATTTTCCTCCCAAAGGCGTCGCGCGAGCGTCGCTTGCGCCACTTGCACCTTGGCGGCATCGATCCGCGCCAGTTCTGGCTTGATCCACAATGGAATCGAGAGACCGATGGTCACGCCTTGGAAGCGGGCATTGGGACCATAATACACATCGCTGCCATTGCGGGTCTGGTAGCCGATCAGGGTCTGGTTGAAATAACCAAGGCTGATGTCGGGCAACAGACGGCTGTGGACCACGGCCTGCTCGCGTTGCGCGACGACGATGGCTTGGTCGAGCAGGCCCGTCTGCGGATGCAAAGGGTTCTCGGAAGCTTCAGCCGATGGCGCTTTCAGCACATTCCAAACGGTGTCTGCAAATGCTGGCAGCGTCTTTTCGCCCATGATCCATTGCAATTGTTGGAGCGCGATCTGGATCTCAGATTGGTTTTGAGCCATGAGGTTTTGCACCTTGCTGCGGGTCGTGGTGGCGTTTACCTGATCGAGCAGTGTGCCTTCGCCCGCACGGTAGCGCAGCTCGGCTGCGCGCGTGAGGGCTGCATACAAGCTGTCTTGCTGCCGCAACGCAGCAGCAGTTGCATAGGCATACTGCAATTGCGCCCAAGTTTCATGCACTTGAAAGAGCACTTCATTTTGGGTTACGGCGCGTTGCAAGACCGCCGAGGCGACCTGCGCATTCGCCAATCCGCGGCGCGTACCAAACACGGTAGGAAAGGGAATGCTTTGATTCAGGCTGATGTTGTTGTCGCCATGCTCAGCACTGTTGTACTGACCGAGCATGATTTGTGCATCGAGTTTGGGCAGTTCTCCAGTCGTGCGGGCCATGGCCTGTTGATACTGGATCGCCATGCCCGCCTGTTGCATGTGCTGATGCTGGGCCACGGCCTTGGCCTCGGCCATCGGCAGGGTGAGGCCCTGAGCTTTACTCAGTGTGAGTGTGAGTGTGAGGGCGAGTGTAACGGTGAGGGCGAGTGTGGACAGGCCCGCTACTTTTGCCTTCGGGGCTTCGGGATCGGGGCTTGGCTGCTGAGGATCTGGGTCAGTTTCAGGAGCCGAAGGTTTGCCTTTTCCCTTGTAGAAAATGAGGTACAAGCAGGGAAGCACCACCAATGTGAGCAGGGTAGCTGTCACAAGGCCGCCGATCACGACGGTCGCTAGCGGTCGCTGCACCTCTGCACCTGCCGAGCCGCTCAGGGCCATTGGCAAAAAGCCTAGCGAAGCAACGGCAGCGGTCATGATCACAGGACGCAGGCGTGTGGCCGTACCTTTCATGATGATCGATTCGGTATCTTCCATGCCTTCGGCCCGCAAACGGTTGAATTCCGCAATCAAGACAATGCCATTCAACACCGCCACCCCAAACAAAGCAATGAAACCCACACCAGCCGAAATGCTGAAGGGCATGCCGCGCGACCACAAGGCCAAAATGCCTCCAATCGCCGACAAGGGGATTGCCGTGAAGATGAGTAGACTTTGCCCAACCGACTGAAATGTGAAATACAACAGTAGGAAAATGAGCAACAAAGCTACAGGTACTGCAATTGTGAGGCGATCACGTGCTGCGATCAGATTTTCAAACGTGCCGCCATAGGTAGGATAGTAGCCGGCAGGAAATGCAATATGCTTGTCTATAGCCCCACGCAATTCTTCCACGATGCTCTCAACATCGCGGCCCCGCACGTTGAATCCTACGATGATGCGGCGCTTGGCGTCGTCACGTTGGATTTGATTGGGGCCGATCTGAAGATTCACATCCGCAACCTGCCGCAACGGAACCTGCAATCCGCCGGTCGTCATGATCGGCAGATTGCGCACGTCTTCAATTGAAACCCGTTTCGCATCCGCCAAGCGCACCACCATGTCAAATCGACGCTCGCCTTCATACACCATGCCTGCCGATTGCCCCGCAAAACCTGTGTTCAAGGCGCGGTTCACATCGGCGATTGTGAGTCCAAAGCGGCCCATTTGATCCCTGCGATAGGCCACGACAATCTGACTCAGGCCTGTGGCCTGCTCCACATACAAGTCCTTGGCGCCCTCGATGCGGCTCACGAGCGCACCGATGTCCTCGGCAACACGTGCCAGAGAGTCCAAGTTTTCCCCATAAATCTTGACCACAACATCTTGGCGGGCGCCGCTCATCAGCTCATTGAACCGCATTTGTATCGGCTGTTGAAAGCTGAATGAGACACCCGGTACCGTCTCTGCGAGCTTGGCATGCATTTTTTCCGCCATTTCCTCACGGCCAGATGCACTCACCCATTCCTCGCGGTCCTTCATCACAATGATCAGGTCACAGCTCTCGACGGGCATGGGGTCGGTTGGAATCTCTGAAGAACCAATCTTACCGACGACCGTCACAACTTCGGGAAATTCATCACGCAAAACCTTGGCCGACGCCTGCGCCACGCGTATCGTTTCCTCGATGCTACTCCCTGTGAGCACCCGCGTTTCCACCGCAAAATCCCCTTCGTCCAGCGTAGGCACAAACTCAGCGCCCAATCGCCCAAAGACCCAGATGCCAAAGCAGAAAAAGACCACTGCGCCCACCATGATGGGCCACCGCAGCCGCAAGGCCAGCGTGAGTGTGGGGCGATAGATGCGTTGGATGAAGCCGACCAAGTGATCAGAAATGTTTTTCTTGGTGACTGCGCGCTTGCTCAGGAACAAGGCGCTCACCATCGGCACATAGGTAAGTGACAAGATAAAAGCGCCCAAAATCGCAAAGGAGACCGTTTGCGCCATCGGCTTGAACATCTTGCCTTCCACGCCGACCAGGGCCAAGAGTGGCAGGTACACGATGAGGATGATGATTTCCCCAAATGCTGCACTCGACATGATTTTGGATGCAGAATTGGCAACCTCCTCATCCATCTGCGCTTGCGAGAGGCGAGAACTACCTTCGCGGTGGCTCAGGTGGTGCAGTGTCGCCTCCACGATGATCACGGCGCCATCGACGATCAATCCAAAATCGATCGCCCCGAGGCTCATGAGATTGCCCGAGACCCCAAAAAGATTCATCAGCGCAATTGCAAACAACATCGCCAGTGGGATCACCGAGGCCACGACCAAGCCGCCGCGCAGGTTGCCCAGCAGCAGCACAAGGATGAAAATCACGATCAGCGCACCTTCGGTAAGGTTACGTGATACGGTAGCGATGGCCTTGTCCACCAATCGGGTGCGGTCCAAATAAGGCTCGATCGCAATGCCCTCTGGCAAAGTCTTGGTGATCTGCGCGATGCGATCTTTGACATTTCCGATCACCTTGGACGAGTTCGCGCCCTTGAGCATCATCACAATGGCACCCACGACTTCGCCATCGTTGTTGCGGGTCATGGCCCCGTAGCGCACTGCATGGCCATAGTCGACCTTGGCGACTGCCCGCAGCAAGATCGGAAGTCCATTGTCGGCCATTTTCACGGTGATATTGCCGATGTCGTCCAGGTTTTGAATGAGGCCTTCTGAGCGGATGTACCATGCATAAGGCCGCTTGTCGATGTAGGCGCCACCAGTATTTTGGTTGTTGGCGGCGAGTGCGTCAAAAACATCGCTGATCGAGACGCCCATGCCTTGCAAACGCACGGGATCCAGTGCGATTTCATATTGCTTCAGCTGTCCGCCGAAGCTACTCACGTCGGCGACGCCTTCTACACCGAGCAATTGTCTGCGCACGATCCAATCTTGGATGGTGCGCAGCTCCATGGGCGAGTATTTTTGTTCATAACCGGGAAGTGGATGGATGATGTATTGGTAGATTTCCCCCAAGCCGGTTGTGAGTGGCGCCAATGCGGGCACGCCCACGCCATCGGGGATGAGGCCCTTGGCTTCGACGAGGCGCTCGCCGACTTGTTGCCTCGCCCAATAGACATCGACATTTTCATGAAACACGAGGGTGACCACGCTCAACCCAAAGCGCGAAAAGGAGCGCATCTCCTTGATGCCGGGGATCGTGGTCATCGTCTGCTCGACGGGAAATGTGACGAGGCGCTCGATGTCGGGCGCCGATTGGGAGGGCGCCGTCGTGATCACCTGCACTTGATTGTCGGTGATATCGGGCACGGCATCGATTGGGAGCTGCGTCGCAGACCAGCCTCCCCATACGACAAGCCCGATCATCATGAGCGCGATGATCGCCTTGTTGCGTATCGAAAATCGTATGATGGAATCCAACATAATTAAAATTGCATTAAGCCTTGATTTTGAATTGAATAGTTCGCTTTACTGCCTAGGAGGGCAAGCAAAGGCAGGGCGGATTTCACCCAAGGAAATTCAAAACTCAGGCTATTGGTGGGTGCCAGACGCAGGCGGGATGTTGTGCCTCCAATTGATCTTGGAGCATGGGAAAAGTGTGTGCACTAGGTGGCATTGAATGCAACATAATGCTCGCGTCGCCGACGGCGATTTGGGCTTGGCAGCAGCTACAATGACAAAAAGGGGCACAGTGTTCAAATTGACAGCCATGTTCGCTGTGGTCATCAGCGAGCAGGTGTGAAGTGCCTGCAGCAGGCTTGGGAGCGTTGTGGGTATGATTTTTGGCATCGTTGCAGGGCAGCAACGATAGGTAGAGTACCAACACGGCCAAAAATCCAGAAAACGCTTTCACAGCGGCAAATGTATGAAAAAAACAAAAGCCACAAAGAACACTAGGTAGTCGATTAAAGCTGCAAAATAACGAACTCTCTTTTTCGGCACATCAAATCTCACCTTTACCAAATTCTTTCCCCTCTCGTCCTCATTCTTCCTTCTCCTTCTTGACCTTTGAATCCCTTCCCTTCCTCCCTCTCTTCCCCCTATCCCCCTCTC
>JANPHP010000235.1:0-16880 GCA_031424495.1 Bacteroidota bacterium | reverse complement strand
AATTCAACATAGCTGGGTGGGATTCTATTGATCCCCCAAGTATTGGCATTAAGTGTGGGATGTGAAAGAACATTTTTGGAGCCTAATTCCTTGATTTACCATAGCTGGGATAGGTATTTATGCTTCAGGGGCCTATTTTTGAATGATTTTTAGTGGGTGGGAATTCTGCGTTTCACTATCAGCGGAGGACAAACCAGTGACCCCAGCATGCCCAAGTTCGTCGAAGGGCACGGTATAAGGACTATCATCGCTCGTAAGAGAAGACTTCGATTCCAGAATTTTCCGACAAAAGTTTGGTCGCCATGCTGCCGACCGATGGGAAGCCTTTTGAAGGATCGAAACGACTAAATACTTCCGCCTAAACCATCAGCATCTATTCCCTCGATTTCATGGCGCTCGAGTTTAATTGTTGCAAGTGATCCATCAGATTCCTACACTATGGTTGGTTGTTGAGTGCAGTCACAAATCAATGACCAAAAGAAATGCGCCCCCGCTTCACATCCTCCACAAAAGCCATTGTAAGGCTCAAGTCAGCCCATAATGGGTTCGAACTTTGTCCCGCTGGGTGTACAAAAGTCGGCGCAAGCCGACTTTTTCAGTGTGAGTGAGGAGCAGTAGCGCAGCGACAACGACGAATGAACACCCGCCCTCACACTGACGCACTCGATCTCACGCTTATGCAACGGGGGTAAGGCTTGGAGGAGGGAGAAGAGGTACATCGATTGTAATTCAACAAATTTTCAACTTCAATACAGAACACAACCATGTTTGACTTGGTGAAACTTATCGTTTATCAACGGGCCAAGCTCTTCCACAAGGAAGTCTTGGGAATCTGAGAGGGCCGCGCTACTCGGTAGATTGTCCTGAATGGACAAGCACTAGCCTTCAGAGGTCAGCCATTCTTGCCTCAAACAGCATGAAATGCGTGGGAAATCTCACCCATCTGAAGAGTTACTGTGAAATTTTGTTTTGTTGCACTTGTTTTTTGACGGAGAAGGTCTTATCGTTGATCTAAACTAATCTCATATGGATCGAAAACTAGTCTTTGGATTACTCTGGATATGCATATTGGCTCCCGTGGCGTTGTTTTCACAAAACCTGACCCGCTTTTATCAAAATGGGAAAGTAGGTTATAGATCGTCCGATCAAAGTGTTTTGGTGCCAGCATCGTTTGATGCAGGAAGTGAGTTCAACGAAGGATATGCTTTGGTGATCCGCGATGGTAAGCGCGGGTTCATGAATTCAACGGGTACACTTGTCATAGATTTGATCTATGATGATGCCTCAGTATTCGCGAACGGACTCGCTGCGGTTTCTTTGAATGGGAAATGGGGTTATATCGATTTGCAGGGCAAAACGGTCATTCCTTTTTCGTATGACCTGGCTTTCCCTTTCCAGGAAGGCTTTGCTTGTGTGAAGAAAAACAATCTCTATGGATACGTGAATCAACAAGGTGTGGAAGTCATACCTTTGAGATATACCGATGCGAGGGGTTTCAGTGAGAGCCTTGCGGCGGTCAAGGCAGAAAAGTGGGGATTCATCAACACTGCAGGCAAAACGATCATTGCGCTTCAGTACGACAACGCGCTGTTTTTTGTGGATGGCAAGGCTCTTGTTGCAGAAGGCAACAACAGGCTGATCCTATCTCCAAAAGGAAAAGTACTCAAAACGATAGCTTTCAAAGATCCCGATGCCAACAGCCCCGAAGAATGGAAGCACAAAGAACGCGAACACGATTCTGATCACTAAGCCATACCAATAACCGTTATGATAAAGCGTAATCCTATCCTTCAAACCTTGAAAATAAGAAACTGGCGCATCGCCATCCAGATTGCCATTTGCGTTGTAATTTGCTCACCAGATGCATTTGGGCAAAACATGTGGACCTTTATGAATGGTTCCCAGACACCGGGCCTTGCTGCCAATTTTGGAGTGCAGGGAGTAGCTGCACCCACCAACACTCCCGGTGCCAGATATGCAAGTCCCAAATGGACAGATGCGACCGGAAAATTCTGGTTGTTTGGCGGATCTGATGGCTCGTTCGGTTATAACTCTGACATGTGGCGGTTTGAGCCGGTGACGAATTTGTGGACCTGGATCGGGGGGCCTCAATTCTCGGGCTCCAGCGGTGTGTATGGGACGCAAGGTATTCCCTCGGCAACCAACTGGCCCGGAGGCAGAGGCTTGGGTTCCTTTACTTGGGAGGATCAAGCGGGTAACTTTTGGTTGTTTGGTGGATTTGGTTCTGACGCTTTTGGGGGTCTTGGTGAACTCAATGATCTATGGAAATATGATGTAGCGACAGGTTTTTGGACCTGGATGCGAGGATCCAACGCGGTGGGTTCTCCGGGCTCTTTTGGCATCTTACAAACGCCAAGCGCAACCAACGATCCGCCGGCGAGATACGAATCCAATGCAACTTGGGTGGACAACAACGGCGACCTGTGGCTCTTTGGTGGATTACCTGGCCCCACCGATGATGTTTGGAGGTACACGATTGCAACCAATACATGGACCTGGATGGCGGGTACCAATTCGACGGGTACGCTACCCAACTATGGGGTAATGGGTGTGCCTGCTGCTACCAATACGCCCGGCGCTCGGTTTGTAAACGCAAAATGGACTGATGCATCTGGCAACTTCTGGCTGTTTGGCGGCACCGTTGACTATAACTTTAATTATCTGAATGATCTCTGGAAATTTGATCCTGTGACTTTGCAGTGGACTTGGATGAATGGGGCCAACGTTTACCAAGACAATGGTATTTATGGGACACTCTGTGTTCCTGCTACCAACAATTATCCCTCTTCGAGGTATGAGAACCGGGCGTGCTGGACCGATCCCTGCGGTAGGTTCTGGAGTTTTGGCGGCATGCAAGATCCAAGTGGAATTGTAACCTATGGGGATATGTGGGTTTATGATCCCGGTACGAATCAGTTTGACTGGATCAACGGAACCAATGTGGTAGCTGCGGCGCCTGTGTATGGCACCATGGGGGTGCCAGCACCCACAAATTACCCTGGTGCGAGAGCCGGCACGCCCTATTGGCTGGAAAATGGAAACAACAATTTATGGATTTATGGCGGGCTCGGCGGCGGAAATTCCCTTTCAGACCATTGGCGTTACGAGCCTGACAGTATGTGCCCCATGATTGCTGGAGCAAATCCCACAGCAAACTTCAACCCAAATCCAGCTAGCGGTTGTGCACCGCTCACTGTAACTTTCCTCAACACCAGTAGCGGCAACCAAACCAACACATGGGATTTTGACGATGGAAACAGTTCTGGCCTTGCAAGTCCGACGCATACATTCAATTCTCCAGGTACATACAATGTCTCCCTGATCATTTCCGGTAGCCTCTGCGGAAATACGGGTAGCGATACGGTCGTTGTTCAAATTCTCGTTGCAAATCCAACTCCATTTTCCCTTGGAAACGACACCACGATTTGCCCTGGCGATCAGATCACGTTGAATGCTGGTGCCGCAGGTTCACATTTGTGGAGCACCAATCAGGTATCACAGTCCATTACAGTTACAACCCCCGGCACATATTGGGTGCAAAACACCTTTTCCCCTGGCTGCACTATCAGGGATTCGATTGTGATTTCAACGCTCAATCCAGGCCTGGTGTCCATTGATCCTGTCTCATCCCAATGCATCGTTGGAAATTCATTTTCATTGACCGCCACAGGTGTTACGAATCCCTTTGCAACTTACCAGTGGAATTTTTTTCCTGGGGCAACACCGTCTTCCAGCAATGTTGCAAATCCAATAGGAATCTCGTTTGCAAGCAGCGGCACCAAGTTTGCCACCTTGGCGGTTTCCATAGGCGGATGCACGGTCATTGATACCATTTCATTCATGGTTGCCCCGCAGCCAAACGCTAGCTGGACCGTGGCATCTGGAACGCAATGCTTCACAGGAAACCAATATTCATTTTTTGCCAACAATCTCAACCCGCCAGGAGCTACCTATCAATGGGCATTTTCCAATGGCACACCATCCACCTCCACTTTGGCCTCTCCTGTCGTGACATTTAATGCTCCGGGTACACAATTGGTTTCGCTTGTTGTTACACTCAATGGCTGCGCCGACACCACCTATCAGAGTATTTTAGTGAATCCTGACCCAGTGGTGAATGCAGGGCTAGATGTTGCTTTTTGCGAAGGCGAGGGCGGGGCGATGCTAAACGGTGTTGCCGCAGGCGGATCGACGCCTTATTATTGGGTGTGGTGGTGTGATACCACGACCACCTGGTGCGGGTTGGATTCGGTCTATGACAATGATCCCGTTGCAAACCCCAATGGCACGACCATGTATTACGTACAGGTCACCGATTTCAATGGCTGTGTTTCCAATATAGATTCTGCTTTGGTAACTGTGCTCCCGAAACCGATTGCCAATGCTGGTCCAGATGTTTCTATTTGTCAGCCTCAAGCCCCAGGGGCACTGCTCACCGCCACCATCACAGGGTCGGCAGGCCCCTTCGCATACTACTGGATGCCAGGTACGGGCCTAAACGACTCCACGCTCTTGAACCCGTATGCAAGGCCCGATACGACCACGATATACACTTTGCAGGTGATGGATCTTGGGACCGGATGCTTGAGTGAGTACACCACCGTGGATACGGTCTCAAGTGTCATCGTCACAGTGCAGCCACTGCCAATAGCGCAGGCTGGCCCTGACCTTCATATTTGTTTGCACGATACACTGATGGTGCAAAGCACAGGGACTGGCGCGGGACCCGTTTATGATTTTGAATGGAGTCCGGCAACCGGGCTTTCTGATACGACTTCCCCAAACCCGCTCGCGTCTCCACCCGCAACCACCGAGTATGTACTTACCGTGTGGAGCAACGGCTGTCCATCCTATGGTGATACAGTCACCATATTCGTTCATACGCTGCCAACTGTGGATGCTGGGCCTGATGTTGAAATTTGTTTTCAGGATTCGATTCTATTGGATGCACAAGCCGCAGGTGATCCGACCTCCATTTTCTTTGATTATGAATGGTCTCCAGCTATTGGTTTGAGCAATGCATTCATTGAAGATCCTATGGCATCGGCACCTGCGACGATGTATTATTTTGTGCAAGGCATTTCATCTTGGGGATGCGGGTCGGCACTTGACTCATTATTACTGACAATCAAACCTTCGCCGCAGGCAGAGGCGGGGCCATCGATCTCCGTCTGCGCGGGACGGTCTGTACAGCTTTCGGGCACGTACACTTATCCCACCGCAGACACCGCCAACCCTTCACAGGTATGGCCCACATGGGTACCTGGCCAATACGTTTCAGACTCCACCGTGCTTGATCCATGGGCTACTCCGCCTCAAAGCATGCATTATTATCTGAATGTGCAGTACAATACCTGCAACACAGTGGATTCCGTGCTTGTCACGGTTATTCCCTCTCCGGGCTCCGCGATTTCAGCGGACACGACGAATGCATGTGTAAATGATACAATACAGCTTACTGGAATCGGGGGAAATTCAGGCGCAGCATTCAACTGGATCCCGCCGACTGGACTGAACGATCCCACAATATCGAATCCGTTTGCAACGCCGGGTGATACTGTAACCTATTTCCTGATCGTGAGTGAAGGTGGTTGCAGTGACACCAGTTCCATTACCCTCAATCCTATTCCTGGGCCTAACTTGAGCTTCATTAGTTCATCTACTGAAGGTTGCGTTCCGCTCTCGGTGAACTTTTCCCAACTCACGAATGAAGCATTGTTCCATACCTGGTATTTCGGCGACGGAACCATCAGCAATCAAGACAACCCAACCCATCAGTATGTCCTTCCTGGAACTTATCAGGTTTCGTTGGAAGGGGTGAACACTGGGGGGTGCTTGGCGACAAATGACGACATCGTGATTGTGGTGGTTGACACCGCTCATGCTGATTTTGTTTCAAATCCTGATTATCCTGCCTACCTACCATTGCCTGGAACTGAAATTCAGTTTGATGATGCTTCGCAGGGCGCAGTGGAATGGCATTGGAATTTTGGAGATGGAATTTCTGGTGAAGGACACCATGTTTCGCATTCCTTCACCGAGGAGGGCTTTTATTTTGTCACGCTGAGGGTTCGTAATTCAGCAGGTTGCATATCAGGAATCACACATGGCCCCTACATTGTTACCCCAGCCGATCTATTCATTCCGAATGTTTTTTCGCCCAATGGTGACAACAACAATGATGTTTATCTTGTGAAATATACAGGCAATCAACCCTTTCTGTTAAACATTTTTGACAGATGGGGCAGCTTGATCTTCAATGAGCAAGACAAGAACATGGGTTGGGATGGAAAATTCGATGGAAAACCTGTACCCGAAGGAGTTTATTATTTCGTCGTAACGGTTGGAAGCAAATCCTACACCGGCATTGTGACCTTGATGAGGTAATGTTCTTTGTTACCATAGGAATGATTTTTCAATAACTTCCAACTTTTATGCGCAGGATTTTTGGTTCCTGACAAGGCGCAAATTTGGTTCGTAGCAGCGCTACGGACCGAATTTGCAACGCAGTCAGGGGCCAAAAAGACAAGCATAATGTTGGAAGTTATTGAAATTTAATTCCATAGCGCTGCAATTAGGCGGCATCACGCAATGCTTCAAGGACATTCCTGCCTTGCTTGATTGCAGCATCAACCTCCGAACGGCTTGTTGTCAAGCCGGTCGGAGGTTGCCCAGACTTAGATTGCGTTGAGACCTTCTGCTTATTATTGAAGTTGCGGATGGCGCTTTTGCTGCCGTTCTTGTCTTCTTCGTGATTGCGCGCAGCTCGGTGTTTGAGGTGGTGGCGATTTTGGATATCCTCAAGGATGCTACGGCCATCGAGAAGATGCTTCATGAACGCTTCTACGGAGCTGCAAGTTGAATTGTCGCGGATTTTGTTTGTGATGGTGCTGCCATTTTTGATATTTTGAAGGATGCTAGCCGAATGGCTCAACCTGACTTCGAGAAATTTTATCTCGAGCCTGATGAATTGTCGCGGATTTTGTTTGTATTGATTAAGAAGCTTCAGGTCTCCTCATGAAGGGATTTCGTTCACATGGTTTCGTTGCAGCCCCGCAACAAATCTTCCACAAAACCCATCACAAGCCCCCAATCACCCCACAAAGAGTTCGAACTCTGTCCCGCCGGGTGTATTTCTAGAAATGAGATCAGATTGAGAGCAATTGCGAATCAATCTGACCTTTTTGTTTGCGAACAATTTTTAGGACCTTTAGACATCTCTAGTTGTAAATGCTACGAATTAGGGGGAAGCCTATAAGAAACACGGAATTTAGTATCTTAGCCACTTCAAATGCATTCACTGGCAATTAAAAGGTTCATGAAATACATCGGATACTCTGGCTGGATTTCCCGAGTGGTTTTCGGATTGGTGCTGCTGATGGCCTGCGGTAGCTCGTATGGGCAGAAGGCTATTAACAATGCACTAACGGAGCAGCACATGAACATCCCAGGATCAAAGGTCAGCATCATACCCCCACCTGGCTTTGACATGGGCAATACTTTTTTGGGGTTTCAACACAAGGTGAGCGGGGCGACGATCATGGTCACGGAGCTTCCTGGACCCTATTTGAAAGTTTCTGGGGCGTTTCGAGAAGGAGATTTGAGCAAAAATGGAATGGAATTGGTGAGTCGCAAGGAAATCACGGTGGGAGGTTTGGATGGAATCTTGGTGGAGGCCAACCAGTTTGCAAACGGGATCATGCACAGGAAGCACCTCATGGTATTTGGGAACGAAAACCATAGTGTTCTGGTCATTGCGGTCTACCCCAAGGAGCAAAGCAAGAACCTTTCCAAGGCGATACGAGAGGCGGTGCTTTCCGTTGTGTATCAGCCAGAATTGAAAGTAGATCCATTTGAGACTGTACCGTTTACGATGAGTGCCGAAGGAACAGGCTTTGACTCGTGCCATGTCGTTATGGGGTTTTTGATGTTTACACGCGAGGGCGGGACCCCTCCAAAATCAAGAGACCAAGCCTCACTCATCGCTGTCATGACGCCAGAGAAGGCAGTCATCACTGACAAAAGAGCTATGGCTGTGGAAGGGTTCAAGCATGGGTCTGGCGGCAACCACGATGTGAAAGTGGACAGCATTCAGGAGGTGACCATCGATGGCCTGTTGGGATATGAAATCGTGGGGACTGGCCTGGACAACAAGACAGGAGAGCAGGAGCTGAAGTACCATGTCATCCTCTTTGGGTACGAGCATTTCACCATGATCCTAGGAAGTGCAGTCGCGGATTACGAGAAGAACCTGGAAGCCTTTCGGAAGATGAGTGTCACGCTGAGGCATAAGTGATGCCAGCCCCATCATCCTTCACTTGCCATTTTAAAAAGGTTTGAGTGGGGTTTCTGTGTGTGGGGGAATGGTTTCGGAACAACGCTGGAGTCGTGATTTGCCAGGGCTAATCCAAGCAACTGTTAGGCGATTTCAGGCAAAAACCAAAGATTCATAACTTCTCAGCTAGAAGCCTCTTGCACTTCGATCCTGTTGGAAGTATGGATTATCCTGATACAACCTCCTAAAGTCTCAAACAACTTGGTTCGATAAATTGACTCGATGGGTACAAAAGTCAGCTTGCGCCCACTTTTTCAGTAATAGGGAGAAGGCGGTGCGAAGCTACGACGACGAATGAACATACCACCGAGCGCTGATGCACCCACAGTGAATCTCACTTTAAGGCCTAGATGATACAGCATAGAGGGGAAAGGGATTCAACCACCACATTCCAGCATCCCACTGAAGCCAGCAAATGCAACCCACCCCCAGAAATACTTGTCTTTACCAAAAATCAACACTTTATGGCCCCAAAAAAGTGGTACTTCTTTCTGATGGCGGTCTTCCTGGCGAGCGTGGCGGGGAAGGCTTATGCTCAGAGCGTTCTGGAAGACGTGAAGCTAATCCCCTTCCACTTCGGTGAAGAAGGCTGGGGTTACGTCAACCAGAACATGGAGGTGGTGATTGGGCCCAAATACGCAGTTGCTGGATTTCCGAATGCATTTGGGGTGGCGGTGGTTTCCATCTTGGATGAAAAGGGCGCGTGGAAAACGGATGCCTTCGTGACACAGGAGGGGAGGGAAGTTTTGCCGGAGCATGATTGCACGATCAATGGAAATGCAGGGCCTCATTTGCATAATTATAGCTACCTCCGGGAAAAGAACTCCTACAATCTAGCGACCTATGAAGGCCTCATCGATGAGCAGGGAAGATTCATCTCAATACAGGGCTGCACGATTTGTGATGTTGAGGGACAAGAAAATCCACATGTCCAATTCTATATAGGCTGCGGGCAACATACTTCTTATTACAAGTCTTGCGGCTACATTCGCAAGAAGGACTTTGCGTTTTTTCCAGTGAATGGGGACAGGGCTGAATATCTTTGGGAAGACCTGTTTGTTTACTACGATAGCACATCAAGACTCGCTGGCATCAAAAACTTCGATGGGGAAGTGATCGTAAAGGCGGCCTATAGTTATTTGACTGCTCCTGTAACTCATACTCGGTGGCCCTTTTATAAGGTGCATCTTAACGGGACTGTCATCGCGAACTCGGAGGACAGACAAAAATATGGATGCATCAATATCAAGGGGGACACGCTGATGCCATTCCTTTATTTCGGGGTCGAACTTGCTGCGAATGGGAACTATGTCGGAAAGCGTTCACACCTAACGAACCTCGTCTACGTGAATACTTATGACGTCTATGATCCGGGAGGTCATTTGATCTCCAGTTCGCCGGATCTGCCGCGAGAGCTTCAGCCTGTGCGCCCGATGGTGCTAGCTGTCGATACCATGCTGGCTTTTGTGAACGCAAAGGGAGATACGATCTTTCCGCCAATAGGAAATACCATCCAGATGCTTTCAGAAAAAGAAGCACTCGTCATCGGCCCCAGAGGGCAAGGGGTGATGGATTCCATGGGAAAGGTGATTTACAAGGCGAAATACGTGTATATCGAAAAAACCGAGCACAATGTCTTTCTTTTGACTTTGGCCTATGGTCGTGAAAGCAATACGTACGGAGTGGGCTTTGGAAATTCGCCTGGAAAGATTCTGGTGAGGCAAGGCTTGGGTGTGCAAGTACTGAGCAGCGACCGTGTTGTCTTTCAGAAGCGGAAAAGAGGGTGGGTTGTCATGAACAGCAGGGGGAAAGTGATCCTTGTTTCTGGCCAAGCGATGATTCGCGATTATTTCTGCGCAGGCAAATCCGAATATTTCCTCACCGACAAGGGGTGGATGGATGCCAATGGCAGAAAATTCTGGAAGGAGCAATGATTGATGCTCCCCGATCCTTCCATTCCAAGCTGCTGGAGGACTTTGAGAAACACTATCACGAGTCAGACGAATTGTCGCGGATTTTGTTCGCCCTGATCAAGAAGCTTGAGGTAGCTTCGCGAATTGCACCTTCACATTTGCCTACGCTGCTTCGTTTCATATCCACCACAAAAGCCATCGTAAGCCCCAAATCCCCCCACAATGGGTTCAAACTTTGTCCCGCCGGGTGTACGCAACGGCAGGAAGCATCAAAACTGATACTTCCTGCCGTTTCTTTTTGCCCTAAAACATTTCTCAATTCGCTGGAATGCGAAGCAACTCATTGACCCTTAGGGCTTGAGCTTGGTTGTGCATGCCCTCTACTACACGAATTGTGGGTTTTTAAAGATCCTTTAATTGAATTCAAATGCTGATAAGGTCGTGAATTTAATTTTTGAGTATCGACATCGAGATGCTGGTGATGCTCCGGTTCTGCCCGAGATTTCATACAGGGCAATAAATGTGCGAATGGGCATGGTACAAGCCATGCCCATTCGCGGTTTCATATTCGAAATCAATACCATTGGACATGATAGAGTGGACCATTCGCGATCAGTCGATAGTCATAGGCATTGGAGCTAAATTGCCAAGTATGGTTAGCGCTCTGGCAGAGGTGGAAGTAATTCACCCAGGTCCAATTGGGGGTCGAATTCGGAACTCGATATAACCAAGTGTCTACACAATAATACACAACTGAATTCACCCTGAAGTAATGTGGGGCTTCCCAAGAATAGAAAACTTTCATGCCACTATAGTTGCCTGAGGTCCCTATTTTTCCAAGGAGGGTTTTAGTGTTCACTTGGAGTTCAAAACCAACAATGCCTGCTCCTTTCTTTTCCTCAAGTATGCAGATATGAACGGCTTCGGAATCGATGGCTCCAAGATCTGGGGCATCAAGCACCTCATTGTTGATTGCGATGTCAATAGGCTCAGTTTCTGGCAAAGCTGTGAGGCCTTTCAGCACTACATTTACTTCGAAATCGTCGAGCTGGGCATCGTTGTCGGCAGCGATTCCGAGCGTAACCGTGCTGCCCCCATCTTGAAGGGTTACGATGCGCTTGTATTTCCCCGGAAGCATTTGCAATTCGGGATATTTAGTAGGCTCCAGTGATTCCTTTTTGCAACTGGTGAGAGAAAATGCCGCTACAAACAATGCGGGTAGCAGGACCGCCTTCAACATACTTTTGCAGTTTTTCATAAACATACTTTAGTTAAAATTCTATCGTTCGATTCTGAAATCAGAAAAATTTTGATTCAAAGTCGAGACCAGCTCTGCATTTGCGTTTTCGTCCCTAAGGTTTTCCTTGCTGCACGAAGCCAAGAAGCAAATACATAGGATAAATACCATTGCGTAATAAATTCTTGTCTTTTTTCATAAGGCTTTGATTTTAAGTTTTGCTAGGATTATCGCATCTAGCTAAGCGTCTGAATCGCGATTCAAAAGAACGTTGCTCCATTCTTTTCCAAGTTCATTGGAGCGATGAGCATGATGCAAACCTAGTAGCGATGGATGGGGTATGCCAGCCAACTTTTTCCAAATTTTAAAGGTCGGACACCTATCTTGCAACGTCAAATCGGGCAAATCCGCCCAGATTTAACGTTATGGTACTTGAATTTCTCAAAAGTTGGAAGCAAGCGCAAAGCGAAATAAAGCCAACCCTCGAGCCTTTGAAAAATTGTCTCCATGCCCATAAGGTGCCGTCCCACATCCCAAGGCAAGCAGATGACATCAGGCAAGCTGCTTGCCTGATGCCCTATTGTTGTTCAGCTCAAAGCCCTACAGACAATCTGCCTCGTTTCAGGTCATTCTCAAAACCCATCACAAGCCCCCAAATCCCCCCACAAAGAGTTCGAACTCTGTCCCTCCGCTCCGCATACAAAATCAGACTGCGATTGCTGGAGGAAGATGCGACAGCATCATTGGCAGATGGTGAAAAGCTGGTATCAGTTGCCTATAAATTTGAATGTTTCACTCCTCCAAAAATCATCCAAGTCTTGTTTCTCAATGTCAAATATCAAACACAAGTTCTCTGCCAATTTTTCGCTGTCATTGGGTGTTTTCAATAGGTCATTGACCAACTTGATTCCTCCTTTTTGATAAGCTGAATGGCAGAAAATGGCTCCTGTCGTGTAATAAGCGGCATATTGCCAACCCCATTTTTGATTCAAAACATCATCAAATGTTACGGTGTCGTTTTGGATCAGTTGTTGTGCAAGTATTTTGGATCTTTCTTCAAATGTCTTTTCCATTGCCCCGCCAAGCCAGGTTGCAAATCCTTCCTCAATCAATCCATGTCGGTCAAATTGGGGGACAATTAAATGAATAAATTCGTGAGGATAATATTCGGAGCCAAATCCACTTAAAAGAATACGCTTTTCATTGAAACCAATACCTGTTGTGTATCCTGCGGCAAAGAAATCAAAGTTTAACAAGCGACCTAATTCATCGCCGCTCTGGGTGATGTAGTAGTCGAAGGGTTCCCAATCAGGAAACTGAAATTGATCTTTAACTTGGTTGCAAAATTCGTTGGCCTTTACCGCTAATTCTTGATTGAACTCATGATCAGGTGAGTAGATGAAGGTGATTTTGCCAATGGTCATTCGATTCCAATTGTGGGTGATGATCGGCAATGAATTTTTTAATCGCCACTGATTATTTTCTCTCACCGCATAAATCTTTTGAATTGCCCAAGGGTTGGATTTGCGATATTCACCTTCAAGTCCGTCAGCTGAATACATGGTTCGGATGCCATAATGCGCGCCTTCCTTTTCAATGGAAAGTATTTTGGGTTGATATTCTCGCAACAGTTGATGGGATGGGAATTGGTAAAGCAACCTGCGTGAAAGGTCAAAGTCCTTATACTTTGACTTTTCTTCTTCATTCCAAGAGGGATTGTCCGAAATCTTGTCAGGTTCAGAGTTGAGGTAGTTTGTCCATAGTGTTGCTATTTCTTTGATTTCATGCTTTGTAGTGTCCACACGAGAATGGATTTCCACTTGTATTTCCAAATTTTCAAATGAAGTAGCTGTCTGGTCTGCCTTTGGCCTTTCGATTGCTGTTTTTGTCTGGCTTTGACAGCTCGCAACTCCCAAAAATAGGAGTGGGACTAGTATATTTATTTTCATCAATATCGGTTTTGCAAAATGAGCCATAACATACAGAGAAACGAAACTCCTTGTCTGGCAACTTACAGAATATTCATAGGCGAGTTGCTAAACCTTCAGCTACTTAACGAATTTTAGGACAAGATACGAAGAATCGACCCTCCAGATCATCCAATGGTGAGACGGGTTTCAGGTTGCGTGCAGCATGCGTTTACACCATCGTTGTCGCAAGTCTCGCGTGCCGGAGCGCATGGTCTGAGAGCCCGCTCGTAAACCTTTATAGAGATCATGGGGCGAGGACTGCCTAAGGCTCCAATGAAAATCGTCCCGTTTCAAATCCTCCACAAAGCCCAGCATGAGCCCCCAAATCCCTCCGCCGAGGCGGATTCAATCTTTGTCCCGCTGAGGGTACCAAAAATCGGCGAGAGCCGACTTTTTTTGCGTGAGAGAGAAGGAGCGAAGCGAGTTCCACGACGAACAAAACTTCTCTGCTGCACGCTCCTCGCGCGCTTTTTGCAGCGTGATCTCCCAACGCGCTAGCTGGCAAAACAAATCCTCGGTTGGCGAAAAGTGCGGTGGATGGGTCGAAATGGTAGCATTGTGCATGCGCCAATATTGATGGTGCCAGTTTGGCTTCCGATCGACAATTTGATTCACCAAGCACCACCTTGCGCGGCCCCCTCAAACCCAACCCCAATTCCCAGCGCCTGCAAGGCTACCCCTCGAAATCGATCGGTAAATAAATTGTCACTTGGGTGCCGGTTTGGGGGGCGGTGCGGTCGATGTAGGAGATCTGGAAGTGACCGGGATAGCTGCGGTTGTAGAGCTTGAGCCGATTTGCGGTGGCGAGGTTGGCAAATGAGCGGTGCGATTGCGCTTTGAGTTTGGCAGAGGCTTCTCTGCCGATGCCATTGTCGTCGATCGTGCAAATGAAGGCGGATTGCGCGGCATCGATGCTGAAGCCGACGCGCAGCAGCTTGTCGCCGGTTTTGTGCAGGAGACCGTGCCGAATGGCATTTTCGACATAGGGTTGGATGAGCAGGGGCGGCAACTTCAAAGCCTCGGGTTGCAGGTCGGGTGCCACATCGATCACATAGGTAAATTGCTCGCCCATGCGCAGCTTTTCCAGCTCAAGGTAGAGGCTGAGGTTCTGGATTTCATCGGCGAGGGTCAGCGTTTTCCATTCACTCATTTCCAAGACCATCCGCATGAGTCTGCTGAATTTTCCCAAGTAGGTATTGGCATGAAGCACCTCGCCTTTTAGGATCAAGAACTGGATGGAGCCCAGCGCATTGAAGATGAAGTGTGGATTCATCTGGGCCTTGAGCGATGTGAGCTTGGACTCGACGAGTTGCATCTCCATGAGGTTGCGGCGCTGCTGACCACGGGCATACCAGCGGGCGAGTCCATAGCCGATGGCAGCCATCAGTGCCACGATCAATCCATAAAACCATGCTTTTTGCCAAAATGGTGCGTGGATCGTAAAGGTATACTGCACCGTAGCGCTCTTGTAACCGTCTGGGTTTTGGGCAAATACTTGGAGGCGGTAATCGCCAGGCGGCAGGCGCTTGTACTGCAGCACGGGGCTTTGCGCCAGGATCGTCTGCAGTTCATTGTCATAGCCTTCCAACAAGGCCTTGAAGACAAAATTGCCATGGCTGCGATAGTGGATGCCCTCTAGGGTGATGCGCAGCTCGTTTCCGGGGTAGGCAAAGTCGCCATGTGCCTGCATGGGCACCGCAGCGCCATTGTAGCTGATCTGGGCAATGCGCATGCGCGGTGGCACCGTGTCCATGCCATTGAGCGCAGCGGGAATGTTGAGCAGGCCCTCATTGGTCGCGATCCAGATCGTTTGGTCGCCGAAGCAGAGGTCGCGGTACTCGTAGTTTCCCGTTTCGCGCGTGTGGAGCGGATGGGGTGTCGTGTGATCCCCCAATTCCATCGAAATGATCCGGTCCATGAGCATAATCCACAATTTCTGGGCGTGAATGCGGAGTTGGAGCACCTTGCGATCGCCATAGTACTGCCCCTCCAGCAGGCGCTGCGGCGACTGGCCGGGTGCGATGGCCCAAATGCCACCCACCTTGGCGGCGACGATAAAGGTGCCTGCGTGGGCGACTGCTGCCGAGACTGGCAGCGCATGGCCTGCGACCGTGAGGGTGTGGAGGCCTGCCCGCGAGAGCAAGACCGTTTGCCCGGCATAACCGAGGAGGAAGGTCTCGGTACTGTCGTCATAGGCGCAGACCTTGGCCGCCTGCGACGCCGCCTGCAGGATCTGGATAGGGTAGAGCACATAGCCGCCTTGCCGGGAAATGGAAGGCTCCAGATATTTGGATAGCCAGGCTTCGCCTGCATAGGTGCTGCCTTCTTGCTGCAGCAGCCCAAAAAAGTGCCAGCTGCGCGTGAGTAGGCCCCAAGGCGTCTGCGCGATCGACTTCACGTTCATGTCGCCCAGTCTGCGTGGCGGCAACTCAGGCCGATCGAGTGGCCAGACATAAAATCCGCCGCTCTCAAAGTAGATCGTGTTGCGCGATGGGTCTAGCCAAGCCACCTGGCATTCCTTGTGGTTGGGAAGCCGATGCAGGAGTTCCAATTGTTGCTGCCCCCGGCGGTAGCGGTAGATCGACCCGACGCACCACACGTAGGTGGTGCCATTGCGGTCGGTGAGTATCTTGTCGGGCCGCGTCTGGAATGCACCAGTGCCGCGCTTGAATTCCAGGACGGCGATATGCGGCACGAGCAGCAGCCCGTCGCCCAGCGTGGAGAACCAAAAGTTGCCTTCCTGATCGACCTCGATGTCGGTGACGACACTGTTGGTGAAAAATGGGGCTCGTTTTCCCGAGCTGTAAACCCCGCAAAACGATCCAAAGAGGTATTCACCCTGGCGGCGGTGGATTTGGGTGACCTGGCATGGGGGCAACGGGCCAATGCTAGCAGCATCTACGGCATGCCACTGCATGTGCGTATCGAGGTGGTAGAGTTGTCTATCTCCTCGCCGCGCCAGGTAGGTCTCGTTAGCCGTAGGAAGGTAGAACCAGTGCCCCTGAGGCAGTGGCGTGGACCTGCCCGAGCGGAAATGTAGGATCGTCTGGCTGGTGAGCAGTAGGGAATCGTTGAGGATGTACACCAGTTGATGCAGCTCCGCAGCATCGTGCAGCTGGCGCACGCGGTAGCCCAGCAAGTCGGTGACCATGAGCTTGCGCTGCGTGATGTAGTAGATTTGATCACCAAATATGCGGTAGTCGATGATGCCGGGCTCCAGATGGAGCTGCTGCAAGCTGTCTCCCCGCGCCAAAAACAGCCGCCCGTCAAACGTTCTGCAATACATGCCGGTGGCGGGGTGCTCAAAGAGCTGGGTCATGCCGGTTTCTTCCTTGAATCCGGGCTTGTAGTGTACAAACTTGGTTCCGTTGAACCGCACCAGACCGCTCTCTGTGCCGAGCCAG
>JANPHP010000234.1:0-4423 GCA_031424495.1 Bacteroidota bacterium | reverse complement strand
CAACCTACCACAGCGCAAAAACATCCCCAAAACCACTTCTGGCTCATCGTTTCCAAGCTAAAATGGACAAAATCTCCCACAAATTCAGAGCTATTCAGTTTAGAACAAATATATTAAGCTCTGGTGAATAATGCGGGCTAGAGCTTCGCATCTTTCATTTTCGAAAGGTAGGGCACGAAGTCACGATCTATATTACATCAATTGGGAAACTGTTTACATTTCTCACGCCATTTGCTAAGGAGTATGCTTCCATTAAAATCCAAAATTATGCTTCAGTGCTTTGAGCCAAGGCATTTCGTCCGCCGCTGCGGAGTCACCGTATTTAGTCTGCCAAAGCGGCCCCCGAAATGGAGACCCGCCCAAGCTCGACAAATCGCTCGCAACACCAAGGCTGCTTAGCCGATAGGTGGACCTTTTGCCGCCACACGCATTCCAATGCGTGATTTTTGCAATGATGATGCCCCATTGTGTATCACAAAGGGTGTACAGCACCACGATCTTTGGCAAAATGCTGGATCACGAAATTACCTCAAACAAGACGGTAAGGACGATGAAAGGCATGTACAAGGTTATCTTTTTGTTTCAAGATTGAGGTAAAAATGGAAGTCATGAAAGTATTAATCGTGTTGACATCCCATGGCGAATTGGGAAATACTGGTGAAAAAACCGGCTTTTGGATCGAAGAATTTGCAAGTCCCTATTATGTTTTGGCAGATGCTGGAGCTGAAATAACGATTGCTTCTCCGAGTGGAGGCCAGCCTCCAGTGGATCCTAAAAGCGAAGTCGCTGATGCGCAAACGCCCTCGACAGCAAGGTTTTCCGAAGACAAAGTCGCAATTGACAAGGTTGCGAATTCATTGAAGCTGAGCACAATCGATCAAGCGGATTATGATGCCGTATTTTATCCCGGAGGTCACGGCCCATTGTGGGATTTGGCTACGGATAAGCACTCCATTCATTTGATCGAAGCATTTTACAACCATGAAAAGCCCATCGCATTTGTATGCCATGCGCCTGCGGCTTTGGTGAATGTCAAAACGAAAAGCGGAGAACCGTTGGTAAAAGGAAAGCAGGTGACAAGTTTTTCAAATACAGAAGAAGAGGCCGTCAAACTGACGAAGGTCGTGCCATTTTCGCTCGAGGATGAACTCACCAAACACGGCGCGATCTACTCCAAGGGCGCTGATTGGGCCTCGCATGTGAAACAAGACGGGCTATTGATTACAGGGCAAAACCCGGGATCTTCCGAGGCTGTAGCCAAAATGCTTTTGGAGGCCCTGAAGCATAAAAAATAGAAAGTGACGAAAGAACAGAAGGCTCCTAGCGCAAATGTTGTAAAGTAATTTCAAAGATCTACAACAAGTATCGCATCCGACCTTCTGTAATTTGACTTTTCCGCATTCCCCGCGTGGGAACACTTTTTGTAAAACGTATTTTATCAATTCAAAAGAACTTTGTTATGGCAGAAATCAAAATTGAACGAAAAAAGGCCGTTTGGCCATGGATATTGGTAGGCGTTGCCGTCGTTGCATTGCTTGTATATTTCCTCGTATTTCGTGATTCCGGAAACAATTCAGCGGTCGTAGCCGAAGCAAATCCCATTGCCAATCCGAGCGAACCTGACCTCTTGGGGGTAAAGGAGAATAACGCGACTGTTGCTGCATATATCAACTTTGCAGAAAACAGTAAGCAAGAGATGAGTCTGGATCATGCCTATACACATGAAGCGCTCTCAAAACTAATCGCAGCTACAAAAGCGATGGCCAATGAGGTAGGTCTTGAAGTTCAGGCTGATTTAGAAAAGGCAACAGAATATGCCAATATGATCACCAAAGACCCTTTGGTCTCAACGCATGCGGATTATATTAGAAAAGCCGACGATATTATAACCATTGCACTTCAAGACATCCAAAAGGCAAAATATCCTAGTTTGGCAGCTGAAGCTGGAGCATTAAAAAGTGCATCAGAGGCAATTAAACCCGAAGTACTTACGCTTGACCAGCAAGACGCGGTCAAGAATTACTTCGCAAAGGCCTCAGTCCTTCTTCAAAAAATGAATTAGTCACTCTTTAAGAACAAGAATAATGGAAAACGTAAATAAGAATCTCTTTAATCTCGATGAATTACCAGGTTACAAAGTGGCCGAACATTATAGCGATCCACGGGGTTGGGAGGTCAAAGATGCAGACAATCGCACCATCGGGAAAGTAGATCACCTCTTGGTAAATAAAACTGCAGAACGCGTCGTTTACCTCGATGTTGAAGTCGATGAATCGTTGATCGAAGAGGGCTACAAAACCTATCAAACCCCTGCTAGCGAAGGCGTACATGGGTTTTTGAACAAAGATGGCGATAATCACCTGATTATTCCGATTGGAATGGTAGCGCTTGACGAGAAGAACAAATCGGTCAGTACCACTAAAATTAATCGTTCGACGTTTGCGAAAGCCAAACGATTCAAAAAGGGATTCGAGATCGACTTCCCATACGAACTGGATCTAATGCGCCACTACAGGGGCGACCACACGATCCAAAGTTCGAATATCGTGGATGGATTTTACGATCGTGAAGAGTTTCGCAATGCTTCTGATCCCATAGATTTGAAATGAATTGTTGAAATATCGACCTGCTAGAGAATTATATTTGGTGTCTATGTACTTGAAGCAAGTAACGAAATTTGAAAATCACCCCCAAATTGCCCCTGTCTCTTGAATGTCCGATAGACTATTCGCATCTTTGACAAGGGGACGGGCTAAGGTGGTGGTTCAGGAAACACCCCCGTTGCATTGGACATGCAAAGAGACACCTAAAGCCCATCCCCACATTCTTATCTCTAAAATGTCCACTTCACAAAATGTTATCACCATCAACGTGGGTGACCACGAACCCAGCGACTACCTAGCTAGGCTGCATGAGTCAATCGGAACTGCCAAGATGCTAATCTTTGAGCGGCGAACCCTTGACCTAGACGAACCCGAAACTCATGCACTGCTTATGCTCACCGACCTGCAAATGCGAATCGTGAAAGGAGCGACAATCTAAAGGAAAAAAAAGGGGCTGATTGAAAGGCCCCTTTTTTGTTTCATTGCTTTATGGGGGAAATCTTATCGTATGTTAAGGAATCTTGCAAGTGATTTGAAGTGGGCATGGGATTGTTTTTGCCACCCAGAAGGTAACTACTGACCATATATTCTATGCGGGTTATTCTGCCTTCTAATTCTTTGTCGTTTCCTTGAGGCAATACTATGGGGGATATGATTTGCCATAGCGCTATCATGACTGTAAATACACCTAGGACTACCCCGTATTTCCCAATCTTTCTATTGAATGACTGTTGCTTATCTTCATTCTCTGAACTTTCCTCTGCCATCCGTGCTTGTTGATTGCGAACTGAATTCATATCAGAGCGAACATGTTCTTGCATCTGTGCATAATTATCAGCCATCCTTGCATGATAGTATAGAATGTACAAATCAAGGGTTTCAGAGGCTTTTTTACCCGTCAGTCTCTCGAATTCTTGCATGTAGTTCGGAAACCTAGACTTGAAAATATCTTGAAGCATAAGAATTTCATATTTTTTGCAACGGCAAAGTAGGGCAATGGGGTGAAAACCCTACCCCTACTTTTCCACATAAACACATGTGATCCAATGCACTAAGATTGCCCTTGGTTTTTGACACGAGGTGTCAAAGTCGGGTTTGATATTTACAATATCAAAAACGCTAAGGCAATGAAACAGTTGAACATCATCGAATTCAAGAAACTCTATCCCACCGAAAAGGCATGCTTGGATGAGATTTTTGACCGTGTTTACGGCGACTTGACCGTTTGCCCTAGCTGCGAGACTGAAACCAAATGGAGCCACGTAGCGGGTCGCAAATGTTATGCTTGCCAGTGGTGCGGCTTCCAAGTGTTTCCCCTTGCCAAGACACCACTGAAAGACTCCAAGATCAGCTTAGAGCTTTGGTTCTTTGCCATTTTGCTATTCAGCAACTCCAAGAACGGTGTGAGCGCAAAGGAACTTGAAAGGCAGTTGGGTGTGAGTTACAAGACAGCCTTTCGTGTCGGTCACGTCATCAGGGGCATGATGGATGAAAGCGGTGAGATCGTGCTTTCGGGTGACGTGGAAATCGATGAGAGCCTTTTCGGTGGCAAGAAAACCGCAAAGCGTAGTGGCAAGCGTGGATGGGGTGCCGACCGCCCTTGCGTATTTGGCATGGTGGAAAGGGGCGGAAACATCGTTATGGAGCTGCTACATTTGTATGGACGGTAGGTTTAGTCATAAATCTATTATCATTACAGTATGTCAGTTAAAAGAAAAGTTTACGACAAGGAATTCAAGCTACGAGCCGTGAGGATGAGCTACGAGACTTCCGACATGCCTCAGCTTGCAAAGGAGCTGGGGATGCGTGTGGAGTTGCTC
>JANPHP010000233.1:0-12650 GCA_031424495.1 Bacteroidota bacterium | reverse complement strand
CAACCTACCACAGCGCAAAAACATCCCCAAAACCACTTCTGGCTCATCGTTTCCAAGCTAAAATGGACAAAATCTCCCACAAATTCAGAGCTATTCAGTTTAGAACAAATATATTAAGCTCTGGTGAATAATGCGGGCTAGGGTTTGTTTCGCCTTACCCTTTGGAATATCAGCCAAAACCACCTAGATTGGAATTATGAAACAAAACCATTTTTTACAATTCCTTGCGCTTGTATTGCTTGTTTTTTGGGGGAGTTGTGCGCCGCCTTGGCGTGGCGAGGAGGGCAATTATCCCATTGTCGCCTTGGCATTTGAGGATACGGTCACGCATACACGGGTGCCTTGGGCCTCTCTCGGTATTACGGCTTTGGAGAATGTCGAGCATCAGCGCAGCCTGCCCATCGGGAACGCATTCGCGCAGCCCGGCATGAACTATGACAGCCGCCTCAACGAGACCGAATGGCTGCTGCTGCCCATCGACAAGGCGGATACCATTCAGACATTTGTACTGCATCACGCCAATGGCACTGATACCATCCAGTTTAGGCTTCGCCCAGATTACGGTGTTGATGATGATGCAGAATGGGATCAAACGAGTTTTTACCTCAACTTGAAAGACCACACTTTTGCGGCACTAGGAAGATATTACCAAGATGAATTTCTTGGCCAAAGGCAGAATACTTATTACCACCCCCAAATCATGAAATGGCTATGGGTCGCTTTGTGAAGGCATGTTTTTGGCTATTGCTCTTGGTGTTTGGGGGGCCTTGTTGCGGATGCACAAGCCCCTCCAGCTCCGGAACCAAACCCCTATCGCTTTCGCGTCGGGCTCGAGTTGTATGATGCCGCTCACCAAGGTGCGCATTTGCGATTCACCTGCCTGCCCAGGGCGGGCAGGCGCATGGAGTTTGCAGCCAATTTTGGTTACAGTCTATGGCGCGCCTACCGCTACCTTGGTTCCGTGCGCGATGTCGTGCATGGCCCCTATGGCAGCGTGGGGCTGCAATGGCGCATCCCTGAGGACAGGACGGGTGCATGGTTGATCGGCGGATTTCTCATCATGGGCGGATTTCAGCACGATGCCACGGCCACCATTCCCAACTATTATGGCGACATCGTGAAAAAGTACAATTTTCAGACGGGCTACTTCGGCCTGCAATTGTTGGTGGCGCGATCCTACGAATGGCGGCGTTGGCGATTGGATGCTGGTGTGCGGATTAGTTATTGCCAAAGTCAGTCCCCTGAAATCACCTTTCACAGCTATCAGCCCGGCATCGGCCGCTCCAATATGTGGATGACACGCCCCAATATTGTCCCGAGTATTCTGGCGTATCCGTTTTTGGCTTTGAGTTTTGGGTTGCGGTAGGTGATTGCGCCGAATTTAAACCGCAAAGAACGCAAAGTTCGCAGAGTCAAGCGCACGAAACAGGTAGCAGATATCTTGAATGCGCACGAATGGTGTATGCCTCCGGGCCGGGCGAACACAATTGAAGAATGAACTTCCCGGGTTCATATTGTTTGATTGCCTCCAAATGGGCTTCGCCATAGGATCCGTAGACACCAACTACTTGGTGTTGATGGAGTACGATCACTTTTCCATTGTACCGCTCCACCAATTCGTCTTGGTGGGCGAGGTAATACAGAAATTCCTCGTGGACGATGTCTTCAGCCATTTTGCATCTTGTTGTAGGGCAAATTTAATGAACTTTTGGGAATGGAATTTTGGCGGCATGATTTGCTTATCGGGTATTTTGTGAGTTCCGTTTTGTTACCACGATCGGATCCGTCAAGGCGAAATAGCGGGGGGGCTTGCGGTATGGATACCTTGCTTCACATTGCCCGCACGGGCGATGATCATGGCCATACTTGGCCATTGCGGTGGTTAGCGCTGCTGGTGAGTATGACCTGTATCATGATGGTAGATCCCTCCGCTGCATCAGTCGATTCGGTCGGGATGACAAAGTGGCGATTCCATTCTATGAAGTGGCGTGTTCATCCAACTATCCCATCCCCGCCCTCCATGAATCCTAAATTCCTGTGTATCTTTACCAGCTCAAAATCGCATCCAATCGCATGGAATTTCCCTCGAAGGTGATCGAAGATGGTGTCAACGAGCTCTCGCGGCTGCCCGGGATCGGGAAGAAAACGGCCCTGCGGCTTGCTTTGCATATCCTCAAAGGCACTGAAGGCGACGCCGAGAGCCTCGGCAAGGCCCTCATCGCCCTGCGCAAAGACATCAAATACTGCCGCACCTGCGGCAATATCAGCGACGACAATGTCTGCAAGATTTGCAGCAGCCACCGCCGCAACCAAGCCATGATCTGCGTCGTCGAGGACTGCAAAGACGTGATCGCCATCGAAAACACAGGCCAATACACGGGCACCTACCACGTGCTCAACGGCATCATCCACCCGATGCAGGGCCTCGGGCCGAGCGACCTCAACATCGAGAACTTGCTCCTGCGCCTGCGCACGGGCGTGTGTACCGAGGTCATCTTTGCGCTGCCTAGCAGCATGGAGGGCGACATGACGAGCTTTTACATCGCCCGCAAAATGGAGGAATTTGGCGTGAAAACCACGAGCATCGCCCGTGGCATCCCCGTCGGCTCCGACCTCGAATTCACCGATGAAATCACCCTCGCGCGTTCGCTCATGAACCGCACATCGCTCACGCAAAGCTCAGGCAACGGCATTTGAAGCGGCTCTCCATCATCATCGTCAACTACAACGTCAAGCATTTCATCGAGCAATGCCTCATCTCGGTGCGTGCTGCCATCGTGGGCATCGACGCCGAGGTCTTTGTGGTCGACAACAATTCGGTGGACGGCAGCCAACAGATGCTGCGTGACAAGTTTCCCGACATCACGCTGATCGAGAGTACAAAAAACCTCGGCTTCTCGGCGGGCAACAACCTCGCGATGCGCATCGCCGTCGGCGAGTATGTCTTGCTGCTCAATCCCGACACGGTCGTGGAGGAGAGTACATTTCACAAATGCCTGGAGTTTATGGATGCCCATCCCGATGCGGGCGCGCTCGGCGTGAAGATGATCGACGGTGAGGGCCGCTTCCTCCCCGAGAGCAAGCGCGGACTGCCCACACCTTGGGTCGCATTCTACAAAATATTTGGTTTGAGTCGGTTATTTCCCAAAAGCAAGAAGTTTGGGAAATACCATTTGGGTTACCTCGACAAGGAGCAAGACCATATTGTGGACGTGCTTTCGGGTGCGTATATGTTCATGCGCAAGGCCACGCTCGACAAAATCGGGCTGCTCGACGAGACCTTTTTCATGTATGGCGAAGACATCGACCTGAGTTACCGCGTGACCTTGGGCGGATGGGCCAATTATTATTTTGCAGGCACCAAAATCATTCATTACAAAGGCGAAAGTACCAAAAAAGGCAGCCTCAATTATGTAAAAGTGTTTTACAATGCGATGATTATTTTCGCGAACAAACACTTTTCCAAGGGCGGCGCTAGTTTTTATACATTGATCATTCGTTTTGCGATTTACCTGCGGGCCATCATGGCCGTCGGCAATCGCATCGCCAAAAAGATCGCTTTTCCAGCATTGGAAGCCATATTGGTGTTTGCGGCGACGATCGGCATCAAGGAATATTGGGAGTATATCCACAAGATACAGAAGGATAAGATGCCTTATCCTGAGACCTTTGATTATGTTGCGGCGCCGGCTTATGCCTTGGTATTTATTACGTTTCTGTGGATCGCGGGCGGCTACAAGCGGCCCTACCGCGCCAAACCCATACAGACCGCCGCAATCACTGGATTTGTGGCGATTGCGACCATGAGTTTTATCTTTCCGAGCATCAATTTCTCGCGGATGATTGTGGGTTTGAGTTCAATATCGATGGCGGTGATCGCCCTGCTCGACCGCAATATTTTGAACTATATCCGCACGGGCAATTTTTTCTTCACGGAGCAGAGCAAAAAGCGCGTCGTGATCGTGGGCATCGACAGCGAGACGGCGCGGATCACGAAGCTCATCCGCAGCGAGCTGGACTATCCCGTCGAGATCGAAGGGACAGTGCGCATCAGCGAGGACCGGAGCGCGCTGCGCGAAGACAGCCTCGGCACCCTGAGCCAATTGGGCGAGATCGTCACGATCTACAAAGTCGACGAGGTGATCTTCGCCAACAAAGACTTCGCGACCGAGGAGATCCTGAATGCCATGTCGGCGCTGCACCTGCCTGCGCTGCGTTACAAGATCGTGCCGCCCGACGCTGATTATCTCGTGGGTTCGCAGATCATCCACGACAGCCTGCACCTCGACGGGGGAGGCTACAACCTCGCCTCGCCCGACCTGCGCTTCAAAAAGCGGGTGTTTGACATCGCGGCGAGTGCGGCGCTGTTGCTGTTGTATCCGGCCACCTTTTGGGTCTACAAGCGCCCCGGGCGGGCCCTCGGCAATCTCTGGAAGGCCCTCACAGGCCGCGTGCACCTTGTGGGGTATATCGAGGCCGCGCCCAAGGGCTTGCCTGCATTGAAGCCTGGGGTTTTGAGCATGAATTATCGGACGGCAGCGTCTGAGGAGCATGCACGTGGGCTGGATCGGCATTATGCAAGGGCTTATTCGGTGGAGATGGATTTGGAGGTGGTTTTAAGGGGGGGGCGGGGGATGTGAGGGTTTTTTGCATTTGAATCGTTATCGTGAGATGCCATATGTTTCATCATAATTTCTGAGTAGATGTCAAAGAATAATTGGACCCGTGATCAAACAATTGTTGCCCTTGCTTCTTATTGCAAAATACCATTCAACTTGGTCAGTTCGAGACATCCCGAAGTAATCAAGATTTCCCAAATAATCGGTCGAAGCCCCAATGCCGTAAAGATGAAGATCGGAAATTTTGGAAGCTTTGATCCTGAATTGAGGAGTAGAGGGATTGTGGGACTTGCGAACACGAGTGAACTTGACGAGGTGGTTTGGAACGAATACAGCAAAGATTGGGAGCGACTCGCTTATGAAAGTGAAATGCTCAAAGCAAAATTTCTAAATCAAACGCTAGAGGATTTTGTGGGAATTGGCACAACAGATTTTCCAGAAGGATTGGATCGAATGGCCATGGCCAAACAGCGTGTTAACCAGAGTTTTTTTCGCTCATCCGTGCTAGCCTCCTATAACCAGAAGTGTTGCATTACTGGACTTAATATTCCTGAATTGTTGGTTGCAAGCCATATTGTTCCTTGGTCAATTGATACGCAGAATCGTACAAATCCATGCAATGGCCTGTGTTTGAATGCGCTTCATGATAGGGCATTTGATGCGGGATTTATTTCAGTGTCGATGGGCTACAAAATTGTTGTGTCAGAAGAATTGAAGAGTTTTGTGAGCAATGTCGCAGTTCAGGATCTTATTCAAAAGTGTGATGGAAAGGACTTGTTGCTCCCAGACAGGTTTTCGCCTTCGAAAGAATTTTTAGAATTTCATTGGGCCAATATATTCAAAAAATGAACGATTAATTTTAGAAATCAAAGTAACATTGATGACAGATGCTCCACCAGTCTTGATCGTTGAAAGGGGATCCGAGTTTAGGCCTTCTCCTGAGAGAAATAAGAATTCTTCTGCCCTCTCGTGCAGCATGACCACATTTCCGACATTGAAATTGGTCTCTAAAACGTATGCGGAAGATGTCTTTTTCGCTTGGGAATATCAATTTAGCCATTGGTATTTTCGTATATTTGAACGATCTATATTAGGACTGGGGCGAATATAGAGTTGTTGGCAACGCATTTCAACATACAATAAGTATCATTTTGATTAACAACGAATGTATCGCAAAAAATCTATGGAATCCCTCCTCTCCCAAATCCACCCAAAAGTCTTCCGTCGCGACTTCACCCAGCCCGGCTTCGCTGTGTTAGATTTTGGCCGTGACTACTTGGCCGCGCAATTGCGCAGCACGATGGTCGCGCTCAAAAATGGCCTGAGCGCTCGTTGGTTGCTAGAGACGGGCTACGCCCAACATTATCAATGGCTTGGCCGATTTGATCAGCAGGAGACCTCGCGATTTCACCGGGACAATGCTCCTGCGCAGTCTTTTTTGATGCTGGGCTATGAACCCACGACGGTCAAGAGCCGCTTGTTCCTGGCTGATTATTTGCGCTATGCACGCGCACACAATATTTCGGAAGTCGACTACTTCGCGCACCACAATCCCATGTATGTCGCTGGTGAACAAGCCCTCGCGCCCTATATCACTGAGGTCGAGAATTTTGACGCGTCCAGCTACCGCATCGTCCTGATCAACAACAGCAACTCGACGCTGGAGGATGGCACAATAGGCCTCTTGCACAAGGCAGAAATGGTGACGCCCGACCCGCGCGCAACCCGCATTGTGAATTCAATGATGTTGGCTTTTGCTGCCCCCGACGCGGTGGAGGCGGTGACCGCTGAGGATGTCGCTGCGTTTTTGCATGCGTCCTAATTTCGCCTTGGTGCGCAGTCGCCCAAATCGATCTTGCGCAAGCACAACAGGTTCCTCCATTTTCCTGGTAAAAGGCATGGAAAATCTGGCCACAACGATTAAATTTGTTTATGTCTTGCGGTGCCCCCTCATTGTGGGAAAATTTCCGCAGGGCATAAAAATGATGCAGTTGAAATCCATTTGTCTTTTTGCAGTGCTGTTGCTAGTCCTGATGGGCTGTGGCAACAAAGGCATTAATGATCCGCTACCGGCCAAAACGAACCCCAATTTGGCCTATTTTGGCTATGTATTGGTCGATGTGGGATGGGACGACCCGACCGATACCGACACCAAAACCAATTATGTGGATGAGGTCCAATCGTTCTCCAATGTGGGCGATATCCTCGTGGCTACGCCCACAGACGATATTGTGTCCGGGATGCAAGCGATGAACCTCGCGGGCATGAAGGCGATCCTCCACCTCAACGAAATTTTCTTTGAACAAAAAGGAACGGGCGGCAGTCGCAGCGGCGTGATTTATGGTTTGCGCAGCGACTACCAAGCGCGCTGGGACACCTTTGTCGCGACCAACGCATTGACGATGAACCACGGATTGGTAAGTTGCTTTTACATTGGTGAGGAGCCTGCGTGGAATGGAATTCCAGAAAATGAATTTACGCTAGCTTGCGATTATGCGCAGGCTAGCGTGCCTGCGGTTCCGATTTTGAGTGTAGAGGCCTATCCAGCTGTGGATTATGCCTATGCACCTGCCAGTGTTGATTGGTTGGGATTTGATCACTATTTCCTCGCAGAACCGTCGAGTGATTCCGATTTTATGCGTGAATACAATACAATCCAATCGAAATTGAGCGGGACTCAAAAGATGTTCTTGATCATGGACGCGCATTGGATCAAGGAATATCACAATGCCCTCGGCGTCAAGGAAAAAAGAATGGATTTTGTCGCAAGAGACTATTACAATCTTGCGAATGCAGACACGAATGTGATCGGTATTTTGGGGTATTTCTGGCCCAGCGGTTTTGATATCGAAACTGCTGTCGGCGCGCGCAATCTGCCTGAGCATGTGCGTGAGGAACACAAGCGCATCGGGCGCGCAATTACTGGCAAGTGATGCTTTGAATCCGCCCCCCAAGACCTGCAAGACCTATTGCTTGTGCAGTTAAATTGTTGACGATCAAAGCAATGGTCCAGTAAGCGAGATCGGTGTAGAAATTGATTCGTCAACCACAGGGGCTACAGGCAATAGCCCAGCAACCGCAATATAAATTGCAGCAAAACCCATCAGCGGGCAGGCGCACGTGCACAATTGCGCGATCACCTGCCCGCATGTGGGTGGGAAAAAGTTGCGCTGACCAATCCTGTGCGTCAGTAATCGGGCAGCTGGGAATATGATTTCCCGCTTACTTTTTGGCTTTGACCTTGATGGTATAGGTCGTGATGAGACCGCCTGTGAGCGATGTGACGATGCCGTCGACGATATTGAAGCGCGTCACGACTTGGCAACTGCCGTCGGCCGGCGTGTTGACCTTGGTGCGGCCGATGGGGACGAGGCCCCAAAACAGCCAAATTTGCTTGCCTTTTCCATAGGTGTAGGCTTCGCCTGTCGACGAGGCATAGGTTCCGACATCTGTCTTGGTGGTCACACAAGACATCATGGTGGTGGCGAGCAACAATGGCACCAAAACGATGCTGAGAATTTTTGTGAAAGACTTCATAATAGCGTAAAACGTTGGTGAAAATTGAATTGTGAAGTGAAAAGTGTTCAGAAAATATCGTTGCTCATGCTCAAATGCGTGGCAATGTATATATTTTCCGAGATAATAGCCAATTTGAAAATTATTTTGTGACAAGTGGGTGATACTGTGGTGTGAAATGTTGGGGGTTCCTGAGATGGGTATCAAAGGCCATTGCCGTTCCCGGTTTGTGGAAGGTCAGCCTTTCAGGAATCTTCCAGACCGCATTTGAAGCTCACGCATCCTGTAAATGAAGCTCAAATTCTATCAAAATTGAGCTTCAATCCTTATCTTTGTGAGCTTCAAAATTGAATATACCATGGATGCCCAAGTGCAGGAAGTCATTGAATTTCTTAGAAATGTGGCCCCAGTCTCTTCCAGGGAGGTTTTTGAGGGATTGGCCGCTGGTGGCAGCTATGCCACGGTGAAGCGTATCTTGGCAAAGCTCAAAGACGAGGGGCTTGTCGTCTCCTTGGGAACTCGGAAGGCGACCAAATATGCGCTTTCGCCGGCTTACTCGGTATTGGAACCGATAGATTTGGAGACCTATTATCAGCGCGATATCGACGCACGGGCCATCAAGCGTCAGTTTGATTTTCGGTTGTTACGGGAGGTGCTGCCTGCCATTTCGATTTTATCGGTTGCTGAAATTGCTCATCTGCAATCGCTGCAAGACACTTTTCTCGCCAACGTGGCTACACTTTCAGATTCAGAGTTTGCCAAGGAAATGGAGCGTCTTTCAATCGACTTGAGCTGGAAATCCTCCCAAATAGAGGGCAATACCTATTCACTGCTGGAAACGGAGCGGCTGATACGTGAAAAGCTCACGGCGACTGGCAAGACCAGGGACGAGGCTACGATGCTGCTCAACCACAAAGAGGCGCTGGACTTCATCGTTGCGAATCCAGATTACTTGAATCCGTTGCGGGTTTCAGCGATCGAAGACATCCACCGGCTGCTAATCGCTGAATTGGGGGTGGACAAAAATATCCGTCGTCGCCGCGTCGGCATCACGGGAACCAACTATCAGCCGCTTGACAATGAATATCAGATCAAAGAAGCGCTGCAAGACACCTGTACTTTGATCAATAATAAGGCATCGGTGTTCGAGAAAGCGTTGCTCGCCCTGGTGCTGCTTTCTTATATACAGCCTTTTATGGATGGGAACAAACGTACAGCCCGCATCGTGAGCAACGCAATATTGATCCAGCATCACCATTGCCCCATCTCTTTCAGGACGATCGATTCTGTCGAATACAAAAAGGCGATGCTGCTTTTTTATGAGCAAAACAATATCTCTAGCTTCAAGCAGATCTTCATCGATCAGTTTGAATTTGCGGTCAAGACTTATTTTTAAACGGCCCAAGGCAAGTTTCGTCCTGACCCGATCATTTCCTTGGAAATGAAAAGCCAGATCTGGTGTTTTGCCGAAATCGGACAGGATATTGTGCGAGCGAATTTTGCAGTTTGCCATCCATCCAAACAAGCCCGATCTTGCAGCATGGAAAACCCCGAAAACCCTGCGCCGAATCCCCTGGAGGCCTTCACGCAACAGATGATAGACCTCGCAGCCGAGGGTGTGGACTTTTTTGAAGCCCGATTTGATGGCTTTGATTACAGTGAGGCGAGCCTCGCCGTCGTGGAGGAATTGCTGCACGAGGCGAGCGATTTTTTTGAGAACCTGCCGGCAGAGCGGCAAGACCAAATCGTGGAGCAGGTCGGTGCCTACGTCTTTGAAGTGGCCCGCCGCAATTTTGGTGGGCGCTACTTTTGGTATGATGCTGGCAATCAGCCGATTTTGGTGACGGGCCTGCCTGAGTTTGAGATCGCGCTGTTGGCTTATGACAAGGTGCGCGGCCGCTTGAAAAATGGCCCAGAGGATAGCATTACCTTTTTCTTGGAGGGCTATGCGGAGCGGGTGCGGGAGGCGAAGCCGGGCGACAAGGCGATGATTGTTTGAGGGGATATGAATCGGCGTAGGGCTTGAAAAGCTATCAGGATTAGTTAGGGCTTGGTTCTGTGCTAATTTATGTTGACAGAATGTCGCAAATAATTGCATTTTGCAAATTTCCTTGCTAGATTTGCAAGATGAAACAAGAACTTATCATAGAACTATTTGACAAGTTTGAAAAAGCTTGTTACCTCTACCATGGTTTGGAGTGTTGGAGCGCCCGCGATTTGCAGGTGATCTTTGGATATTCCAAGTGGGAAAACTTTGTGAAGGTGGTCTCCAAAGCCAAGATTTCATGTGAAAACGTCGATTCTGTGGTTTCAGACCATTTTCTTGACGTCAGGAAAATGGTCACACTGGGTAGTGGTTCGGAGCGGGAGATCGAAGACATCGCCCTCACGCGCTACGCTTGTTACTTGATCGCGCAGAATGGAGATGCCTCCAAAAGCCCTGTCGCCTTTGCCCAGACTTATTTTGCAGTGCAGACCCGTAAGCAGGAGATCGTCGAGAAACGCCTGCTCGATGTGGCGCGTGTTGCAGCACGGGAGAAGCTCTCCAAGTCTGAAAAGAAGCTCTCGGCCATCTTGTATGAGCGGGAAGTGGACGAAAAGGGATTTGCGGGCATTCGGTCCAAGGGCGATCAGGCTTTGTTTGGGGGGCACTCCACCAGCGATATGAAAACCAAGCTACACATCCCCGCCAACCGTCCACTCGCCGATTTTCTTCCGACTTTGACGATCAAAGCCAAGGATTTTGCCACCGAACTCACCAGCCACAATGTCGTGGACAAGGACCTCAGGGGTGAATCCAAAATCTCCCAAGAACATGTCGACAACAACCTGGCTGTGCGCAAAATGCTCAAGGAGCGGGGTGTGAAGCCTGAAGAGTTGCCCGCGTTTGAAGACGTGAAAAAAGTGCAGCGCCAACTCAAAGTCGACGAGAAAAAGATCGCAACGGAAGGACAGAGACGGGCGGATGGGTAGATTTACTGCAAGCCTTGGATAGCCATTATGACGCGCACGATGATGGCGGTGAGTGGCAAAAGGATCGCCCAGAGATTTTTCTTCAAGGTGGCGGGAAGGTATTTGCTGCGTTGCAAAAACCACAAACCGCCCAGAAGCAGGACGGTTGTCAGGCTGCCGCAAGCGATGACAATCCAAGGCGTTTTGATGGCAAACGCGCCAAACATCAAGGCAATCATCACGACGGCCATCACTGGGGTATATGCCTGCCAATTGATGGATTTTTCTGAATAAGTAATCGGGCAGATCGATTGCAGCAAAGCCTCCAATTGCTCGGGATCTTGGATGTATTGCTGTATGGCGATCATGTCTGTGGAGGTCTTTGATTTGATGATCCAGACTCTTGTTCCTTGTTTCTCGATCGACGCAATGTCCTTGCGGGCAATTTCGATAGTCGGTAGATCATCGCTCTCGCGCCTAATACATTCATCGTCGATCGTGAGGCGAAAGGATTGAAAATTGGCCTTCATCGCCAATGTCTGAGAAGAAGGCCGCAAGCGCATATAGATGATCATTGCGAAAAACAAAATGGGCATGAGGACCAGCAATTCTGGACTGTCGGGATTGAGATACCACACAATGGCCATGCCGCCTAGCATGGGGATGAGCATCATTATGATATTTATGCCACGTGTAGATCTTTGCAATTGAGCGTAGGCGTCTTCGCGATACTGGAAAATTTGGAGCTTATTCATGGGGCGCAGCGATGAAATTGGTGTCGAATGCGCAGTGAATTTCGCAAATTCTGCTGAATATTCACTTCCCGACCAGCACGCCGTAGGCCGTTGGGATTTCGACGCCTTGGAAATGGCCTGTCATGCCGTAGAGGATCAGTATGGTCGCGAGCAATCCGACCGCGATCATCACCAACGCTTGATGATCGGGCCTAAGTCCCAAGACATTGCGCTGCATTTTGCGGCTGTGGATCGCCGCGAGATGTACCGTGATCGCGAGAATGGCGAAGGAATAATAGGGAATGAAAAACAGCAAGAATGGAAAGGTATTCAAGCCCGCAGCCGCGAAATAGAAATTGGTATCCAGGTGCAGCACCCATCGCCCAGCGAGGACGGCGCCGAGGTGAATCATCAAAAATAGGGACAGGTACAGCCCGCTCCAGATCTGCAATCTGTAAAACGTGCTCTTGTCAGCGCGGTCGTGCTTGCGTATGAGCGCGACGCCTGTCACAATCTGCGTGCCGCATGCCGCAAGCAGAATGGCCTCAGCCACGAAATTACGGTACAGCATCCGCAGAAAAGTCATCATCGAAATATGCGCATCCGCCCCTAAGATCCCATAAGCATGGTTAAACAGGTGGATGCCGATGAAAGCACAGAGGACAATGCCAGAGTAGTAATGAATTCGGCGGAGGTTCATGGATTCAAATTAAGCGATCCGTCAGTTGTGAATCCAGCATTCATTCTCCCCGATTCACAAAATGAAATATGCCTATCGCTTGCTTAACCCCAAGGCCCTGAAATGTCATGTCGACCGAATCGAAGATGT
>JANPHP010000232.1:0-5805 GCA_031424495.1 Bacteroidota bacterium | reverse complement strand
AAAAGGCCAAGAGTACACTCGTCAGCAGCAGCCGTTTCCTCGGTGGACTAAAGCTGAACAACGAAGGCATAGGCAAGGTTGTGGTCGGCGACAATATCGATGAATGACAATTCGATCAAGCGTATTCGAATCGAGATTATTCGGCTCGCTTACGACTGCAACGCTTACCAGATTCTTAATGTAAAGATCAAAAATCAACTCAGTACTCGGAACAGCACCGCGGAAAATCAACATGGCAGAAGTATTCATAAGGCAAAGATCAACAGCAGAACGACGTGCGTTCAGGAACTGGCTGGCAAACAAACTGCTTTTCCTTGTCGGAATCCCCTTTTTTGGATCGTCTGCGTTCGCCGTAGAGTTCACCATTTCCGTCATAGATTCTGCGACGCGGCAGCCGATTGCTAGCCGCGTTTACATCGAAAACACGATAACGGGCAGCCGCCATTTTGTGCGTGCTCACAGTCACTTGGATGGAGTCGTTTACGAACGAAAGAAATGGGCTAATGAGAAGTCCATCGAGCCTCATACGAGCGTGCCTGCCGCCCCCTTTGTCGCAGAGAACTTGCCAGCGGGCTCGTACTTGCTGACGATCGAACGAGGGAAAGAGTATTTTACAGAGACTCGCCAAATAGACTTGAAAGAAGATGAGAAACGTCCTGTCGAGACGATCGAGCTCCGGCGTTGGGTGAACATGGAAGAACAAGGTTGGTACAGTGGCGAAACGCACTTGCATCGTCCATTGAATGAACTACCAGTCGTCATGCAGGCAGAAGACCTGAATGTTGCCCTGCCGCTGACTTACTGGGTTACGAAAGCCTTCCTAGCGCCGTCGCAGGGTAACAAAAATCAAAACGAAGAAATTCCAGATCGACTCATCGTAGTCGACAAGAACCATGTGATTTGGCCTCGTAATACCGAATACGAACTCTTCACTGTCAACGAGCATCAGCATACGCTGGGGGCTCTGTTCGTGTTAAACCATCGCAGCGTGCTTGATCTAGGTGCCCCGGATTGGAAGCCGATTGCCGAACGTGCCAGGACCGAGGGGGCTCTTATGGACATGGACAAGCTCGACTGGCCATTCGGCATGACTTTGCCGTTGATGTCGGGTGCGACGCTCTACGAGCTCGCAAACAATCATATGTGGCGATGTGAGTTTGGGCTCACCAAATGGGTGACGGAGGCACCTGCATTTCTTCAACCTCCGAGCGGTGGCACGGGTGGCAATGAACGTGATTGGCTAGCCTACACTTTGGGGCAGTACTACACGCTGCTCGACGCAGGGTTCAAGTTGGTTCCTACGGCAGGTACGGCCAGTGGAGTGCATCCAGTGCCTGCGGGATTCAGCCGCGTGTATGTCAAGATAAACGGGGAATTCAGTTACGAGAAATGGCTCGATGGTTTAGCATCAGGAAATAGCTTCGTGACGACCGGGCCGATGGTTTTTGCTGAGGTGAATGGTGAGCAACCTGGTGCGACGCTTACAGGTGGTTCCGTGCGTCTCACGGCCAAAATCCTCAGCGAATATCCACTCGCAAACATCGAAGTCGTAGTGAATGGCAGGGTGATCAACTCACTAAAGCCGCAAAACAATCCCACACTCGAAGGTGCTTGCCAAAGCGATGTTGACGCAGACCTAGCTGTTGCAACGAGTGGTTGGATCTGTCTCCGCTGCACGGAAGATAGGTCCGATAAGCGGTTAAGATTTGCCCATACTGCACCGTGGTGGATGGATGTTCCTGGAACAACCCTTCGTCCGACGCAGCAAGAAAAAGATTACCTCGTTGGTCGTGTTCAGCAAGAAATAGTCCGCAGCCTCGGAATCTTGCCAGACTCCGCGATAAAAGAATACCAAGAAGCCTTGCGTCATTTTGAATCGATGCCAGTGGCGCAAGAGGTGACCAACAACACGGCTGATTCCAAGGTCGATTCGATTACGCCCGAGTTTACTTCGCTTGTGGCAACCGACGCCGGGCTGTGGCCGCAGATCCAGATCACTGACGACGGTAAGTTGCTCGCATTCGGCTACAACGCGCCCGCGCACACGACTCTGCCAGGAGACGTCGAGTGCTGGGGAAGTTCCGATGGCGGCAAGACATGGGCCAGTCGAGGCATCGCCGCTGCTCGTCCAGCTGCCGACGCCAACTACTGCCACTGGGCATCAGGCGTGATTGGTAAAGATGAATTATTGGCCGTCGCCAGTGGCATGGATGACGCGGTTAACGCCAAAGGGCAGCGCAAGCCCAACGATGTCCGAGTCTTTCGCTCGACCGATGCAGGTGCGAACTGGAAGCCCGATGGCGAATTCCCGCTGCGCATGCCGGGTGACCTCAAGCCATATCCGTTCGGCAGCATCGTTCGAGGGACCGACGGTCAACTGCGAACACTCGTCTATACCTCGGATGAAAAGAACAATAATCTCGAAACCAACTGGATCTTGACTAGCCGCGATCGCGGCCGGACGTGGGTTGATCCGACTAAACTGGCTGATGGGATCAACGAGAGTGTGTTGCTACCGCTTGCTGGCAAGGAATGGCTGTGTGTGGCTCGCACGTCGAACAAGCCGGCACCGGAACATGGTCAAGAACTTCGCCAGTTCCGTTCTTTCGACGACGGCGTGACGTGGACTGATGAAGGACTGGTCGCCGGATACCACTTGCATCCCCCACACTTGCTACGGCTCTCGGATGGTCGAATTCTTCTAACCTACGGCAATCGCCGCGAAGCCGCCATCGAAGTTCGCTGGAGCAACGACAACGGCCACACCTGGACCAAGCCTGCCACGCTCTTCACAACCAGTCACAGCGACATGGGCTATCCGAGTACTACTCAGTTGCCCAACGGACAGCTCGTGACAGTCTTCTACGCACAGGGCTCTCCGCTGCGTGACGGCTACCACATGGGTGCGATCGGTTGGAAACCACTTTGAACGCATATAGGGCGAATGTGCGATTCATCTACAGCAAACAACGCGACATGCTGCCAAGTCCCAAAGAGCGTTTCCAACACTCTTAAAAAGACTAATACCTTGGAGAGGTTCGTCGCGACACTTTATATTCGCCAAAGAAACAAGTTCTTTTTCGGAGATACCTGCTTGCAGAAGATCACCGGCTTCAGTCATCGCACCCTCGATGGTATCAACGACGATCGGAAGCCTCGCGGATCGAACCAGATCAGCGGTTACCTCGGCCATGTCGGTGCGATACGCCCCAACGGCCAAGATGAGCTTTGATTTCCTCTCCATATCACCGAAGTGGGTTCGATTCAAAAAAGGAAGCGTGCTATTTGTAGTTGTAACGACTGCATCCGATACCTTGACAGCCCTAGTCAAATCTCCCTCATAGCAGATATCTACGCCTTGCTCGACAAGTCCTTCTGCAAATCTTTCTGTTCGCTGTTTGTCACGACCAAAAACCAAAAATCGCGAGCCTGGAAAGTATTCATCAATCGCTTCAACGTGTGCTTTAGCTTGAACGCCAATACCGCAAATCGTCACCGGACAAGGGTTATGAAATCCGCATCGACGCATGGCAACCAACGAGAGTGCCGCGGTGCGAAAGGCTGTCACCGTCGCGCCATCCAGTTCCATCATTCTCGTTCCATTCTCTTTGCGAAAAACTGTGACGGCCCCCTGTACGATGGGAAGTCCTTTGGCTCGATTGTCGCGAAGGACGGTTACCACTTTATTGATAACCAAATCGGTGTCATAGGCTGGCATGGAGAGAATCGACGCGTGATCATTCCAGGGCATGACCAGCCGTTCAGGGGCGAACGCTTTCCCTATTCTCTTCGCTTCCAGTACCGCTTCGATTTCACGAGCAACACTTTCATAGCTGAGTGCATCGCGTGTCTGCTGAGCGTCAAGTCGGATCATCATTTATCGCAATCATGGTGTCGAACAGCAATGTCAATCGTTTTGCACAGATAACAGAGGACCAATGCGATGCATCTACGCACCGGACCGGACAACAACTTCCGTAGAGCCCGCCTGCAACCATGGAACCGATGACGAGGATCGTATCGAGCTCGCGCGTAATAATAGCTCGAGGCGCGGTTCCTCGGCGAATCCCTTCAGCCAGCACACTAGAGCTGGAACTGGAACCACGCCCCGACACCATGATGAGAATTAAATCGCTTAAGCATAGGCCGAAACTCGGATGAGAGGGCTCGCTAATACAACCCGTCGTAGGATCGAAGCCACCCCAAAAGCTAAAGGGCTCCACAAACACGCAATCACCGTGACACTCGCCGGGTACTAAAATGCGGGTCGGAATCAACATCGACAGACCTTGCCTTGGATTGCCGATTCGACACACTCCTGCAAACTTCCCAACGCGACGTGCACGCCTAAATTGGCGGGTGCATAATGAGCCCACTTACCTGAGTTGGTCATCACAGCTCCCTCGTTCCGACCCTGTCGAAGGATCGGAGTAATGTAGGTGCAAGTATCCACGACGACGGTTGCTCCGAAATTGACTAAGGTCCGTGCTGATTCGGTTTGCTTGAGCTGTTGAATCAAAGAGCGTGATGTGCTTACAAAGAATTCGACGCTGGCGTGTCGTCGTTTACCATGCAGGAGCGGTAAAAGCTTCTCAAACTCCGACAGCGAAAAGTGCGGAGTGCCTAGACTCACGGCGGTAATCGTATCGCCCTCCCGCAATGTATTCAGGCGTGTGTATGCGTCCTGAAAGGCCGCATCATCCAAGACGACGACTTGTTTAGGCGCCCTGCCACTAAATGCTTCATCGATCGAACTTGCCTCCGGGGTTACTCCGATGGCATGAAACATGGCAACGCTGCCGCTGGAAGCAGCAGTTGCCCCCAAAGCCTTTAGGTCATCCTCGGTGGCGCCGGTCGGTAGTCCGTCGATGGCTGGGATCGCAAAGCCACATTGACTACCAATGAGGTAGCCAGTGAGTGGGTAAAGCAATTCAGGAACGAGCCAGCGTTCTTTTTCGACGGATATTCGGAACAACCAGGATGCGAACCGATTCTCAGATAAGTGCAGCCCTGTTTCTGGCACACAACCAGCAATTGCAGCGCAGATATCGATGAAGTCTCCGTAGCGATTGGTTCGTGCCCCCAGAACACTATTTGCAAAAACAATCGCATTGGATTCAGCCCATCCAATGTGTTGTCCGAATCGAGGTCTCGCGTCGAGCTGATAGGGAGCACAAGTCCAAGTGGGCTTGCAACCCAAAGTTTCGTAGGCGTCCATCAATCGCTTGGCAGCTTCCCAATCTAGTTTTTCAAGCTTCACATTCGACGGTGTCATTCTATCCAGAGACGAGACATTCAGCGTTGTGGGAACAGCCACTTTTCCGCCCCAACCCAACAGTCGTTCGGCGAAGTCCAAGCTAACTTGGCCGTGATAGAGGCAGCCATCAATGTGAGCCGATTCGATAGGGATCATTCGTCGAGCCCCCGTGAGTTGACCCAACTGAATCAGCAGTTGCATCGCAAACTGACAAGCCGCACCGTAACCTCCTTGCGATGCAATTCGCTCGCGATCACTTAAGTCGATGAGGCACCTATTTTTTTCAGTCAATTTCCTGGTACTACTACGTACTAATCAAGGGCGTAAATGCTATTGCAAACATTTCGATGAGGCAATGCAAACTACCGCCGGCATTTTTGGCTCTTTTCGATCCGCCTTGGATTTAAACCGATACGACTCAGCACGTTTTAGGCTACAGTAAGTTTAGAGTACCCCACAATACCTAATTGATCAAAATGTACTTTTCAAAAGTTGCCGCTATTCTCTTTATCACTTGCCACTCCTGCTGGGCAGGCGGTCCAGTTGAA
>JANPHP010000231.1:0-7016 GCA_031424495.1 Bacteroidota bacterium | reverse complement strand
GCTCATCGTTTCCAAGCTAAAATGGACAAAATCTCCCACAAATTCAGAGCTATTCAGTTTAGAACAAATATATTAAGCTCTGGTGAATAATGCGGGCTAAATGGTCTAATCGAGAAGCCGTCACTTTTTGAGTCAAATAAGATGAGGCTTCGCAACCTCAATAGATACGACTTCTATTGGCTGAATAACGATGAAGGGATTGATTTTTTGCTAGAATTTCAAATGGATTCTCTAGTCGAATTCTGCTTCAATAGCCGTTGTTTTCCAAGTGATAGGACCAGGTCTCAATTGGAAAAAATAGGGCAGAGGGACCAGTCATATTATCAACTGCTGAAAGCGATAAATATTTCCAAATCGCTCAGAAGTAAATCAAAGTCCAATCCAGAACTTCGAGAAAGAATAAACCGAACACTTCGACAGATTCCTGGAATAGAGGAGGATTTTGACATCCTGATTACCAAAAGAAAATATCGAAAGAGAAGTTCTAGTCAATTGTCGGCGGGTACGATTTAGGGTTCTAAGGATGCAAAGGGCTGTACAGTTACCCGAGAGTGAATTCTTTTGCTTGAAGCGCTCAAGTGATAATCAGAATAGTAATCTAATTTTTTGATATTGGATTTCTTGAATATTTTTGTCCTTTCTCCTTTGCTTTCCCTAAATTCGTTCCTTGAAGCAGTAGCTCAGCGGTAGAGCACCAGAAGATAGCTGTGCAATTACCGTACAGGTCAAGCCCAGCTTACTTCATCAAAGGCCCTGGGTGTCGGTGGTTCGAATCCATCCTGCTTCACGATGTAGGTCAATTGTTGCTTACTTCTTTTGGATAGCAGCAGCAAAATTACCTCGTTTTATTTGTTGGAAATGATTCTTTTGTGATCGTTTCAGTTCTTTTGAAGCAGTAGCTCAGCGGTTAGAGCATCAGAATCAGTTGCGCAATTACCACTAGGTCAAGCACAACTTACTTCAATCGTTAATCTGGAGGTCGTTGGTTCAAATCCAACCTGCTTCACTATATGTAGGTCAATTGTTGCTTACTTCTTTTCATGCTAGCAACATGATTACCTCATAGTTTTTTTTAATATTATGGAAGAGAATCTCATTCGGGTAAGCCTGCGCCAAATGGCGGTTTTTGTGCCCAGCTCATGGACGCAAGGTCCGCGAACGCCACTGAGCGAAACAACTTCAGTGTTTGCTGCCAATCTCGCCAAGCTCGGTTACGGCTTGAGTGAGCCACTTTTGCTGGCGCTCAACCAAGCTGGCGATGCCTATCAGCAAGGCTTGTTGGCCATTTTCAGGGAGGTGATGAATGTCGACAAAAACTGGACGCCGCTGGTGAAAAGTTGGTTGGTGCCGACTGGTGAGTCGATCATCGATCATATCGCCACCATGTTTGCGAGTTTTTTCCAAACGGCTGGCACGCGCTTGCAATGCGGGCATATCATTCCCCCAGGTACATTTCCGCTGGAACGCTACAATGGTTGCCCATTTTGCGGGACGCCATTTGTATTTGGAGAAATCGAGGTCACGGGTCAAGGAAAAAATCTCAAGGTGCTCGACTGCTGGGATGAAAACGATGTCGATCAGTTTCTGAAGAGCCAACTCAAATCCAAAACCGCGCTCGACGCCACGCAGATCGATAGTCTGCAAAAGCTCTTGGCCGTGAGGCCATTGCCTGACGAGGAGGTGGCCATGAAGGAGACGCTCATGGTCGTGATCGACCAATTGATCAAGCTTGACCGCGCCGATGATGCCCAGCGATTTTTCAAGTCGCCGACCGATATATTGCGTTATCTGTGGTATAAGCACACGGGCTTTTTGCAGATCGTCGAGCCCAAGACCATCGTCGAGCGCAAAAAAATGAATGCGGTGCATCTCTTTCGTGGGCTCGATGCGAGCGCACAAGCCAAATTGGACGCCAAGGTGGCACTCAAGCTCAAATATGGCCGCCGCGACAGCATTCGCGTCGCCAAGTGGTTGAATGCGATGGTCTTGTCACTGACGGCCATGGCCGAGATCATGCACGCCAAGCGCAATATTTGGGTGCGCTACATCCGGGCATTGCGCCTCGCCGAGTATGCGCATCGCACAGGATTCGAGAAATTGCGTGAATTGCTCGATATTTTCTACAACGAAAAATATGAAGTTTGGCAAGGCAAGGTCGAGCAATATCGCCTGCGCAAAGACATGACGCAGACGCTTGCGCTGCTCAAGCAACGTCCAGGATTGTTTGCACGCTCGCTCTTCGCCAATATGCTTTGGTTTGGCGCCGAGGGGCCTTTAAAAGCATTCACCGAGATCATCGACAAGGTGCCCGCGCGCCTCGTCTTCACACTCAATATGTATGCCGTCGAGTATTTTGATGCAAGCACACAGCGTGTCGTGAAACCTTTGGGCGGCAATGGAAAAACGATTGCCAAGCATCCGCTTTTGAAAAAGTACAGCAAGGAACAACTTGCAGCGATGGTTGCAGGCGTTCAGGATTTGAGCCTGCTCGTCATGAAAAAACGGTTTGCGGCCATCGCCAATCCCAACAAAACGATGTACATCGACCCCCGCCTCTTCAAGATGCCTGTCGCGATCGGCGACCGTAGCGAGAGCGTGCAAGACATGCCTGTAGCGCTGATGGGGACGCGATTTGCCGTGGAGGGCAATGCTGTGCGGCTATTTATGCAATGGGGTGTGGGCCTGCCTGCCATGCATTTGGACATGGATTTGAGCGCCGCCATCATTTATGCAGATCGCTCTGAGGAATGCGCTTATTTCAGCCTTGCGCCTGTCGGTTGCGTGCACAGCGGTGACATTCAGCAGATTCCGGAAAAGATCGGAACTGCTGAATATATTGAGCTCAACCTCGACACCTTGCAACAGGCGGGTGCGTTATACGCGGTATTTACCTGCAACGCTTACACAAGCGGCGCACTCTCGCCCAATATGAGTGTGGGATGGATGACCTGCGAGTCGCCCATGCATGTCTCCAATGAGACGGGAGTGGCCTATGATCCATCAACCGTGCAGCACCAAGTGCGCATTCAAAATAGCCTGAGCAAAGGGCTATGTTTTGGCATGTTGGAAATCGCGACGCGCGAGATTATCTGGATGGAATTGCCCTTTGGCGGGCAGACCGTACGCGGCATGGATAAGAAGGCGGTTGAGGCCATGCTTCGCAAGCTTGACGCCAAATTGAGTGTCGGGAATCTATTGAAGATCAAGGCTGAGGCTCAAGGTTTGCGCATACTAGAATCGCAGGAAAATGAGCAAGCCGACGAAGCCTATACGATGGCCTGGGCCATGAATGCTGCGGCAGTTACCGCGCTGCTGGTGGATTGATTTTGTGGTCGGTTTGGATAGGTAAACTATGCGCAATATCAGTCGAAATGGCAAGTCTTGAACCAAACACAGGATACAATTCCGATCAGCATATTTTTGTTCAAGCAAGAAAATCCGGAGGAAGGCCGGTGAGCCGTAGGCTCGTATGCCACAAATCGGCTTGCAAGGCAGCATCACGAGATTGTGCTGAGGGCTCTATCTTGTGGTCGCGGTCATAATATGCACCGCTGATGCCCGCATAGCGTGCATGCGTCATGAGGCTCGCCAAGATGGCGCCTGCATGTTCGGGGGTATCGACAGCCCGACGCACAAAAATTGGAAGGATATGCTTGAGGAAAAAACGACGCAAGGCGTGTTGATTGAGGCCGCCGAGTCCTGTGTCGGGCATCAATCCGGGGTTGTAGGCATTCACTGCAATACCGTTGCGATTTTGCTTTTTGAGGCGTGCGTCTAGCGCGTGGGCATAGAGCAGCAGGCAGAGTTTGGACGTGGAATATTGGTGCGAAGCAAGGTTGGGAAATCGCTCTTCTTCTGGCGTGGGATGCGCAAGCAATTCGGCAGTGGTGTAGCGGGGCAGGAAGGATGCCATTTTGCCATCGTTGCGGTGCAATTCGCTGCTGACGAGCCAAATGCGGGACCCAGGCTGTAGGTCATCCAAGAGCAGATTCACCAATAGAAAATGCCCCAAATAATTCACGCCAAAAGTCGTCTCGATGCCGTCTTGCGTGCGGGTGGGCTCGTCGATGCGCGACATGCCTGCATTGCACAAGATGCCATGTAGTGGCGCAAATTTGCTCCGCCGAAATGTACCCACAAATTCCCGTACTGCATTCAGCGAAGCCAAATCCAGCACCAAATAATGGACCTCGGGATTTCCCGTTTCCTGTATGAGTTTTTGCACAGCAGCTTGCGCCTTTTGTGCGTTGCGGCAGGCGATGATCACCTGCCACTCGCGCCCAGCAGCCGCAATATGCAGGGCGCAGGCATAGCCCAGACCCGTGTTGCCACCGGTCACGATTACGCTTTTTAAGGCCGTTGCGCCATTTTCTTTCATCGCCGATTCAATTCAGCTTGAAGTAAGCAGCATTCAATGCGGTCGCAAAACTCACCCACAAGATGTAGGGAATATTGATATAGGCCGCCAAGGGCCGCACTTGGTAAAATGCAAACATCATGACGACGATGCTGATCCACATTGCAATGATTTCCATCAGTGCCCAGCCCAATTCCTTGAAATAGAAGAACAGGAAACTCCAAGCAAAATTCAAGATGAGCTGCACGCCAAAAATGATCATCGCAATATCCCGCGCTTTGCTCGGCTCGGTATTCCAGACCATAAACAGGGAAACGCCCATCAAAACATACAGCAAAGTCCACATCGGCCCAAACACCCAATTGGGTGGATTGAAGCTCGGCGCGTTGAGTGTTGTATACCAAGTTGGGATGGCATTGGCGGTGAAAATGCCTGCAACGGCACCCACGGCTAGCGGGGCGGCGATGGAGATGAGGAGTTTGACGACGGTGGGGAGGGTCATAAAAGGAGATTTTTGCGAAGAGCGAATTTTGTAATTTGTTTAAAGCTAATCCATTCGCAGCTACCCGATGTAGATCATTTCCCGCCGCGTGCCGATTCTTTTTTCACAAGCAACCCACTTTCGCGCAAAAGCCGCCTGATTTCCATTTCAACAGAGAAACTCTGCTTGAATGCAGGATCCATCCAATCCAAGTTTTCCATAACAACGAGGCTGATTTGCGTCTCAGGATAATAAAAATTGACGGATACAAAGCCTGGAAAGTAGCCGCCATGGCTGATTTCATAGAGATTGTCACGATGCGTGGTCTGTAGGCCGTAGCCATAATCGACGTCCCCGAATATTGGATGCGGACGGGTGGAGGAGGGCTGCACCATGCTCAAATAGGAATCCTTGAGCAGCAATTTCCCCTTTTCATGCAGGCATTCGTTCCAACGCGTGATGTCTTTGGGGTTGGAAATGAGCAGGGCTGCTGCGACGGGCCATCCCTCGGCGCTGCTAGTGTCTGCGACAATGCTGCCGTCGGTTTTTCTTGAAAAACCTTGCGGTTTGTGTGAGGCTTTTATGTTGCTGGGCGTAGTGGAATGCGACATGCCGCAACGCTTAAAAAGCGCCATGACGAGCGCTTCATAAGGCATGGCAGTCACTTTGGCGAGCAGGTCGCTGAGGAGCCCGTAGCCTTGATTGGAGTAGGAAAATCGGTCTCCTGGGCGGAATGCGAGGGCTTTGTCGCGCCCTTGATAGCCGGAGGTGTGGCAGAGCAATTGGTGGATCGTGACCGTGTCTGCCCAGGCCATCGGCAGCTCGGGCAAGTAGGCGCGGATAGGAGTGTGCAAGGCGAGCAGGTGGGCCTCGCAGGCGCGCAGCACGAGCACGGCCGTGACCTGCTTGCTCACCGAGCCGATCACAAACTGCGGATAAGCGGCAAATGGCGTCTTGCGGAGCATGTCGCCATAGCCCTGCGTGCGGCTGTAGAGCGTCTCGCCATGTTGGCTGATGTGCACCACGCCGTTGAAGGGGCGGAGTGAGGTCGTTTTGAGCAGGGAGTCGACGCGCTGCGTGAATGCTGCGAGCAATGCGGGATCAGCCGCAAAGCTACGTTGCAGGCTACCAAAGGTGAGCAGCATGAGCACAAGGGCGCGTAGGAGAGAGGTGGACAGGGAAATTTTCATCGATCAGCAAGACGCATTTTCTGCGAAATTCTGAAAGAAATGGGTGGGGAGCAAGGTCGGAGGCGAATCAAAAGCGGAAGCCGAGATTGAACTCAATCGACAGCATTGATTTTGTGGAGCGATTGGGAAAGTCAAAGGCATAAGGCCAATCGCGTCGGTATCTCCAAGGGAAAAATGTCGCCTGGGTTTTCAGCGAAGCTGTCAAGCGCAAGGGTAGATCTTGAAAAATGCGGAATCCTGCGGTAGGGCCGGGTTCTCGCAAATAATACTTGTCAAAGAAGAGCTCAGTTGGCAGCTTAGCCACGTACACAAGTTCTTCTCCGATTCGCATCGTGATTCCCGCACCAAGCTTGATCCCGCCTTGCCTCCAGTGAAGTACTTGCCGATCGATATTGGCTTGCAAATAGAGCGCATTGCGGGCGGTGACGTCGCCGATTGCAAGGCTATTGATGATGGTCATGTAGTCGCGATAACAATACCTGACTGAGCCTCCCACACTCCAAAGTGGCGTGATCTTGCGCCTATATCCGCCCCCCATCGTCGGCAATGTGAGCGTTTGGATAAATGGACGCTGCCCATCAAAAAACTCCTCCGCCATCATCAAGAAATAGATCTCATTGGGGTGTTGTTGGCCGGTGGAATCTTGGTGATGTGACTGAGAAAATGCCTTCATGGCCGCCATCACAAGGATGGCGGCCATGAAGACTTTGAGAGTCGCTTTGCGAAAACGGATCATAGCTTAATCATTTTCAAAGTATATGAGCGTTTGGATTCGCTCACCTTTGCAAAGTAGATACCAGGAGCGTTATCTGCCAAATTTACGGAAGCAACTTTTCCGGCGGGCACGTCGATTGTCTGAATGACCTCTCCCATCGGATTGATCACGGTGATAGAACGAGCCTTTTGTTCCTCAAACAAGAATTGGAATTCCCCATTTGAAGGATTTGGGAAAACCGTAGCCGAAACAAAGTCCGAGTCAAGGGCTTCA
>JANPHP010000230.1:0-38684 GCA_031424495.1 Bacteroidota bacterium | reverse complement strand
GCAGGCCTTTCTTGCGCGGCGTCATTGCTACAGTTGCAGATACCGTAGGTTGCGGTTTGGGGCCAATTGTCGCCGCGGCAGGCGGCGGCGGAGTCTTGCTTTTTGCACCGTTCCAGTCGCCTTGCACGGCGGCGAGGCATTCGAGGCAGGTTTGAAAACGGCCCTTGAGCTGCTTGGCGGTCGCCTTGTCGATCACGGCCTGCATGTGGGCAGAGACGGCTGGGTAGATGGAAGCAGCACGTGGCAAGGGTTCGTTGACGATGCGCTGGTAGATCTCGTATTCGGTGGCTTGGCTGGAATAAGGACACTGCCCGGTGAGCATCTGAAAAAGGGTGACGCCCATGGCGTAGATGTCGCTGCGGGCATCGAGTTCGAGGCCCTGCACCTGTTCGGGACTCATGTACAGCACCGTACCGATGCGCGCACCTGTCTTGGTGCGCTGTCCACCGACCTGCTCCAGCAATTTTGCGATGCCAAAATCCAAGATTTTGATCTGGTGATCTGGCGTGACCATGAAGTTGCTCGGCTTGATGTCGCGGTGCACGACGCCACGCTCATGCGCATATTCTAAGCCAAGCAGCATTTGCTCAAACAAGTGGCGGGCAGGTGCCTCAGGAATGGGGCCCGTCTTGCGCGCAATGTATTGGTCGAGCGGATAGCCCTCGACAAATTCCATCACGAGGTAGACGCCGTCGTCGTCTTCGATGTAGTCATAGAGCTGCACGATGTTGGGGTGCTGCAACTGCGACATGGTGACAGCTTCGTTCTTGAACCGCGCCCTGATCTCAGGATTGCTCACCAAACCTGGGTGCAGGGCTTTGACCGCGACTTTGCGGTCCATGTACATATGCTTGCCCGCCCAGACCTCACCCATGCCGCCGCTGCCGAGCAGGTGCGAGACTTGGTAGTTTTGGATGATTTTTTGGGGACGCAAGTTTAATTGACAATTGATAATTGATAATTGAAAATTGAGTTAGCAGGTAGTAGGTAGTAGGTAGCAGGTGTAGGGGTTTTGAGTTGGGGTTTTTGCGGATGTGGCTAGGGTATCGACTTTCATTCCTTTGGGGATGAATGCTGCTGTTGCATTGGCTGCGCTTTGCATCTCTTTTGACCGCATTCTCTTTCTCTTTTGGGGAATCACCTTGGGCGAAGTTACGCAAATTTGGCTACTTTTCCCTTGATTACGCTGGGGACGTCCAGGGTAGGTCAGTACTTCGTGAGTGCGATCTGCTCCAGATTTCCACGGTCATCCATGTGAAACAGGATGGCGGTGCTTTCATCCTTGGGGTTGGCCATGAGGATGGATTGTTTACTGCTTCTAGCCTCTTGCAGGATGCTTGCTTTGTTTTCAAAGTTGTAGGCATCCAATTTGGGTGCTGTCGCGATCCTGATTTCGTGGTTGGGGTAATCTGAAATATCTACTGTTGCCAGCACTTTGCTTTCATAGGATTCGCCCCGTTTCTCATGCTTGAATGCGACCATTTTGCGGTGGACCTTAGCCTTGCCTTTGCTTTGCAAGATCACAACATTGTCGGGCTGCCTGCCGTCTTTGACGTATTTATCTTTCTGCAAAGACATGCCCTTGATCACGTTATTGTATTCACTGTCAAATGATTTTGCATTTGCAGACCAGACCTCTCTGTCGTCGATCTTTTGTCCATAGACCAATTCAAAGGCCTTGGGGGGCAGACTAGCCTTTAATCCCTCATCGTGAAAATATTGCGCGAGCGAGATGCGGAGGTAGGATTTGTCCAACCAACGTTTCATCCCTGCATCCATGGTATACTTGACGATCTGAAATTCCTCAAAGGGCACCAAATAATAACCGTTGACATATCCCTCCCGCGTATTCCACTGTATCTTTTGCCAGCCATTCTCCGCGTTAGCGATCACCGTGACCTCCGTACCAAAAGGAATCGCGCCGAGGTCGCCCGAACTCACTTTGGCAGCGTTCCGAAGGTGCAAATCCTCAGGCACGACGTACATCTTTTTAGGCCCTCCCTGCAAATAAGGCAAGCCAAATATCCCCCCGACTACTCCTCCCCCAACCAACAATAGCAACAACAACCAAACCCACGTACGTCGTTTGCGCTTTGGCGCACGCGGCGGCAGCACCTGCCTCGGGGCGGTGTCGACCGTCGCGATCGACGGCGCGGCTACCGCTGGAGCCATTGCTTCAGCTTCCTGAACCCGATTCGAGACAGGAACCTCGGCCTCAACGCTAAGCTGCGGCGCTTCCGTCCGCTCCTCCGCTCTCACACTCTCACTCACATCTGGCCCATCCTCCTCCGCTCTCAAACTCACACTCAATTCTGGGTTCTGCAGTGCATGCAAAAACGCTCCAACATCTTGAAAGCGGTCTGCGGGGTCTTTGGCGGTCGCCTTGGCGATGAGCGCCTCGACCTCGGGGCTGGCCCCTGGATAGAACTCATGCGCGGGCGGCAGCGGATGGTTCACAATCTGGTCATAGACATAAAACTCAGTCATGTCAGCCGAGTAGGGATTGCGTCCGGTCGCCATCTGGAAGAGGGTGACGCCGAGGGCGTAGATGTCGCTGCGCTGATCGACTTGCTGTCCCTTGACCTGCTCGGGGCTCATGTAGAGGACGGTGCCCATGTTGGTGCCCGTCTTGGTGAGCTTGCGGTCGCCGTCGCCGAGGATCTTGGCGATGCCGAAGTCGAGAATCTTGACTTCTCCCTGTGGTGTGATGAGGAAATTGCCGGGCTTGATGTCGCGGTGCACCACACGCTTGCTGTGCGCGTAGACAAATCCCTCCAAAATCTGCCCGAAGAGTTCGCGCAGTTGAGCATCGGGGATCGGGCCCGAGACGTCACGGATGTATTCGTCGAGGGGCAGGCCGTCGACAAATTCCATCACGAGGTAAGCGCCCTCATCGTCTTCGATGTAGTCGTGCAAGGCAACAATGCGCTCATGTTGCAGGTGCGCAAGCGTCGCAGCCTCGTTTTTGAAGCGATCGCGGATGCCTTGGTTGCGCAGCAACTGCCCGTGGAGGCTTTTGACAGCCACTTGGCGGTCAAATTGGGTGTGCTGGGCCAGCCATACAGAGCCCATGCCCCCGTCGCCAAGGAAGCGGAGGAGGCGATAGTTCTGGATGATCTTTCCGGGCTGCAGGCTCACGGATGCGAAAATATGGATTTTTTTGGTGGGATTGAGTTGCGGAATCACACACGGCCGATGTATCTTTGATATATGCTAGACTTGGAATTTGCATATTTCTTAGAGAATCAGGAGCGATGGTCTGCCGAGCATTACGACAAGTATGTTGTGGTTGTGGGGCAAAGTGTGTTTGGGTATTTCGACGATATGTTGGCCGCCTATCGAACCGCAAAAAAGACGCATCCTGTCGGGACCTTTCTGATCCAGCATTGCATTCCTGGCCCGGAGAGCTATACGCAAGTATTTTTTTCAAACGTAATGCTCGCGTAAATGTCGGCTTTCACAGTGCTTTTTGATCGTGTCGCAAATGTGATACATACCAAACTCGAGGTATCGGAGGAGGTGTCCGAAACCAATTTGCATCAAGTGCGCACCTATGAAACCCATGCGATTTGGGATACTGGAGCATCGGGTTGTTGCGTGACTTCCAAGGTTGTTTCTGAACTGGGCCTGAAGCCATCCTCCAAAATAAAAGTTTTGACAGCTGCTGGAGAAGTCATCCAGAATGTCTACTTGATGTGCTTTCACCTCCCGAACAACCTATCGATCAATCTTCCTGTTACCGAGGTGCCTGCGCTTCCCCACAAATTTGAAGCTTTGGTCGGGATGAGTGTCATTTCCCACGGCGACCTTGCGATCACCAACTTTGATGGGCGCACTTGTCTTTCTTTTCGAATGCCTTCACAAGCCCGGACTGATTATACAGGAACTGTCGATGATGCAGGGAATGCGATTGCTCCGAAATCGTAACCTAAAGCATTGGTATACTATTTTGTAAGCCATTGTGGCGATATACATCACCTAGATCTTTTTCGTTTGGTTTTGCAATTTAAACAAGCGCTATCCGTTATTTTCCATTCGCCATTTCGAAGCTTGAGTGAGTAGTGGAATTTAAAGGTATGGCTACCATGTTTGGGATCGCTCATATAGGCCTCAGCTTCGACCCTGGCAACCGAGTCTTTTTTGTTTAGTTCATTTACATAATTCACATTGCTCCCGTTTACAGATCCAAACCCCTTATTTGGATCACTGAAACCATCGTAGCTCGGCCAATTGTCGCTGTCAGTCAACTCATAAGCCTTGCGATAATCCCGATTGCCCAAATAGTCATAAAACGCCCTGACTGTGGATTCTGGCGAACCTGGAATCACATCACCTGTTGATTGTCCTACATTCGTTCCAGCCCCACTACCCATTCCCCCAAAATTCAAAACCACGGCCACTACAATCGCGGCCACCACCACCAATCCCAGCACGCCAGCCCAGATCCTGAATCCCTTCTTTTTGACCGCAGGTGACGCGACTGCCGTTGCGGCTTGCACTGCAACTTGCGTCGGCTGCTGCACCACAGTCGCAGGGCGCGAAGCAATCGGCGGCGCTGGCACATCGAATTCGGTCTTTTGCAAATCTCTGGCAGCAGGCGCATCCACCACCGGACTCACGACTGCCGGACTCAACAATGCCGCCTTGAAATCCGCACAATTCTGAAAACGGCGATCTGGCAGCTTTTGCGTTGCCTTTTGGATGAGTGCTTCGATGTCGGCTGTCACCCCGGGATATATGCTCGATGCAGCGGGCAAGGGATGGTTCACGATCTGGTCATAGACGGTAAACTCTGTCGCATCGGCCGAATAAGGCCCCTGCCCCGTCGCCATTTGAAACAAGGTGACGCCGAGCGCATAAATATCACTCCGCAAATCAACCGACTCTCCCCTCACCTGCTCGGGACTCATGTAGAGCACGGTGCCGAGGTTGCTGCCCGTCTTGGTGAGTTTGTGGTTGCCGTCTGAAAGGATTTTGGCGATGCCGAAGTCGAGTATCTTGACCACACCTGCCTCGGTGACGAGAAAGTTGCTGGGCTTGATGTCGCGGTGAACGACCATTTTTTGATGCGCGTAGACAAAGCCATCCAAAATCTGACCGAAGAGCGCCCGCAATTGTTGCGTTGGGATCGGGCCGGTCTTGTGGGCGATGTATTCGTCGAGCGGGAGGCCGTCGACATACTCCATCACGAGATAGGCTGCATCATCTTCCTCGATGTAGTCGTGCAGGGCCACGATGGCAGGATGCTGCAAATGCGCAAGCGTCGCGGCCTCCTGCTTGAAGCGTGCACGGATGCCCGCATTGCGCGCAAACTGCGGATGCAGGCTCTTGACAGCGACCTTGCGGCCGAGCAAGGTGTGCTCGGCGAGCCATACCTGCCCCATGCCCCCGTCGCCAAGGAAACGGATGAGCCGGTAGTTTTGGATGATTTTGTCGGGATGCATCGTTTTTGGACAATCGTCAAATGTGACCGCGTGAACCATCAAGAATTGGCTTGATGTGCGGAAGATAAGCATTTTTATAAATGGAACCTGCCAATTTCTTGACGCTCGTGAGCCAACACTCAACGCATCCCCTCCAAATAAGGCTTATTTTTCTTGTCAAACAGCACCCAAAGCCCCCATGCAGCAAAGAGAAATGCCAAACAACAAAGCACCCTGAGCGGCCAATAGTTGTCGGTCGTGTTTTGGGAGAAGTCTGTGCCATTGATCGAAAAGTAGAATGAATTGCGTGTCGAATAGGACGTGTGCCCAGGGAAAAATGCGGCCAATAGACTCGCCAACCCAAAGATTGGATAGCAGATGCGCAGGCCCCATTTGCTCCATGCGAGGCCGCGCTGCAGGGCGATGCTGCCCACTGTGATACCGATCGAGGCCAGAAATCCCAAGCCGGGCAGGCCGCCGAGTTCGGCACCGTTGCCAGAGCCTGGAATCAGGCAAAGCAACACCCCCGCCACGCTTCCGATGAGCGCCAAGCGTCGCAAGCGCTTGAAGCGCACCAGCGAATCGGGCGAGCCGTCGGGCGCGGGCACGACGGGTCCATCTGCAGACGCGGGTGCAGACGCGGGTGTAGGTGCGACGGCCTTCGCCTCTCCGACCAGAAATTCGCCGCAATTTTGAAAGCGATCCTTGGGCTCCTTGGCAGTTGCTTTTTGGATCAGGCGCTCGACGGCAGACGACACGCCCGGATAAACGCTACCCGCGCGCGGCAAGGGCTCGTGTACGATGCGGTTGTAAACTTTGAATTCGACGGTTTCGCCCTCGTAGGGATTTTTGCCGGTCGCCAATACAAAGAGCGTGACACCCAGCGAATAAATATCGGATCGTTGATCGACCTTGCCGCCATTGACCTGCTCGGGGCTCATGTAAAAGGTCGTGCCCATGCGCGTACCTGTGCGGGTGAGTTGCTGATCGTCTCCCAGCAGCTTGGCGATACCAAAATCGAGCACTTTGAGCACGCCATCGTCGGTGAGCATAAAATTGCTAGGCTTGATGTCGCGGTGGATCACGCCCGCACGGTGCGCGTGGTCGAATGCGAGCAAAACCTGCTTGAAGATCGTGCCGAGCCGCGCGGGCGTGAGCGGCCCTGTCTCCCAGCGGATGATTTCATCGAGGTTGCGGCCCTTCACATATTCCATCACGAGGCAGATGTGCTCATCGGCTTCGATCAGATCGTAAAAGGCCACAATATTGGGGTGCTGCAATTTGGAGAGGGTGACAGCCTCGTTGCGAAAGCGTGCCCGCAAGTCTGCGTTGCGGGAGTAGTGGGCATGCAAAATCTTGATCGCGACCTTGCGGTCGATGGTGACATGCTCGGCTAGCCAAACCTCGCCCATGCCGCCTTCGCCAAGCTTGGAGAGGAGTCGATAGTTTTGGATGATCGTATTGGGATGCATCGTTTATTGCTCAAAATAAGTTTGACAACGTGAAATCCGTAGGATTAGAAGCCCCCAGATACTGTGGAAAATATAGCCCAAGCTTGCCACCTGCATGATGATGGCAAACAAAAGATCGCTTTCATTCTCATGAAGGACAAACATCAATATGCTCCCCATCAAAAGCATCAAAGCAATCGCTAAATTTATCTTCAAAATGGGCATGGCAAGCTTACGGGACTTGGCTTTTCGCTTCAAAATTCCAACGCCTGCAAATACCATTGCTGCACTATCAGCAATAAGCAAAAGATAAACTACAATGCAACTCAGCAACAAATTCCACCAAGCGCGATCAGTTTGTGAGGAAAAAGGCCCGCCCGTATCGGGATCAGGTTGCAAAAACAAGTTTACACCAAAAATCCCACCAATCAATTGCAGTATTCCCATGAAAGCCATCACGATGATGGTGACCCAAGCAAAAAACTCCAGTCGATGCACAAGCACAGCATCAAGCAAGGGCGCAGCCTGCGGTTGGGCCAGCGAGCTGCCAACCGTGCCCATATTTGCATTTTCCGAGGTAGATTCCATCACTCCCATCTCCCTTTCCCCGTCTTGGGATCGATCACGACCTTGCCATTTATCGGGATTTCAAACACCAGATCAGCGAGTTGCATGACCATGGTGCCCTTGGCGTCGAATCGCAGTTCCCCCTTAAAAACGGTGTTGATGACGCCCGCGCTTGCGCCCAAGTGATTGATTTGGATGCTGCCGGGCAGGCGCGTGCTGTATTTGGGTTTGAGGGGAATGGCGTTTTCTAGTTTCCATTCGCCAGCACGGCTGCTTTTGCCCTCGTTGTAGAGCACGATGTCGAGGCTGCGCAAATCTAGGGGAATGTCGAGCGGGTTTTTCACTACCGAAACAAAGCTGAATTCCGAGGTTTTCAGGTTCGTGGATTTCCATCTCATCTCCTCCATGCCCAGATCATCGCTGCCGAGGGACTTCCCGAGGATTTGTTGGATGAATTTGTCGGCCTCGACCTCCGTCTGCAAGTCGAGCCCATGTTGGTAATGCAAGAAAGTAAATTCACCCTCCAAATGGATGTCGAGGGCGCATTTTGGCTTGCGCAATATAGATTTGTAAACCGCAAAGATGCCGTCCAATTCCATCATCAAGGGCAGGCTGAGCTGCGTCGTGTCCCCTCCGGAAAGGCTCAAACCTTGTGGCAATGCACCCTTGCCGATCACGGTGTCGCGGTAGGTCACAATATAATCGACCTTGCGAGCGCCGAGTGCATAAAAATTGGGATTGTAGACCTTGGCCTGAATGGTAGCGCTCAATTGTTTGCCATCCATGCCTTCAATCTTAATCTCATCGACCCCAGAAAACTCGGGCATTTTGAAGGTGAATGCAATCAGGGCCGCGCCCGCAATCAGCATCAAGAATAAGAGAATTACAATCCATTTAATTTTGAGTTTCATCGGCAGATAGGCTTATGCACCGTGGTCATTTATCACATCAATTTTTGCAAGTATAATGATGAAAATCTGCAATGTGGGATCGATAACAATTGGCGCGCTTTGAGGAATAGGGATGGCTGCGCATGAAGTTGTCGAGGTCATTGGCCTCGCCTTCCATACGCTCCATGCGCTTCCAAAAATCGATGCCACGACAGGCATCATAGCCCGCAGACAGCGCCAAGTCGATGCCATAGAGGTCGGCCTCGGCCTCGCTGCGCTGATTGAAACCGATGGTGAGCAAGCCGATGAAATTGGCAACGTCCGCGCCAGCCTCATCGCCCAGAATTCCCTGGGCAAGCTCTGTGGCTTTGAGCTGCTTGGCAATGTGCCCGAGCTCATTGTGCCCGATTTCATGGCCGATCACACAAGCCAATTCGTCTTTGCTCTCAGCGGATTGCAGCAAGGCATCGGTCACATAGATTTCGCCGCCGACCGTGAATGCATTCACCTCTTGCGCATGCACGACGTAGATGTTGTAGTCGATTTTGGTGGCTTTTTCGCGCTGTTTCAAAAGTTTGAGCATGATGCCCTGCAACATGTCATGATCGGAATGGTCGGCGATGACCTTGTATTTTTGTTCGATTTCGCGGCGGGAACCCTCGCCATATTCATCTTGGCGCGCGTCGGAGACGGGCTTTGCTGCAGCCTCGACCACGGCATCTTTCACGCCGCCGAAGAGATCAAGCAGCCCGTCGCTCGTCGCGGTCTTGTCGTCTTTCAGGCATTCAAACTTGTAATCCTTGGGGTCACAAACGGTAAAATTGACTTTGGAATCTGCAATGCCATTGGCCGAATCCGTAGTTTGCGTCTTGCTGCATCCCACGACAAGTGACAAGCCCAAGAAAAGAAATTTGGAAATATGCGATCCGTTTATCATCATTCAGTTCTGTAACTTCGGTCAAAGACGATGAAAAGTTCGAAAATAATCCTGACATTCCACCAAGACGGACAAAAACAAAACAGTTTTGAATTGGCTGCAGGTGTGCCTAGCGTGCTCACAATCGGGAGTCAAAGCGGCAGTGTCGATGTTGCATTTTCATCGGACGCGGTCTCGCGCGTGCATGCACAGGTCACATGGGACGGCGAGGGCGGCTGCAAAGTCGTCGACAACAACAGCACGAATGGGACCTGGGTAAATGGTAAAAAGTTACCTGTGGGCCTTCCGACGCACTTGCAGTTGGGCGATACCATTGATTTTGGAGGAAGCAAGGCACGCATGCGGCTGGAAAGTGCAGGCGATGGTGTGCAAACTGCGGCTCCGGAGCCCTCGCGGCGCGTGGAAAACAAAAGCCTATTGGCAATGCTAGCCCAAAAGCCCGAGCTGAGCATCGGGCGGCAGGCAGATTGCGACATCGTGATCGACAGCACGCTAGCGAGCCGCCTACACGCCAAGCTGCGCAAATTGCCCGATGGCCGCATTTTCCTCATCGACCTCGACAGTACCAACGGCACATTTATCAACGGGCAGCGCATTCAGGGCAATGTGCAGGTGCAAACGGGTGACAAAATCATCATCGGTCGCAGCGTCTTGTCACTCGACAGCGGCGCCCACAACCTGAGCGGCGAGATCGCCATCCGCACAGAATCCATCCAAAAGATCTTCAAAAACGGCCAAGTCGGCCTGCAAGCGAGCAGCCTGTCGATTCCGGCGGGGTCGCTCGTCGCGATCATGGGCCCATCCGGCTGCGGCAAGAGCACCTTGCTCAAATGCCTCACGGGCGAGGCACCCGCCACCCACGGCAAGGTCTACCTCCACAACCTGGAATTGATCCAAAACTATCCGTTTTTGAAGACGCTCATCGGCTACGTGCCGCAAGACGATATCGTACACAAAGAACTCACGGTCGAGCAATCGCTCTATTTTGCGGCGCGGCTGCGCATGGAGCGGCCCACCCGATTGGAAATCGATCGCAAGATCGAGGACGTGTTGCAGCGATTGCGCATAGCCCACATCCGCCACAGCCCGATTGCCAAAATCAGCGGCGGGCAGCGCAAGCGTGTCTCGATTGCTGTGGAACTCCTTACCGATCCCTTGATCCTGTTTTTGGACGAGCCCACCTCGCCTTTGGATCCGCAGACGATTGACGAATTTCTCAAGATCTTGCAGGAACTCGCGCGCAAGGGCACGACGGTCATCATGGTCACCCACAAACCCGAGGACCTCGAATATATGGACTCAGTGATCTTTCTCGCTGAGGGCGGATCGATGGTCTACGATGGCGCCGCCGATTCCTACAAGCGCTATTTTGAAGTGCGCACCGCCGTGGAGGTCTATGCGAACATCAGCGGGCCGCCTGCCCAAAAGTGGATCGGCCGCTATCGGGCACAGCACCATCTGCCACCTGCAACCACCACCGTCGCCAATCCAAGGTTGATGAAGCGCTCTGACAAGGGCGTTTTGGTGCAGGCATTTTGGCTGAGCCGGCGCTACATGCGCATCAAAACCAACGATTTGCTCAACATTGCCATCCTGATCGGGCAGGCACCGATCATCGCGGCCCTCATCTGCATGATTTTTGATCAGGTCACGCGGTCGGTGCCCTTCATGATCACGCTGTCGGCCATTTGGTTTGGCACAAGCAACGCTGCCCGCGAGATCGTCGCCGAAGCCGCAATTTACCGCCGCGAGCGCATGTTCAACCTGCGCATCGGGTCCTACATTGCCTCCAAACTCGCCGTGCTCTCCTTTTTTGCAGCTGTGCAGGCCCTCCTATTTTCCGGCATCATCGCATTGGGCTTTCAGCATACCGATCCGGCTTGGAACAACTTGGGCGGCACGATCGGTTGGGTTTGGCTCATGACGATCTGCGCGACCATGCTTGGATTGATGATTTCTTCGTTGGTGGATACGTCGGAGAAGGCGATGACCATCGTGCCGCTTGTGCTCATCCCGCAGGTGATGCTTGCAGGAGTCGTGGCAAAGATCAACCAAGCACCCGTGGAGATTTTGAGCTATTTCACACCGACGCGGTGGGGCAATGAGGGCTTGATGCTGATACAGAAGACCGTGGATGATGAACGGTTGAGTTTATTGTTCTCTACGGATGGCAGTAATATTCCAGTGTCGAGCAAAACCGTTCTCCAAGACCAATTTCCAAGCACGTACACCAAGACCTTTGGCGATCTCGCTTACACTGTCGGGTTGGACACACTCATGATCGGCCTGCTCACCGGCGCGATGTTTTGTGTGTTGTTTTTGGCGATGCGGAGGAAAGACCCACTGTAAGCAAAATCTGCAGCAACACCGACTCTGGCGATGCTAACTCATCGCTGTCTGCGAACTTTGCGGTTTTCATTCAGTGGTACTACCGAGAATCACATTTTAGGGGGCAGAATGCGCTTGGAGATGCCTTGCGCGCATTCCCTAAAATGACGTACATTTTTTGTAGTTTTGCGGCGTCATTCATCATCACATTATCTCTTAGCATCTATTTTGTATGAAAGGCTATCAACAATGCGAAAAGGGCCACTACTTCAAGGAAGAGTTGAGCGAGTGCCCCTATTGCCCCAAAGGCGCTGCTGGCGCCGACGATAAGACCAAAGTCCAAGGCGGAAACCACGAAAGCACCGCGCTGGGCGACAAAACACAGGTGTTTGGTGCAGGCATTCCCGTCCAACAACCTGCTTCCATCAATCCGCCCGTAAAGCGCGACCTCAACAGGACTTTTATCCAAGAAGTTGAGGAAGTCAAGGAGGCCGGCGAAATCAAAGAAGTGGTGCACAACCGCGCCACCCGCAAGATCGTCGGCTGGCTGATCAGCTACACCCTCGACCCGATGGGCATCGACTACCGTCTCTATGAAGGCAACAATACGATCGGCCGCAACCCTGGAAATGACATGACCATCGCTGGCGACACCTCGATTTCAGGCCACCATGCGACGATTTTGTTCAAAAAGGGAAGCTACTACCTCAAAGACGAGATGGCCGCAAACGGTACCTTCATCAACGAAGATGAGATTCAAGTGGGCCAACCGCACGAAATCAAGGACGGGGATACCCTGCGCTTTGGCAACTCCGTGTTCAAGTTCAAGTCACCTTTGTGACCCTATTCGCCTAACGCGTCGCCGCCCAAAAGCTGTCGCCCCTATCGGCGCAGGTCATGGCGGCGATGCGTTGGGCAAATGTCTATTTTGATGTCCATTAGCCTCGCTTTCACCCCCTCCACTATGAAATCAAGTCGCATTTGGGTCGCCTTCATGCTGTTGTCGATGTTGCTGAGCGCAAGCACCTTTGCGCAGATGAAGCAAATCGGCGAGGCCAAGACCGACAGCTTCCCCTCGGTCACGGTCCGCGTCAACCTGCGTGATCCGGAAATCAAGCCCGCAACGTTTTTCAACGTGGAGGATGGCGGCAAAGACGTCAAGTTCACACTCAAAGACAGCGCCCCCAAAGACAGCGGACGCACCAAAAGCATTCTCATTTTGTGGGAATACCTGCCTTCGGCCGAGCGTGCAGCCCAAGCCAAGTTTTTCAGGGAGGTATTGGTCAAAGCGCTACCTGATATTTTGGAAGAAGGCGACGAGCTTGGCATATCGACATTTGCCTGGTCCACCCCGGGGCAGACCGGCAAATACCTCTTTCCCTTGGAGCCCACTGGTTTTGGCAACAATACCGAAGCCCTTAGCGCATCGGTGACCAAGGCCATCTCCCCCAACGGCAAGGGCATCGACGAGGCACATGGCTCCGAGCTCTTCCCTGCGATTTCTGAAGGCATCGATCAGTTGGCGACGCGCAAGTCGGCGACCAAAATGCTCATCGTGCTTTCGGGCGAATTTCCCAACATTTTCAACCGCAACGATGGCGAGGCCATGGTCACCGCCAAAGCCATCAAGGCCGATGTCGCGGTGTACAACATGCGTTTCGAGCCCAAAAACGCCAAATATTTCCTCGACGACCTCGCCAAGAACACCCACGGCCTGAGCTTTGCGGTGAACAAGTCTGACCCAACCGCCGCATCGGGGGCCATGCTGGGATTTGCGGAGGAGGCCGTGCAGCGCTCGCTGGGCATGAATTATGTCTTCACGTTTGCGACCGAGAGTCAACGCGACGGCAAGACCCACCCGCTGCAAATCAAGGCCGGCACCGACGTGCTGAGCCTCAACTATGAAGCGCCATCCTTGGGCTTCGGCGGATGGATCCAAGCCAATTTGATTTTGTTTGTCCTCATCATTGTCTTGATTTTGGGCGCTGCAGTGGGTATTTTCCTGTGGATGCGCAAACGCAATGCAGATGCTGAGCAGCGTCGCCTTGAGGAGCAGCGTAAACTGGAGCAGGTGGAGTCGGCTGGAAAGGAGACCGAAGGACGCCTGCAACAACAAAACTCAGCGCTCGAGCGCATCCAACGCGAGGAGCAAGACCGCCGCAAAAAGATCGCCGACGAGCAGCGCAAGGCCGAAGCCGAGCGCGAGACAAAGGCCCTGCTTGAAGAAATGTATGCCAATGGCCGTCAGCCCCGCCTCACGACGATATTGAATGGTCATCCGCTCACGATGGAGCTGCCCTCGCCCGTGACCACGGTCGGGCGCGACGCGAGCTGCGATGTACAGGTCGCCGATCAGACGATGTCGCGCACACATTTTCAGGTGATTTATCAAAACGGAAAATATCTGCTCCTCGACCTCGGCAGCACCAATGGCACCCTGCTCAACGGCAGCCGCATGCAGCAATCCGAATTGCGGCACGGCGATCAGATTAAAGCCGGCGAAGCCATCCTATTCTTTTATCTCTAAGCCCTTGCACCATGGGAAAAAACCTTGATCTAGAATTCTCCCCGCTCACCGATGTGGGTAGGATGCGCGAAGCCAACGAGGACAATATGGGGCACGCCGAATATCCTTGGGGACAAGTGTTTACGGTGTGTGATGGCATGGGCGGGCATGTCGGAGGGGCGACCGCAAGCCGGATTGCGGTGAGTAGCCTTTTAGAGTTTTTTGCGCGCAACGACGCTGCCGATCCCTCTGATTTGCTGAACAAGGCCATCCACTTTGCAAATGAGCAGATCTATGCGACGGCGCTCAATCAGCCTGCGCTCAAGGGCATGGGAACGACGTGTGTGATCTTGCTGCAAAAGGAAAGTGAATTGTGGCTGGCCCACGTTGGCGACAGCCGCATTTATATTTTTACCGACGGGCAGCTGCACAAGCTCACGCGTGACCACTCGTTCGTACAAGGCTTGGTCGACGAGGGCCTGATTGCCGAGGAGGCAGCCGAGGAGCATCCCCGCAAAAACGAGTTGATGCGCGCCATGGGCATCGGAGCAGATATCAAGGTGGAAGTCACCAAGGACCCGATCTTCCCTAAGCAAGGCGATGTATTTCTCTTGTGCTCAGACGGTCTGAATGGGATGATCGGCGACCGCAATATCGAAGAAATCTTAAAAAAGCGCGGCATGCTCGGCACCCGTGCGCAATTGCTCATCGACGCTGCCAATGCAGCCGGCGGCAAGGACAATATCACGGTGCAGCTCGTCGAAGTGCTGGATTCTCCCCACTTGAGCAACCGCTACGTGGCGATCAAGCCACCGATCAATATGGCGAGGACCATGCCCGTGCAAGAGGCAGTGACCTTCCCCGTGGACACGAGGACTATTTTGCAGCGGTATTGGGTGGGGTTGGTGTTTTTTGGGGTGATTTTGGTGGCTGGGATCATTGGGATGGTGATGTATGGTGGTGGGCCTAGTGCTGCGGAGCTTAGGGCGCAAGCTGTGAAGGATTCTACGCATATAGCTGATTCTTTAGATGGGGTAGCAGAAGATTCAGTTGCGAAGGCTCGCGAAGAATATAGAGCTGACTCAACTTTTCGCGCAGATTCGACAGCCAAGGCAGATTTGGAGAAGAAAAAGCCGACCAAAGCTCCTAAATAAGAAAGCCGACTTGGACCTTTCTATTAATTGTCGGTGTGATTCGGGAAATTGAATCGCGTAGTTATTAGCAGCCTATTCGACTTGAATCACCACTATGTCATGTCGACCAATCCGCCTCGGCGGAGTTGCGGAGACGTCTTGCAATAACAGATACACCTCCCCCTTACCACCCCTTCCGAATGCCTTATCGGATAGCTGGTTAGGTGGAAGTGTATCGAAGGGCGCAAGATGTCTCCGCTACATCTCCGATTCGGTCGACATGACAAATTAAGCAACTTATTTCTAGGATTTAAGTTCATTCAATATGTGGATAACGCCAATAGGTCTACCATGCAATATTTTTCCATCTGATTAGATATCAGGGGATTAAAGCATTCATCCTGCATCCACCGAATGTTAATCTTGTTAAAAATATTCACAATTCAGACGGCTTTTGGGCCAATGGAGGATGGACAGATGGGCGCTAAAGTTTAATCAATTCATTAGCTATCAATATTTTAAGACAAAAATCCCATGCAAATTCCAGCTGTATTGCGTCACCAAATGAGACAGCTCAATATCCGCCCACCATACTGACTTTCAATACGATAGCCACCAAAACCGTCCATGGTTGCATAGTTTGCAATCAAGCCGTAAATTTGCACCGCTTCTGGCAACGATTTGAGGCGTGGACAAAATACGGATCGCCCATTTGGGCAATATTGAATACGGAATGAAATTGATGAAATACTTTCTATTTGCGCTGCTGATGCTCGGTGGCGCAAGGGGTTTCTCGCAATTGCGCACAGTTACTGGCAAGGCTGATTATCCATTTTGGTTGTATCTGCCGGAGGATACTGTCCTGAAATCCAAACCCCCGATTTTGATTTTCTTGCATGGCCGCAGCCTCTCGGGCACCAACCTGGAATTGGTGAAAAAATACGGTGTGATCACAGAAATCGTGCGTGGACGCAAGATTCCGGCCATCGTTTTTGCGCCGCAAGTGCAATCAGGCTCGGCTTGGGACCCTGACAAGATCCTGAACGTGCTGAACTATGTGCAGTCGCAATACAATACCGACAGCAGCCGCGTCTACGTCTGCGGCATGAGCCTGGGCGGCTATGGTACGCTACACTTCACGGGCAAGTACCCTGAGCGCATCGCGGGCGCAGTGGCGCTCTGCGGCGGCGGCAATCCCAGCGACGGCTGTCGCCTCGCCGAGGTGCCCCTGTGGATCCAACACGGTAAGCTAGATCAAGCGGTTCCGATCTCGGAATCTGAGAAAATGGTGGCGGCCATCAAGTCTTGCAATGGCGGCAAAAACCTCACCTACAAGGTCTATGACGACTGGGGCCACAGCCAACTCGCGAGGGTATTTGGCTATGATGAGATGTACACCTGGCTATTCAGCCAGACGAATAAGCGTCGCTAAGGAGTTGATTTCTGAGGCGCTGACTTAAGTTTTTTTACAGTAGAGACCGCAAAGAGCATTGTTCTTTGCGGTCTTTGCGTTTGCTGCGGTTTCCAATCGTTCAGCTGGCTTTTCAGCCGACAGCCAAGTAGCCATCACAAACCCAGCATCCGTGCATTGCCCATGCGCCTGAAGGTCAATCTCGGCAGGATCACACGGCTGGGTTGGGCATCGTTTTCGCCTTTCCAAAACACAATATGAGCAACACTTGCAGACTCCAAGACATAACCTTTTCGCAGGCGAATTTGTAGCTTCTCTTGCATACTCTGTGACCAAAATACAAGCACATTGCCTTGGTGATCGATCAAATTCATGCGCTCACCTTGATCGATTTGCAATGTATGGCCGGCCACTAGCTGCGACAAAGCCAACATGGAATCAATTTTTTTGTAATGGTCTAAGAAAATATCCTTGAGCCCACATTCCATTTCCAATAAATCGCTGCTGTCGCCCCCAATTCCATCACTACGTTCTAAGCCTTCGACTTCAAAATCATCAAAATAGGGTCGATTGCAATGGATTTCCAGGCTTTTTTTGGCACGCGTGAGCGCCACGTAGAGCACATGTAGGTGATCGGATTTCCCTGAATTGTTGTGTTGCTCAATCTCGAAATTGTCCAGCAAAAGGAATACGCTGTCAAATTCCTTGCCTTTGGCTTTGTGCATGGTCGAGACATACACCTTTTGCTGCTCTGGAAACATGACATCTTCCACCCGCAATTGCGCACAATATTCCTGCCAATCCAGCCGATGTATTTTGCGGGGCGAAGGCATGAAAGCATGAATCGCGTGTAGCACAAACGTTAAATCAGCCGATTTTGCAAACCTTGATCGCATCCCATCCACTGCCTTTTTCCAATCAGCGAGAGCCACCCATTCGGGGTTGGCAGCGTCCCCGCCGGGCTTGAGGGCCTCCGTAAACCATACAAATTCTTGCATTTGCGCCACACGAAAGCCATCTTGTTCAGTGATGAGCATCGCGGGAATGCCGCGTTGCCGCAGGAGGCCATGCACGTGGACAGCTTCCTCGTTGCGGGTGGTGAGGAGCGCACAGGTGCCCTCTAGCTTTGTTGCGGCGATGGCGTCCACAATTCCTGCTTTCAGATTTCCAACGTGGTAGCGCACCAATCGGATATGGCCATTGTCCAATTGTTTTGCCCGCAATATTTGATCGGCTTTCATGCGGTCAACGGGAAAATAGCGCAAGAATTCATTGGAGAATTCAACCAGATTCGGTGCTGCGCGGTAGTTGGTGATGAGGGAATGCTGCTCTGCTCCATCCGCAATGAGCGTGCGCATGTGGTCTAGCGAAGCTCCACGAAACTCATAAATGCACTGATCGTCGTCGCCTGCGGCGATGATGCGCGGCTGCTCTGCTGCTTCTCTGAGCGCCGTCAAGAAATCCCATTCCTGCTGCGAAACGTCTTGAAACTCGTCGAGCATAATCACGCTTTTGCTGCTCACGATTTCTTTGGGAATCAGCCCCTCTCGGATGGCCAACGTGGCCACTTTCACCACATTCTCAGCGCTTTTCAAGTCTCCCAGACGGCCGAGTAGCCGGAATGCAAATCCATGATAGGTGTAGATGTCGATGTATTTGCCGAGTCCAGGCACGAGCTTGGAGAGTCTGGAACGGAATTCTTGCGCTGCGGGTCTGGAGAATGCCAGCATCAAAAATTGCTCCGGTTTTACATCCTCCAACAGCAAGAGGCTTGCCATTTTGTGGACCAAAACGCGCGTTTTGCCGCTGCCAGGGCCAGCAGTCACGAGGATTTTTTCCTCCTTGGAATTGACGACATTCAATTGGGCAATGTCGAGCTGCCCAAATATTTCTTCAAATTTCTCAATGGTCAGCGGCCGTTTGAGCACTTCTTCTTTTCCGCTGAAATACTTCCGCATGAATTGTGCATAATCCAGTTTGAAGTAGTCGTTGGTAAAGTTCATCGCCGCAAGATTGTCTACTAGCAAACGCTTTGCATATTCACCTACGATATGAATTTGCTCGATTTTGCGCTCATAATGACGTGCCAGCGTGGTGTAATCCCCAACGGTATATTTTTTCTGATTGTTCTGTTCCGTGCGCTTAATGCTCAGGCGATTGTAATTGACCAGCAGCCCATCCAACAATTCGATAGCCTCGATGAAATTGAGGTAGAGCAGAGTTTTCTCATATTCCCCAATATTCGCTTTCACCGGAAACAAGGATTCGGCTTCACTCCTATTTTTCAAGTCGACCAGCGAAAATTTGACTTTTCCTTGTTCCTCATCTTTGGTGGCAGCGGCGCGTTTTTCCAATTGGTCCATGACTTGCGTGGCAAGTTTGCTCCGCCGTTCAAAATCATCCTGCAATTCGGAGAATGGCTTTTTGGGAGTCAGTTTGTACCAAAAATCGTCGCGCTCCGTACGTTCGCTCTTCAGGAATTTGTGCATTTTCCAGTATTGCAAAACCACGCGGATCTCAGCGATCGAAATGCCATCGCTCTCTTGAAAATCCTGCTCGTGCAATTTGGAATTCAATTCTCTCAAATTGACGGCGTATTTTTTCAATTCCTCATCCTCAAAAAGCGCATTGATCATGGCCTTTTCCAACTTGAGCATGGCACGCAATCGTTGTCCGCCATTGCTTTTGGAGCGACGGCTTGCAATGCGCGCACTCAAATCCATGTCGTCGCCCAAGACGCCGATTTGCTTGAATAAATGCATGATGCTCACGGCCTCAGGCATCGAGATTGCCAGAGATTCCGCCATGTAATCGACCGCAATATTCTCCTTGCCATACATGTATTGCAGCATACGGTCCACGATTTTCAGCTGCTTTTCGGAGAATTTCTGCTCATTTTTCCATACCGTCGCCTTCGCTTGCTCCAACAATTTATGTTGCAAACTATTGGAAAAAATGCGGGGTGAATTTTGCCCTCGGTCTAGGTAATTTGCTTCCTCCAAAGCATTGACTGCGGCACGCACGCGTGTTTCCAAGTAGCGCATCTCGGTGTCCCATCCAGCCTTGCGCGCGATTTCCAATGCGGATTTCAGGATTGATTCGCTTTGAAATAGCTTGATGCCGCTCCAAATTTGATCAATATCCTTCTTATTGAGTTTCATGCCTTGCAGCAACTCAAAATGTTTGCTCAGGTCATTTTCATCAAACAGAATCACGCATTTGGCCTGCATGTTTTGATCTCGACCAGCCCTCCCTGCCTCTTGGACATAATTTTCCAAGGAGTTCGAGATTTCATAGTGGATCACCATCGCGACATTGTCCTTGTCCACGCCCATCCCAAATGCAGAAGTGGCGACGATGATCCTAATTTCACTTTTAAGAAATGCCTCTTGGATGCGATTTTTGTCTTGGCGGTCCATTTTGCCATTGTAGGCCTCGACGCTGAATCCGTGGCGTTGCAAGAATTCCTGCAAGCGATGGCTCGTCTTCACGCGACTCACATAAATGATAGCGGGCTGATCGGTCGCCTCCAAAAGCTCCAATAATCGGGCTTCCTTCTTTTCTCTGTCATCGGTTTTTAAAGCGTTATAAGACAGATTGAGGCGTCCCTGAGCGGTGGAAAACAACTGCATTTCCAAGCCCAAACGATCACCGAAATACTTCATAATATCCGTAATCACCTCCTTGCGAGCGGTGGCTGTAAAACAGGAGACTGGAATAGGCGTGGGCCGTTTCGAGGTTTCTTGCAGCAGCTTGATGAATTTTGCGATATAGAGGTAATCCACCCTGAATTCTTGGCCCCAAGCAGAGAAACAGTGGGCCTCGTCGATCACAAAGCGGTCGATGATGCGCCCCTTTAGCAAGCCTAATATGGTATTTGAGCGCAAAGATTCGGGTGCTACATAAAGGAGATTCACCGAACCATCCGCGACGAGGTCGATCGCCTGCTGCCGCTCCAGGGGGGACAAAAGGCCGTTGATGGCAGTGGCATTGGTGATGTCATGTTTGGTGCGCAGGTTGTCGACCTGATCCTTCATCAGCGAAACGAGCGGCGAAATCACCACGGTCAAGGCATTGTTGGCATTTGCGCGGATGATGGCCGGCAATTGGAATGTGATCGATTTGCCGCCGCCAGTTGGAAAAATTACCAAGAAGCTATCATCCCGCAAGGCTGCCTCCACTGCACGCTCCTGCAAAGGCAATTCACCCGGCAGATCCCCTTCAAACCTGCGAAATTCGTCATACTGGAAGTGCTTTTTCAGATTGGCCCGTGGGTCGAGCTTGTCGCTGCAATAGTTGCATTGTGGATCGTTGCATGCGAGCGTTCGCAGGCGCCTGTACGCGCGCTGCACATGAGGGTAGCGCAGGAGCAGCCACGAGGGCGTGAACAATTCCGGCTGCGGCCCGCGTATAATGGCCAGAACCATAGCAAATTCGACGGGGCCTTTTTCGGAGAGAATTTTCAGATCGGCCTGTGCGCAGATCAGGCCCTGCATCTCAGCGATGATTTTGCTCAGCAGCAGGCCATTGATCGGCAGGCATTTTGCGGGGTCCGCCCATCGGAAAAATCCATTGTAACCATCGTGATCGTGCAACAAACCCGCCAAAATCTCCCGAAACCGCGTCGGCAGCTCCTGATAGGCTGCAAAAAGGCCCTCCAAGAGCTTGCGGCAAAGGAGGGCATCTGCAACCGGGTCATTGCGCTGCACCCCATTGAACTTGTAATCCTTGTGGAGGGCATGCTTGCGATGATCTGGGCGAATGAGGGCGGACAGCATCAACGTGTCGATGGAGGGCAATGCGCACAGAACCTCCATTTTGTACTCGCGCCGCAAAAATTCGAGGTCATAGCTGATCAGGTTGTGCCCACAAACGGCCTTGGCGGGCGCAGCAAAGGCCATCAAATCGGAAAGGGAGGCACCTCGGTAGACTGCATCACCGAGCACGGCGCCGATTTCGCGTAGCTTCCCGGAGGATTCCTCCAATTCAAGGTCGATAAAAAGGATGTCATCCCATTCCAAAGGCAGCAAGCGCTTCATCGGTGAGCGCATTGCCAAGTTAGCACATTCTGCCGCACCCCAATAGGATAGCCTGCACGTTGCGGGGATGTCTCATTGGCCGATCAAAAGGCTTGGGAAAAACAACTGGTTCACGGATTCAAGCCCCTTAAAGTCTCAAATCGTAGGTCGGATAGACGCTCAAAATGGCATCGCCAAAGGGCACTTGCAAGATTTCTCCCTGAAAATGAACAATTTGAAAATTTTTCGGATACATTCCCTTGCAAGTAAAATTCGAAACACTATCTTTGCATCGCTTTAATGGATCGGTAGTTCAGTCGGTTAGAATGCCGCCCTGTCACGGCGGAGGTCGCGGGTTCGAGTCCCGTCCGGTCCGCAAATCGTCCCTGTAAATCATTGATTTACAGGGATTTTTGTTTTGAAGGGGGCGGCAGAGGGGGTGGAAATTGGTTGGGGGACTTGCTTTTGGGTTTACAGCCTTGACCAATCTTGATTTCAATCTTTTGCTTGGGCCAAGCACAGCCTTCAACAAAGCTGGCTCGATCTTCAAAGGTTCATTGCAAGTCTCTTGTCCCCCTCGACAATGCAGGCATGCTTGATTGGCCACACCACGAGGCGATTGAAACTGCATCTTGGCCAATCGCACATTAGCAACCCGATCTCCACACTGCTCACCAATATGCCTTGCTACCCCTTCATCGATGTAGAAAAGGGCAAAGTGCGCGCAAGTCTACAGCCTCCTGCGCGCCAACTAGCCGAGCATGCACTTGCAAAGCCCGGCTCCACTAGCTTTCGGTGCGAGCTTGGTGAGAATCGCGTTTCCTCGCCACCACACTGCACACCTCACATTGTCGATGCAGTAGGCCTGGTCCTTCAATTCTTGGAGGTGGAATGCCGCATGCTTCATTCTCCATTGGCCGAAACCCGTGTTCGGTTGCCCCAGATTTGTTCTTCGCTTGACTATCTTCGGCTTGACATTGTCATTTCTAGCTATTAATTTGCAATATAAGCCATGAATTTTGTGGAATTACAGGATTCAAGTCATCTTAGTTGCATAATTGCTGGAAGCTGTGAACAAAGTCCATTATTACTTTTTCTGTTACCTATTCCTCTCTGCCTGCAATACCGACAGACATACTCCTTTGGAGTACAAAAGATTCATCGAGAATCCAGAAAACGGGTTTGTGCAATCCTGTGTCATCGGGGATACGCCCGCGCAGGTGACTCTGGTCGACAACGATTACCTGGCCATTCAGTATTTCAGGTCCAATGAGATCGACGCCTTAAAATTTCAAGAGGTCAAGGATTCCTACAAGGGCTACGTCTATTTCAAGATTCGCTTGGGAAACAGCGAAAACAACACATTGGAGGCGATGAATTCCTTCTATGACCATGAGTTCCAAGACCATTTGAGGTTGATCGCCCGAGAGGATACCCTTCGTTGTTCCTTCTACCTGAGCGAACCTTTCAACGGAATCAAAAAGGAAAAAGAATTGTTGGTAGGCTTCCCAGTTCCTCCCTTCAATCCAGCTCATGTCCAAATCTGGATCCGTCCGATACTGAACTTCCACGTCGGAACGACGCTAAATTTTGACCTCACACAAGAAAGACCACCGCTAACCCTCTGAGGCGCCATGAAAACATCTATCCTTACCCACGTTCGTATGTCCAAATGGACGAAGGTCATCGCCGCCTTTTGTTGCCTGCAAATGCTGATGCAGGGATTGGTTCCGAATATTGCCATGGCCCTGACTTCAGGTCCCACACAACCCGAGGTGGAGGGCTTTCAACCTGTTGGCATCACGGAGATGGTGGACCCATTTTCGGGGGACTTCTCCTACAGCATCCCGCTGATGGACATCGGCGGCTACCCGTTGAACCTGTCTTACCAAAGCGGGATCAGCATGGATCAGGAAGCTTCATGGACCGGATTGGGCTGGAACCTGCATACAGGGGCGATTACGCGGCAGTTGCGGGGCTTGCCGGATGATTTTATGGGGGACGCTATCGTGGATAGGATGAATCAGAAGCCGAATATCACCCTTTCGGTGAGTCCGACATTTGGAGTGGAGGTGTTTGGGTTTGATGCTGAAGGCAATGGTCATTCGGCACCGAATGACACGGATCCTTCGGGGAACTTGTCGGTGGGGCTCAACATCGTTTACAATAACTATTATGGACTTGATATCGGCATGAGTTATGGATTTGGGGCAAGCTTCAACAAAGGCAAATTGCCAATGAATGCAGGGTTGGGTTTGTCGTCGAATAAAGATGGATTGAGTTTGGATCCAAGTTTCTCGATGTCGGGCAGTGGACAAGTGGCTGGGGACAAGACTTCTGGCAAATGGGGTCTGGGCATCGGTGCAAGTATCAATTCCAGGAGAGGATTGACAAGCATCGGTCTGAATGCATCATGTTCACTTTCGAAGGAAAGCAGCCTGAAGAATTACCGGGCTAAGTACAAGGAAGGGGTGGGAAAAATCGAGAACCCGGGCGGAAGTGGGGGAGGTATCGGTAGCTCGTCTTCATTCGATTTGGGAGCACAGTCCTTTACTCCTGAAATTCAGAGAGAATATCTCACGCGTTCATTTACAGGAACATTCAAAGTGGGCGGAGCGCTTGTATCCACAGACCTTTCGGGAAAGTACTCCATCTCGGCGACGGTCGAAAAGTTGAAGGAAAAGGGAAGCAGCACCGCAGCATACGGTTATATCTACTCCGAAAGGGCCAATGACAACGAAGATGCTCTCCTAGACTACAACCGGGAAAAGGATGGAAACTTTTCCACGCATCATAACAATCTGCCAGTTACGAGTTTTACAAATGACGTCTTCAACATCGCCGCGCAGGGACTCTCAGGGACATTCAGGCCCTACCGCAATGATATCGGGTTTGTGTATGACAACAAGAAAGTGAGTCCTAGCCTCAGCGGTTCGCTGGGTGCAGAGCTGGATTTGGGCAATCTCATTGATTTGGGCGTGGACATCAATCTGAGCGGGGTGAATTCAAAAAGTGGGGTCTGGAAGGAAGACAACAATGCCAAGGGCGACCTCCCCTTCCGTGCTGCGAAGCCCAATGAGATTCCCGAACCCTGCCATTTCCGGATGATGGGCGAAAAGATCCCTGAAAGCAATCCAGACTTCTACAACAATCAGGTCAAAGGCAACAAGGTGGCCCATTTCAACCTGCTGGAGACAGACGGCATTATCCGGCTTACCGACACTTTGGTGGAGGGCGACGACCCCGGAGACGCCACCTACGGGCCGATCACGCAGAATGCCCGCATCAGCAGACAGCCCCGCAATACGTCCATCTCCACACTCACGGTGTCGGAGGTACTGAAGGCCTACCCGCACATGCGCAAGTATATTTCCAATGCTGCCAAGCCCCATCATATCGGTGCTGTGATCGTGCTCGATGAGCAGGGCAAACGTTATGTCTTCGGGCTCGCGGCGTACAATACGCTGCAAGTGGAAAAGTCATTTGCTGTGGGTGGCACGCGTCAAAACCCCAGCGGGGGCCTGGCCAACAATCCCTCGCTGAATGCCAAGGGCCTGGTTGAATACGCAAATGCCAATGACATCGGAAATGGTTATGGGATCGACAACTATTACCAATCTACGGAAACACCGGCTTATGCCCATAGTTGGTTGCTTACGGAAATCTTGACACCTGATTATGTGGATGTGACAGGCGACGGGCCTACCCAAGACGACCTTGGGGCTTATGTGGTGTTCCATTATGGAAAACCGGATCCTTCGGGCGTGAAAAAACCTGATGTGCAGGGCTATGGCTGGCGCACACCCACGAATGGACAAGGACAGGCCGGCTACATGGAAGGGCTGCGCACCGACCCCACAGACGACAAAGCCAATATCGTCTATGGGCAAAAGGACATCTGGTATTGCCATGCCATCGAATCCAAGACGCATCGCGCGACCTTTTTTCTCGAGACACGGTTCGATGCGCAAGGCGTCCTGGAAAGTGGCCAATTGCAAAACCTGCCGCTGCAAAAGTTAAGCAAGATCGAACTGCGCTCACTGGATGCACTTCCTATGGCTCCGCCGATCAAAACCGTCCACTTCACTTATGACTATCGACTGTGTCCACAGACACCCAATTCGATTGCGGTCGCCAAAGGGAAACTGACCCTGACGAAGGTGCATTTTACCTACGAGAATTCGAATGCAGGTGCCTATAGCCCCTATAACTTTGCCTACCGAGAATCGGATCTGATAGGGAATGTATTTCGGTACAATTATGGTGAATCCGACCGCTGGGGTACACCGAAGCCTTCCGCACATAACCCCGGCGGCCTGAGCAACGGCGATTACCCCTACGCCTCGCAGTTGCCCACAATCGCAAATGATTATGCCGCGGCATGGTGCTTGAACAAGATCACATTGCCGATGGGTGGGGAAATCAACGTGCAATATGAATCAGATGACTACAGCTATGTTCAGGACAGGCGCGCTGCGGCCATGTTCACCGTTGCTGGCTTTGCGCATTCGATCAGCCAAGGGCAGACGCAATACAACAATCTGTGTTATTCAGATCCCGGGCTTGTCATTCTACCCTCCCACTCCAAAACCTACCTATTGATCAACGTCCCGTCCACACTTCCCTCCGAGTTCAAGGAGAAGTTTCTCTTGCACAAGGGTTCAAAGAGCGGGCCGATGGAATACCTCTACTTCCGGTTTTTGATGAACGTGAACAAGACCGGGGATGAAAAATATGAATATGTATCGGGCTATGCGGAATTGGAGGATCTGAATTTACCGCAAAATTGTGGGATGATCAGTCCAACCTTAGGCTATGTCAAAGTCAAACTGGTGCAGCCGACCAAAGCCGCCAATTTCCAGATTTCGCCCTTTGCTTATGCTGCGCAGCAATTCTCGCGCATCTACACGCCCCGATATGCCTACAATCAACCTCAATTGGATGACTCGGATCTGGAGGGCATCGCCAAAACAATGGCCTCTGGCTTTTTTGTAGGCCCCATGATGGAGATCTTCAAAGGAGGTGTGCAAAAGCGTATGTTCAAGGAGGGTTATGGGTGCAAGGTGGATGCGCAACGGTCATGGGTGCGCCTTTTCGATCCTGACATGAAAAAGCTGGGTGGCGGTGCGCGTGTTAAACGCATTGAGATCACCAACAATTGGGACGACATGGCGCCACAAGAGGCCTCGGCGACTTATGGGCAGGAGTTCAGCTATGTCAACGAAGATGGCACCTCCTCAGGTGTGGCAGCTTGGGAGCCGGCCATGGGCGCCGATGAAAACCCGATGCGGCTGCCGGTTTATAACAAGGAACCCAAGGTCAAACTGGTCATGGACGAGCGCTTCTACATCGAAACGCCTGTTGGGGAGAGCCTGTTTCCTTCGCCTTCCGTGGGTTATGCCCGTGTCGAGGTAAAAGACATTGTCTATGACCCCAATATCACGAGCAAAAGCACAGGCAAAACCGTGCATCAATTTTACACAGCAAAGGACTTTCCCGTCAAGCTGAACCCGACGGAGATGCAACCCATGATGCACCGGTCAGACCCGATCGCTTCCTTGCTGAGTTTTGGAGCCGACAACTTTGCAAACTTCTCCCAAGGCTACATGATCGAGCTCAACGACATGCATGGGAAGCCCAAAGCAACCGAAATGTTTGCAGAGGGAGCAACAAGTCCCTTTGCCTATACCCTCTACAATTACAAGCTGAAAGCCGACAAAAGCCTGGATAGCAAAATGAAGGTGGTGCAGCCCAATGGCACGGTCACCGAGCGGGAGGTGGGCGTGGATGTGGACATTGTGGCAGACTTCCGGGAGCAAGGCACCAAAAGCCATAGCGGATCATTGGCCATGAACCTGAACTTTGGCATCGTGGGACCTTTCCCTTTGCTGGGATTTAGCATTTTTCCGAATTACAGGCGGTCCCATACGCGGTTTCGGTCTGCGACGGTGACCAAGGTGATTCAGCGGAGCGGCTTGCAGGTAGAAACGGTCAATTTTGACAAAGGAGCCCTGCTCACGACACGAACGGTTGCCCTGGATGCACAAACGGGTAACCCGATCGTGCAGGAGCTGGACAATGAGTACAAGGACAAATACTACAAAACCGACTATCCCGCGCACTGGGCCTACAAGGGAATGGGACAGGCTTCGCGGAATGTTGGTTTCGTATTCGGCAGTCCTGATCCAAACAATTCTGCCTTTTTCAACAGAGGAACGGCGCAAATCGGAATTGCGCTGAAGCCTAAATTGCAACCAGGCGATGAAGTGATCATCGACAAGCCCGTCGGTCTGGCAGCCAATACGGGAAGTGACAATGCCTATCATTACTGGGTATCTCAAACGGCGACTGGGGACTATTACTTGATCGACGCCACAGGAAGGAAGGCCATATTCCCCAGTGCACAAGGCGCACTCTACTTCAAGGTGGTTCGCTCGGGCTTCCGCAACCTGCAAAATACTCCCGTGGGATTGGTGACCACCATGGAAAGCCCCATCAACGGAAATGGTGTGGTTGCGCCCGTAGCGGCCAACAAGGTGATTGCAAGCTCCGCCGGGGCGTTTCGGGAGGAGTGGCAGACGGATTTGAGTGTGAAACGGATGATGCTTAAGGATTCATGTGATCCACGACCGCAGGCAATCATAAGGATTTTGAATGCAGCGATAGATAACGGCAATTTTCCTATCCAGAATCCTCCGGATTCTATTTCCAACGCTGTTGCGGCAGATTTCCAATTGCTTTTTCCAGATCCTTTTTGTTGGGAATTTCCCACCTCGGAGTTTTGGGGGGCAAGAGAGCCGCAGCTCATAAATTCGGCTGAATTACCCCACTTCGTCCGTTCATCGAGCTACCCATTTGCGCCCAATTCGATGCATGCTGAACTATTGTTGTCATGGGGATCTCCATGTGGTTTGTCGGTAGGCAAGAATCTATTTTGCGAGTGCTGTAACTCACGCTTAATTTCAATTAAGGACAATTCTGCCTTTCCGATTGTGCAGTTCAATAATATTCAGCACTTTGACAACATTGATGCTGTATTGACAGATCTAAACGGAGAAACTAGTCTATTGCTAAATGCTACCATGAGTGATGGACATATTGAGAAGTTTCTTTTCCTTGGCTGCTGGAGGTTTTCCCCTTGTCACCCGATTCTATCTCTAAAGTGCGTCACGGTCTGCGACCCTGTTAACCCCTACCTGGACGGCCTACTCGGCAATTGGCGACCGTGGAAGTCTTATGTCTTTCAAGGCAATCGGAACAATACCGTCACCACAACCGCTGAAAACCTGCGTACAGATGGCTACCTGCCCAATTACATTCCGTTCTGGAATAGCAATACCACGGGGATTGTGATGAATCCAGGGATCAATTCCACAACCTATGAAAACTGGAATTGGGCGAATGAGATGACGCTCTATAGCCCTTATGGGTTTGACCTGGAGAACCGCAATCCGTTGGGTCAATATTCGGCGGCCTTGTATGGATATAAAAACCTGCTGTCCACTGCGGTGGGGAACAATGCGCGCCATAAGGAGCTCGTATTTGATGGATTCGAGGATTATTATCGTGCCAATTGGCTCAAGGATACCTGCCCCCAACCTGGAAGATGGTTTGCCAAAGACCCTGGCCTCCTCACCACGGCGCAGTCGCACTCGGGTTTCAGCAGCATGAAATTCAAAAATACCTACACGAGAACATTCAACACCTCTCCGGATCCCTCGAATGCCCCCCTCACAAGGGCTGTACCTTACGTGCTTCATGACGAGGACCTGATTCCCGGATTCTCGCCCAACAAGGTCAATGCCGTGAAACGCTTTGTGGTGTCGTTTTGGACTAAGGCCAAGCTCAATCAAGCTCCAGTGTTTGAATATGGTGACTGCATTGCCCTCGACGTGAAAAGTGGTGTCACAAGTTGCATGGTCGCGGGTTCCCGCAAGACCTCCAAAATCGTGGAAGGCTGGCAAAAGATGGAGTATTATTTTGATCTTCCTGCGAATAGCCCCTCCTTGTCGTTTGAGTTTACTTCGACCTGCGGTGAAGCGTACCTAGACGACATCCGGGTGCATCCCTACAACAGCAACATGAAGTCGTTTGTGTACAATCCCTACAACCTGCGGTACACGGCAGAGTTGGACGAAAACAATTTTGCCACCTTCTATGAGTATGACCAAGAGGGGAAATTGGTGCGGGTGAAGAAGGAAACGGAACGGGGGATCATGACGATTCAGGAAACGAGGACGAACCTTTATAAGCACCAATAGGATGAAAAGAAACGCCAACGATCGTGAAACGAACTGGCCCATCAGCTGCCAGTCTTGTGATTTGTGGCCCCACTTGAGAGGGTGGTTGGCTATAGCCTTGTTGTTGCTCCTTTTTTCCACTGCGACTGCCACCGTATGGGACGACCTGGGGGCACTGCGCGCCAAGTACAACAAGCTGCATTCATTTTCAGCGGATCATACCTACACCCTCACCGATGCAGAGCATCCCGAAAAGGTGATTTCTGTGCAGCAAGGCTCTATTGCTTATGCTTCGTATGGCTACAGGTATCGTTTGGGCAAGATGGAGTTTGTGGGCAACGCAAGTTTCGACTGGGTCGTCTATGAAGACATCGCCGAAATGGTGGTACAGCCCAAGGGTGAAGCAGCTCCGCCTTCCACTGGGGAGGTATGGGATTTTGCCAAATTGGATGCCTTGCTGCAAAAAGGGGAGTTGTTGCATGTGGTGCAAGCCTCCAAAGCTGGCAGCCGGGCATTCCGAATCGATTTCCCTGATAACCCTGTGATGCAGTACCGCTATCTCGAGGTGGTGTATGACCCAGAACAAGAGCTCGTGGAAACCATCCGCATGGCCTATGCCCATGAGGCGACCTACTATGGCATGATCGAGGATTACCTGCCGCTGCTCACGGTGGAGTATTCTCACCAAAGTTTTGACCCGGTTTTGGACCCGGCATTGTTTTCGGAAGCCAAGTATTTCAGGTATGTAAGGGGGAGGTATGAGGCAGGTTCGGCGAACTATCAGCATTTTCAAATCATGACTGCGTATGAATAAGCTCCTCATCACCACATCATGTTTCCTCCTCACTTGGCTCTTTTCCATCCAAGTGAGTGGGCAGACCCGCCCCAATATCGAGGACTCTATCATGGTATCGAGTTACAATGGGGCAATTCTCAGCAGATCCATTCAAGACGATCAATACAACCAAATCTCAAGCTCAGGAGCCAACTTTGCCGACCAAGAAGCCTATACGGTAGTCTCCCTTTTCATCGATCCCAACAAAAATGTCTGCTATCCTGCCTATCGGCGCATTCGGGTGAATTTCACTTTGTCCGCCGCAGTTTTCAACACTTTCGGGTTACCTGTCATGGTTTCGGAGAGCTTCAGTTGGGAGGTTGAGAAGTTTCCCGACCTTCTGGCACCTGACAAGGAAAGGATATTCAAACGTTATGATAGGGCCTACAAATGCAAACTGGACGTGACCAGCGTGCAGGTCCTAGACATTGACGGCAACATCTTGCCCATTGCAGGAAATATCCCCGCAGATGTTTTGATCACGCTGAGCCTGCGGCGTACGCGCTACAATCTGCCGGGGACGATCATCAACAAAACGTTGAGTTTTGTCGGCAATGCCAACTGGGCGGCTACCTGCCTTGCCAATAAAAACACACACAATGTGTTCATTGTGAACTGGACTCCCGTATCGGAAGCAGATGCCTACGAACTGGAATGGCGGTATGTGGATGATTTTGGGACGGGCAATCTCAGCAGCACAATCAGCCCAGCTTTGTTGGCTGCGCCATTCAAGGGCAATAGCTCCAGGGTACGGTTGCCCCGTGGGCAAAACAGTTTTGCAATCCCATTGATCTACTCCCGAGGGTATATTTTGGTGCGTGGCAGGCCCCTCACCAAAGGTGGTCCTGGCTTTGAGCACGATGTCTTTGGGCGATGGTCATTTGACAACGACAATCTTGGCAACCTCACCGTCGCCAATTTTATCACCCAATCTGGCACCTACAGCTACTATTACCTTCCACTCAATACCACGAGCCCCGTCCTCAACAACCTCAATGCCCAATACAGCATCACATTTTCGGAGGACGGAAAGATCCTGCCCCAGGGCAGCTATGCCGATGGCAGCTTGCGCGTGCGGCAAACCAATGTGGCCGCATCCGTGAATTCCCAGAACAACCTGAATGGCTATCGCAAGTTGGGCGTGGTGACCGAGACCATTTATGATTTCTTGGGTCGCCCGGCGGTAAGCACCTTGCCTGCGGCGACGGACTCAGGATTTTGGTACAAGGAAAAGTACAATGTGAATGCAGCAGGTGCCAAGTACACCTACTTCGATTTTGACAAGGGCAATACCGTGAGCGGGGAATGTTATGCGCCGGGCAATGTGATGGGGCCGCAGCGTGGGGCATCCCGTTATTATTCCCCTTCCAATCCGAATCAGGTCGATTACCAAGGGTTGGTGCCCGATGCTGCGGGCTACCCCTATACGCGCGTGATTTATGAAGGCGATAATGCCTCACGTCCCAAGATTCAAAGCGGGGTCGGGGAAGCGCACCACATGGGCACCGGGCATGAAACGCAATATGTCTATGGAAATCCCCTGCAAGAAGATCTCAACAGCCTGTTTGGGACAGACGCCGGCTGGGCCGAATACTACCAAAAAAGCATGATCATTGATGCCAACGGGCAGGTCTCGGTGACCTATACCGACCTTGCGGGAAAAACGGTTGCTACAGCACTTGCAGGAAAAAATCCTGCAGCACTCGACCCGCTCAAGGACGACCAAGGCAACAGCTTGCCCGACATGGGAGTGCCGCGCACAGCCGACTTGCTCAAGAAAACCACCCAACAGCCACAGGGGAGCCTCAACATCTTCTCCCCCGATTCCAGCAGTTTGAGGGTGACCCAAACCATCCCCGTCGCGCAGACAGGGCCTTATGTGTTTGACTACCGGTTGGTTCCCGAAGACTTTGGAAACAGTTGCCTACAAGGTTATTGCGCCGATTGTCAATACATCCTGGAACTCAGTGTCATGGACGACTGCGGCAACTACCGTTACGGGCCCGTCACCACGACCATTGATGGCCTGCTCAATGCCACCTGTGCGCCCAACACCCTCGTCCAGCAGAATTTCACCGTGACACTCGATCCCGGAATCTACACTGTCACCAAGACCCTGCGCCTGAACCCGCAGGCATGGACTGCAATCGTGGATTCGGCCATGGCGCATGACACTTGCCTCAAGGTCCTCGACGATTTTTATGAGGCACCCGACACAAGCTGCTGCTTCATCACCTGCGAGGGTTGCCTGCAAGATTTGGGGACTTTGCAAGCATTCATCAGCCACAATGTCCCGCAAAATTACCCCAATGCACCAGCAGCAAGGGGTGCCTACAATCGATTCAAGGCCGAATGTGAGTCTATGTGCCCCGGCAATTTCCAGGACTTTTGCAGCGTCGCAAGGGAGATGATGTTGCAAGACATGTCGCCGGGTGGACAATACGGAGAGCGCGATGCCGCACAACCGGGCCAATATCCGATTTCCATCTTCGACAATGCGTTGCTCAACCGACGGCAAAAATCTCAGTTTGCCAACGTTTACAATTTGCCCATCAACCCTGCCGGAGTCCTCAACACTAACTTGTTTCCCAATGGCGACACCACTGTGGCAGCATTTTGGCGCAATCCCCTTTACCTAGACCCAACAACCAATCAGTGGAAGAAGGGCTATTTCAACTCCGATGGAAGCCGCGCCACCATCCATTTTTCCTATGACCCCAATGGGAACAAAGTGCCTTCGTTCATCTCGGGCGCGACGGTCCTCCCAAGAGATTTTGGCTATCTAGAGGATCTACTTTCCGTGGACGACCTCATTTCCCGTTGGGATGCGCACTATGCCTATTCCCTGATCGTTTACCATCCTGAGTATTTCAAGTACGAATTCTGCCGGGACGGATTCAAACAAAGTGGCCCCCTGATCACGAGCAACGGCACAATCACCGTCAACAGTTACCAATATAGTTCGCGGCTCAAGGATCTGACCGCGGCCCAGGCTGGTAACAATTTGGGGATCAATTTTAGTTCGGTGCCTATGCTATCGAATGCGATCCTCTACCAAATGGTGGAAGAAGATCCGTTTTTCAAGCAGAGCAACTCCAGCTCGCTGGGTAATCAGGTCGTCTTTCCCAGCCCATTCCCCCTTGGGACTGCCAAACTGATCCTCAAATACAAACTCCAAAATTACAGTGGGACCCCGATTTTTGATGCGGTGAGGGTTGCAGCCGCGACGGCGGATCCAAGTGTCTTGACGAATCAACCGCCGAATGGTTATGTGCTGACCGACGCTACCTGGAAAGTACTCGCCACGATCTACGAGTCCGAAAAGACGGAGGCCATCAACATTGCGGCCAACTTATACCAGTATTTCAAAAAGAGCAATATCACGACGGGTTGCATTGGCTCGGATGCAGGTTTGACCACAGCGCCAGCCGCTTGGTTCAACTTGACCTCACCCTGTGCGCCGCTGCGGCATTTCCTGTATCCGCAAAAGCAGCAGCGTTTCCCCAGCAATACGGCGATTGCGGAAGAATTGGGCCTGGAAGAGCCCGTGACACCGGAACAGTTGCAGGCTTACGCGCAGGCACAGGCGGCGATGACGGCGGGCAAGTGTCCCCTGCAATCCGACTTGGAACTCCTGTTCACCAAGCTGGCGTATGATGGGCGATTTGCCGGGAATTCCACCCTCAACCTCAACAGTCCCAGCATCCTCGGGCAAGCACTCAAGGCGGAACTGAATCCACTGAACTACAACGCCAACATCAATGTAGGAAGCACCGCACTCACGATTACATTCGCCGCAACGACCGGGCCATGCCCAACAACCCTGACCCTGCCCACCAATGCCCCTGCGGGGCTGGTTTGGGCGAATTTCTACCGCTTCCATGATATCCACCATGTCGGCAACAACCTGAAAATCTGGGGGACATACAACCTCAATGGCATCGATGGCGCCCTTGAATTGTCGCTGACAACTTGCCTCCAGAACATCACCACTTGTACCCCGACGCCGGTAGCCATCTGCACCACCACCGACGAACTGAAAGACTTGAAGGATTTGATGAATGAGCTGTCTGCCGATGGGCGGTTGTTCAACGCATCTACGCTGTTGGTGAACTACAGTCCCCTGATCACCAATCGGCTCAGGGACATCATTGGATATGGGGGCATCTATACATGGGAATGGAGCAACACGGGGTTCAAACTAAGGAATGTTGGTGTCAATCCATCGAAGGACATTGTGATGACATTTACACCTGGCAATTCGATCACCCCCAACAACAGCTACCTCTTCACCTCCATCATCCAAGCGACATCCATCACCAGCAGCCCTAGCAATCAAACTGATTTCACCATCAAGGCCGTCGCCAACAATCCCGGGTTTGGATTTTTCCTTCCGATCGGCACGCCGACCTCGCAGCTCAAAGCATCACTTTCCGCCACCAATGGCCTGAACCCCATCTTTGCAAGCACCTGCGCCTATCCCCTCCCGATGGAGTGCCAGAGCGATGCGCATGACAACCTGCGCGAATTGCAACAAGTGTTGGAAGCGCTGGACAATGGAGAAGTGCTGTCGGCGGTCATGGACAGTTGCCTCGACTTTGATACCCGGCTTGCCAACGGAGCGATCTTCAACCTGAACCAAGTCGCGGAGTTCAGCCTGATCTCCGCAGACATGACACAGTCGCAAGACGGGCTTAGCACCCGGCGATTTACCGCTACGGTGCGCCTGCAGAATGGAACAGTGACGGCGATCAGCGGATGGGCCTGCTTCGATCTGAGAAACTGCTCGCCCTGTGGGACTTGCGACGAGGCAGTGATCACGATCAACTTTGGTGCATTGATCCCGCCGAACCCCGTGCAACAGACCTTTACGCTTTCAGCAGGAACCCGCTGTGGCCTCGGAACGAATGTGACGAGCTCCTTCAACTACATCCCAGCCAACTATCCCAATCTTCATGCAGCCTTGGTGGCTTGGGCTGCTCAGATCCAAATTGCCTTCCCCGGCGTGGTGGTACAAGTGAGTGCGAACAATGTAATGCGCCTGATAAAGATGGGCCCCTGGGAGCCCGGTTGCAAGTGTTCAGACTATAACGTGGACTTGAACATCCAAGCAGTGGGAACCCGCACACCAGGCCCTGCCACGACCCGGTACAATTCAGCATGCTGTCCAGCGGTTCCTCCGGGTCCGACACCCGTGCCTGCACCGCCGCTCGCGGTTGGGCCTTACAAAGAAGAGGAAGAGCCTTCGCAGCCTCCAGTGGCCACGATCGACCTCAGCTTGGTGGGTTGTCATGATCCCATATTCCCCTTGGGGCAAGATACCATCGTCGATCCCTGCACACAATTCCTCCTGGATTTGGCCTATGCCGATGCCTACTACGACTATCAAGCCTACCTCGACAGCGTGCGCCTCTCCTATACCCAGGCCTACCGCCGCCAATGTATGCGGGCCTTGGAGCAGTTCAAGATGACCTACCAAAACAACGAATACCACTACACCCTCTACTACTACGACCGCGCCGGCAACCTCGTCAAAACCGTCCCACCCAAGGCGGTCACGCCCATTGTCCTGAACCCGGGTGTCAACGATGACATCAATACCTCAAGGGAAAACCGCACGGTCTACGTCCCGGAGCACAACAAGCCCACTACCACCAATCCCAATGCCTTTGCGCTCACCACGCGCTACCGCTACAATTCCCTCAACCAGCCCATCGCCCAGCAGAGTCCCGACGGGGGCATCAGCCGATTTTTTTACGACAACCTTGGCAGGGTCGTGGTTTCGCAAAACGCCAAGCAGGCACCGTCCCGTCTTTCCTATACACGGTACGATGCCTTGGGCCGCATCACGGAAGTGGGCGAGCAGACCCGGCAGGGAGCAACCTCGCTCATCCAAGCCAATTTCCATAATCCCGCATACGTCACCTCCTTCTTTGGCAATCCGGGCTATACCAAGGGCCAGTTTGTCCATACCTACTATGACGACCCTGGTGCATTGAATCCGTTCATCCAGCAGACCAATCTCCGCTCACGCGTCGCCTACGTCACCTACCAGCCCGAATCCAACAAACTTCCGGCCGACTTGAGCTATAAAAATGCGAGCCTCTACAGCTACGACTACCACGGTAATGTGGCTAAGCTGCTGCAATACAGCGACCAAATCCCGCTCGCGGGAACCAATGCCGCATTCAATTACCGAAACAATACCGTCGATTATACTTATGACCTCGTGAGCGGCAAGGTGCTGAAAGTCGCCTACAATGCTGGCAAGCAAGACCGCTTCTTCCACCGCTACAGCTACGACGACCAAAACCGGCTCATCGAGGCCCGCACCAGCAAAGACGATGTCTTTTATGACCTTGATGCGCGCTACATTTACTACTACCACGGCCCGCTCGCGCGTGTCGAATACGGCCCCTACAAAAGCCAAGGCGCCGACTATGCCTATACCATCCACGGTTGGCTCAAGTCCATCAATGGCGACATCCAATCTGCCCAGCGCGATGCGGGCAAGGACGGCTATGCAATGACAGGCAATGCCCATCGTTATACCGCAAGAGATGCCTTCGGCTTTGCCTTGCAGTATTACCAAAACGACTACCGGGCCATCAATACAGCCTATTTCAACACCCCCTTTGTCAATGCCGTAGCCCCCGCCCTATACCAAGGCCACAACCTCTACAACGGCAACATCGCCGCCATGAGCACCACGCTCAAGAACCTCGCCACGCATCAAAATGTGGAGCCGCTTCTGCAAGTATTTGGATACGACCAACTCAACCGCATCACGGGCAGCAATGCCTACATCCAAAATACCACCCAAGACATCGTGCAGGCTTGGCCCACGGTTGCCACACCCGGCAATGCCCTCTACAAAACGGGTTATACTTACGATGCCCTCGGCAATATCAAGACCTTGAAGCGGTACAACAAAACCGCCTTCATGGACGACTTGTCCTACAACTATGCGATCGGGAAAAATCAACTCACAAAGGTGGGAGATACGCAAGCGGATGCCGTGGTGGCCTACGACATCGACAACCAAACCGCCCCCGGCAACAATTACAGCTATGATGCCATCGGCAACCTCACCGCCGACGCCAGCGAAGACATCGCCAACATCACTTGGAATGTATTCGGCAAGGTGACCGAGGTCACCCGCACCGTCACCTCCACCAAGCCCAAGCTGCGCTACGCCTACGACCCCATGGGCCGCCGCATCCAGAAGACCACCATCCTCCCCAACGGCACCACCACCCACGAGCACTACGTCTTGGATGCCCAGGGCAATACCATGGCCATCTATGCCAGCCAAGAAGGCACCCCCGACCTTTACCTCCAAGAGCAAATGCTCTACGGCTCAGCCCGACTTGGCACCTTCAAGCGCGAGCTCTTGATCGCCACCACGCCGCCCGCCACGTCTGTGCAAGTCATCATGCGCGGCCACAAAAACTACGAACTCAGCGACCACCTCGGCAACGTCCACACCGTCTTCAGCGACCGCAAGAAGTCCATCTGCAGCGGCTCCGCCCTCCGCTATTACGAAGCAGAAATCCTCAACCAATACGATTACTATCCCTTCGGCATGTTGATGGAGGAGCGCAAAGCCGCCAAACCCACCTGCACCGCCCGCCTGCAAGCCATCGAGATCAAAGCAGACACCTTCCGCTTCCAAGGCACCGGCAACCTAGAGTCCTTCGCCCCCCTCGGCGGCATCTCCGTCACCATCAAAAATCCAGCAGGCCAAAACAAGCTCCTCGTCTCCAAAATCGGTGCCGCCACTGCTTGGGGCGTGCGCAGACCCGCCATCAACCTCGTCCAAGGCGTCTCCTATACCATTTCCTTCGACTTCGGCGGAGGGAGCTGTGTGGCGCAAACCGTGCGCGCACAGGTGAAGAACAGCCTCAACCAAGTCGTAGCCTCGCGCGATGTCACTGCCTCGGGA
>JANPHP010000229.1:0-24837 GCA_031424495.1 Bacteroidota bacterium | reverse complement strand
CTTGCAGATGGCATCATCACCCCGCCCATCTCGGTCTCGTCAGCGGTCGAAGGATTGAGCATTTTGAAAGAGGGCATCCCCACGATACCCATCGTGCTGATCATTTTGACGGCACTTTTCATGATACAGCAGTTTGGGACGAAGGTCGTTGGGAAATTTTTTGGGCCGATCATGCTGGTGTGGTTCACCATGCTTGCATTCTGGGGTGTCATTTCCATCAGCCACGACTGGACGATTCTGCGGGCGCTGAGTCCCACCTATGCCTATGAAATGCTGGTGCATCATGACGCTGGCTTCTTTTTACTGGGGGCGGTTTTCCTTTGCTCGACTGGAGCAGAGGCACTTTACAGCGATTTGGGGCACTGTGGCAAGCAAAATGTGCGGGTGTCATGGGGCTTTGTGAAGGTAAGCCTCTTGCTCAATTATTTTGGTCAGGGCGCCATGCTGATGCAAAACGTGGACAAAACCCTGCTCCAATTGAATCAGGAGATGTACCCTGACAAGATCGTTACCGAACCCATCAACCCATTTTATGCGATGATGCCGGAATGGTTTTTGGTACCTGGCGTCATCATTGCGACCTTGGCGGCCATCGTGGCAAGCCAAGCCTTGATTTCTGGATCTTTTACGCTCATCAATGAGGCGATGCGGCTCAATTTTTGGCCCAAGGTCAAGATTCGTTACCCAAGTGAACAGCGCGGTCAGCTTTTTGTGCCCTCGGTCAATTGGTTGCTGTGGGCGGGCTGCATCTTGATCGTGCTTTTCTTCAAGGAAAGCTCGGCCATGGAAGCCGCCTACGGGCTTGCCATTGTGCTCACGATGCTCATGACCACGACTTTGCTGGCATTTTACATGCGGCGCAAACGTTATCCGACCGTACTGATCGTGGTCATCGTATCCTTCTTTCTTGTGTTGGAAGGTTCTTTTCTGGCTGCGAATCTTGAGAAATTCCCCAATGGCGGCTATGTGACGTTGTTGGTGGCGACCTTCCTCTTTTTGATCATGATCATTTGGTATTATGGCAAGCGCGTCGCCCACCAATTTACCGAATCAGAAGAAATCGACCAATACAAAGACACCTTGGTGCGCTTGAGCGGAGACGATACCATTCCCAGATACGCTACCAATCTCGTATACCTCACCAATGTGAGTCAATGGAATATGATCGAGAGCAAGGTCCTGTACTCGATCGTGAAGCGGCAGCCCAAGCGGGCCGATATCTATTGGTTTTTGCATATCCACGTCGTGGATGAGCCCTACCGCATGGACTATAAGGTGCGCATCATCGCTCCAAACGATATCGTGCGGGTCGATTTTTACCTAGGCTTCCGCATCGACCCTCGCATCAATCTTTTCTACAGAAAGGTCGTGGAAAATATGGTCTCGCGTGGTGAGGTCGACATTCGCAGCAAATATGCCTCGCTGCAGGTGAACAATCTCATGGGCGATTTCAAATTTGTCTTGATTGAAAAATACCTGAGCGGTGACAACGACCTCAAGTTGCTGGAGCGATTCACGCTCAGTGGCTATTTCTTGCTCAAGAAACTGAGCCTCTCGCCTGAAAATGCCTATGGCTTAGAGACGAGCGGCGTTTTCATCGAGAAGTTCCCCTTGATTGTGAAGCCCGTGGCTGGCATAAACTTGCGTAGAATAGAGGACGCATCACCAAGTGATTCCCAATCCCTCGATTCGAACAAGGACGACGAAGTTTGAATTCACGGTAGAAAACCTTGAATTCAATATTGCATTCCAATTCTGCATAATTTAGCGCTCGATTAGGGTTCCAAAACGTTCCCTTCTTTTGAGAATTACATGAGTGATCATTCCACACACAATCACAAGGTCACCGCAGCCTCGCTGCTGATGACCCTCGGTATCATCTATGGTGATATCGGCACCTCACCACTTTACGTGCTCAAGGCCATCGTAGGCAAGGGTGCGATCGATCAGGTGGTCGTATTGGGTGGCTTGAGTTGCGTCTTTTGGACGATCACGCTGCTCACCACGATCAAATATGTCTTCATCACCCTCAATGCCGACAACAAGGGTGAAGGCGGCATCTTTTCCCTGTATGCATTGGTGCGGCGCATGAAGGTGAAATGGCTCATCTTCCCTGCGATCTTGGGCGGATGTACCTTGCTGGCAGACGGCATCATCACCCCACCAATTTCCGTGGCCTCGGCCATTGAGGGCTTGGATATTTTGAGCCATGACATCCCCACCATTCCCATCGTTTTGGCAATCTTGACGGGCCTGTTCATGATACAGCAGTTTGGCACCAAGGTCGTTGGCAAATTTTTTGGGCCGATCATGATGCTGTGGTTTGTGATGCTTGCCTTTTGGGGTGTCATCGCGCTGAGCCATGACTTTAGCGTGCTGCGCGCACTCAATCCCATCTATGCCTACGACATGCTCGTGAATCACGAAGGTGGATTTTTCCTATTGGGAGCGGTCTTTTTGTGCTCGACAGGTGCCGAGGCCTTGTACAGCGACCTCGGGCACTGCGGCAAACAAAATGTGCGCGTTTCTTGGGGATTTGTAAAAGTGAGCCTGCTGCTCAATTATTTTGGGCAGGGTGCCATGCTGTTGCAGCACCAAGGCATCTCGCTGGTGCAGCTCAACCAAAACATGCATCCTGAACAAACCGGCATCACCGACCCGATTAATCCATTTTTTGCGATCATGCCATCGTGGTTTTTGGTGCCCGGCGTCATCATCGCTACCTTGGCGGCCATCGTGGCGAGCCAAGCCCTGATTTCGGGATCGTTTACGCTCATCAACGAGGCCGTGCGCCTCAATTTCTGGCCCAAGGTCAAGATTCGTTATCCCAGCGATCTCAAGGGCCAACTCTTTGTGCCCTCGGTCAATTGGTTGCTCTGGGCAGGATGCGTGGCTATCGTACTATTTTTTCAAGAAAGCGAAAAAATGGAAGCCGCCTATGGGCTCGCGATCGTGCTTACGATGCTCATGACCACGACCCTGCTCGCATTTTACATGCGCCGCAAGCACTATCCGCTACCGCTGATCGTTGTGATCGTGCTGTTTTTCCTTGCCCTGGAAGGTTCCTTTTTGGCCGCCAACCTCGAAAAGTTTCCCCATGGTGGTTACGTAACCATCATGGTCGCTGCCATTTTGTTTGTGATCATGACCGTATGGTACTATGGCAAGCGCGTTGCAGGTCAGTTTACCGAGGCCGACCCGATCGACAAATACAAGGATACCTTGATCGCCCTGAGCAACGACATGGCTGTGCCCAAATATGCGACCAACTTGGTGTTCCTTACCAGCGTCGCGCAGCCTGACATGATCGAGTCCAAGGTCTTTTACAGCATCGTGAAGCGACTCCCCAAGCGGGCCGACATCTACTGGTTTTTGCATGTACACGTGGTCGACGAGCCTTACCGCATGGATTACGACGTGAACATCATCGCCGAAAATGACATTGTACGGGTCGATTTTTACCTCGGATTCAGGGTCGAGCCACGCATCAACCTATTTTTCCGCAAGGTGGTGGAGAATATGGTGCAGAATGAAGAAGTCGACATTCGCAGCAAATACACTTCCCTTTCAGACAACCGATTGGTCGGCGACTTTCGGTTTGTCTTGATTGAGAAATACTTGAGCGACGACAACGACTTGGCTTTTGTGCCACGCATGGCCTTGCAAGGTTATTTCCTTCTGAAAAAGTGGAGCCTCTCCCCTGAGCGCGCTTATGGTTTGGAAACGAGCAGCGTTTTCATTGAAAAATTTCCGCTCATTGTGAATCCTGTGAGCAATGTGAATCTGCGGCGGATGCGTCACCGCCACGATCACGGGCATGACCATGATCACGAAGGCCACAGCGAGCCCGGTAAGCATTGATTGGAATGGCTGTGCTGGCCATAAAATAGTTTTGATCCCGTAGGTACGCGATGTACCTACGGGATCAAAACCGTCCAATATCCCCAAAAATGACATAAATCGCATTTGATTTGGTAGGCGCGCCATGCATGGCGTCCCTACCAAATCAAATCCCAACAGCCCACCAAACGATACAATCAACCCAGTCCAGCATTCCCCCCAACCCCTAATGCAAAATGCCCCGATCCTTGCAGACCGGGGCATTTCTATGCTTTGCAAGCACGCTGCTCAGTTCATTTTGCTGGCGTGGCGCTTGCGCTCGTTTTCATCGAGGTGGATTTTGCGTAGACGGATGCTTTTGGGCGTCACTTCTACGTATTCGTCACCGCTGATGTATTCGAGTGCCTCTTCCAAGCTCAGTTTCACTGCTGGAGCGATTGCTGTTTTCTTGTCTGAACCCGATGCACGCATGTTGGTGAGTTTCTTGGTGCGAATCACATTCACCACCAAGTCACCTGCTTTCACGCTCTCACCGACGACTTGGCCATTGTAGACTTCTTCACCGGGCTCGATGAAGAAGTGACCACGGTCTTGCAGCTTGTCGATGGCATAAGGAATGCTCGTGCCTGTCTCGTGACAGATGATCGAACCCACAAGACGCTTGATCAACTCGCCTTTCCAAGGCTCAAATGCGCGGAAGCGGTGGGCCATTACGGCCTCGCCTGCAGTCTGCGTGAGCAACTCGTTACGCATGCCGATGATGCCGCGTGACGGAATCGAAAACGCCAACAACGCGCGATCGCCTTTGATTTCCATTTTGGTGAGCTCGCCTTTGCGGCGGGTCGCCTGATCGATGGCACGTCCGGCAAATCCTTCAGGCACGTCGATGGTGAGGTCCTCGATCGGCTCACACTTCTGGCCGTCGATTTCCTTGATGATCACACGAGGTTGCCCGACTTGGAGCTCGTAGCCTTCGCGGCGCATGGTCTCGATCAAGATCGAGAGGTGCAAAATGCCGCGGCCATAGACGATAAAGGAGTCGGCCGAATCGGTTGGCTCCATGCGCATGGCGAGGTTGCGTTGCAGCTCCTTTTCCAGACGCTCGCGCAAGTGGCGTGAGGTGACAAACTTGCCTTCTTTTCCAAAGAAAGGTGAGTCGTTGATCGTGAAGAGCATGCTCATCGTCGGCTCATCGATGCTGATGGCTGCCATGGCTTCTGGAGCCTCGGCGTCGGCGACGGTGTCTCCGATTTCAAAGTCATCCAGTCCTACGAGGGCGCAGATTTCGCCGGCCTCGACAGTCTCGACCTTCATTTTGGCAAGGCCTTCAAAGACGTAGAGCTCCTTGAGGCGGGCACGCTTGATGGTGCCATCGCGCTTCATCAGAGCGACCATGCCGTTGTTTTGGAGTTGGCCACGGTAGAGGCGACCGATGGCGATACGACCTGTATAGCTGCTGAAGTCCAGCGAGGTGATTTGCATTTGGAGATTGCCCACGCCGATTTTGGGGGCTGGGATGTGCTCGATGATGCCATCAAACAATTCCACGAGGTCCTCTGTAGGGCGCTTGTAATCGGTGCTCATCCAGCCATGCTTGGATGCGCCATAAAATACAGGGTAATCGAGTTGCTCCTCGGTTGCATCGAGGGAAAACATCAATTCAAAGACAGCTTCGTTGACCTCTTCTGGCTTGCAATTGGGCTTGTCGACCTTATTGATCACCACGATCGGCTTGAGACCAAGTGCGATCGCCTTTTGGAGTACAAAACGGGTCTGTGGCATCGGGCCTTCGAAGGCGTCGACCAGCAGCAACACACCATCGGCCAGGTTGAGCACACGCTCCACCTCACCACCAAAGTCGCTGTGGCCAGGGGTGTCGATGATGTTGATCTTATAGTCCTTGTAGCGAATGGCGACGTTCTTGGAAAGAATGGTAATGCCACGCTCACGCTCAAGGTCATTGTTGTCCATAATCAAATCTCCAGGCCGCTCATGTGCCTGAAACGCCTGACCTTGCATTAGCATTTTGTCTACCAATGTCGTCTTGCCGTGGTCGACGTGCGCGATGATCGCGATGTTCCGAATTTTCTGCATGGGTGCAAAATTAGCTCTTTGTTTCGGCTTCCACCCATTTCCATTTTCTTTTTTGGTAAAATGAGTCCTTACACACCCCTAAAAAGTGGTCTTTGGAGGGGTTCATTGGGTCCAAAACCAGCTGTTTCGATCACAAAAATGGCCTTGATTGCTTAAAAATGAATTTTTTATAAATATTCTCCCACATCGACTCCGAGCATGGTTTAACACGACAATTCGCTCGAAAATCTGCCCGCATCGCCTGATGATGGTGGGAATGTGGGCGCTAATGCGTCGAATATCAGCAAGAATCGTTGGCTTCGATGAGGGAAAGCGTCTGATCCATTTTGTTTTGACGTCGCGATTTCTTTTTTTTGTGGCCTGAAATTTTGAAGGTACAATTATGGCTAGAAATAAGGGCAGGTCGAAGATGAATGATGACGAAGTCATCGACCAAGACGACGTTACGTACGAAGAGGAAACAACATCCAAAGCGCACGGTGCGTCTGATGCTCCCCAATCGTTTTTCAGTCGCTACAGGAATCTGTTGATTGTCGGTGGGGTAGCCCTCATCGCTGTCGGCGGTTATTTTGGATATCAGTGGAGTCAAAAAGACAAAGTGAATCAGGAAGCGCAGGCCGCCATGATCACTTCTGTGCTGTACTATGAGCAAGACTCCATGCAAAAGGCGATCAACGGCGATGGTCAAAACTCGGGCTTGATCGACATCGTCGATGAGTTTGGCGGTTCGGCCTCGGGCAATCTCGCTCGTTATTACTTGGGTACTGCCTACCTCAAAGCTGGCAATCTCGAAGAAGGCATTGCGACTTTGGAGGAATACAAAAAAGGCAACAGCATGGTCTCAGCAGCTGCCTATGGCGCTTTGGGTTATGCCCACGAGCAAAAGGGTGAGTTTGAAGAAGCCGCCAAAAACTACCAAGAAGCTGCCCACACCCCAGAGGACAACATGTACTCGACCCCATTCTACTTGCTCCATGCAGCGCGCAACCTCGAGTCTGCCAACAAGGCAGAGGAGGCATTGGCCCTTTACAAAGAGATCAAGGAGAAGTTTCCACAGAGCGACGCTTCACGTGACGGGACTGTCGACCGTTATTTGGCCAAGCTTTCCCCTGAAGACTTCGAATGAGCCAATCGGGCCACGATCTCTCTCATATCAAGTATGAGGGAATGGAAGACCACAGCGACGATCAAATCGTGATCGTCGCGAGCAAGTGGAATCCCGAAGTGACTGACGCCCTCACCGAGGGCGCACGGCGCACTTTGATTGCTGCGGGCACCCCAGCCAAAAACATCTCCGTGTACCGTGTTCCCGGTTCTTACGAGCTGCCATCGGCTGCTCAGTTTGTAATCGAGGGCAATCCAGGATTGGATGCGGTGATTTGCCTCGGCTGTGTGGTTCAGGGCGAAACCAAGCATTTTGACTTCATCAACCAAGCGGTTGCGCAAGGCATCAAAGACGTGAGCCTGAAATACAGTCTGCCAGTCATCTTTGGTGTGCTCACGCCCGATACGCTACAACAGGCGCTCGACCGTGCGGGTGGCCGCCTCGGCAACAAAGGCGAAGAGGCGGCAGTCGCCGCGCTGGAAATGATCGATCTGAAAAGAAGTTTCTAATTTCCCTGCCTGTTGCTGATTCCAGTTTCAGGAATCAGCCAAACGCTCAGCGACCAAGGCTACTCGCCCCAAGCTCCCCATTTTCGTGAGCAGCAAATACAGATGCCCGCCTTCGGGCATTTTTACTTGTTGGCGCACCTGCTCCAAGGGGATGTCAAAATCCCGTCGGGTGTATTGCAATTTGGCGATGCCCTCTGCTTTGCAATATTTCTTGATATCTGCAGGCTTGAAGGGGAGTGTCGCCAATACCTTAAAGCGGTGCCCATGAAATCCCGGCACGTCTTGCCGCGCAAAAAAATAGCCTTCGCGCCCCGCCATTCCACCTTCCAATCCATTTTCTGCAGCACCATACCAAGCAGCTGCGAGGCCAGCCTTGTACAGTGCGGTATCGGCCTCAAAAATGTAGGCCGGTGCTTCTACGAGGGGCCAATCTTGTACTTGTGCATCCACCTGCCCTACAAACTGATGGGCTCTTCCTTTGCGCAAGAAGATGGCTCCACGGGCAGCCCTAGGCTGCTCGGTATCGATCTCGATCAGCAATTCCTTGCATTCATTGCCCTCGGCGGCCACCCAGAGGGTTGCCGGCTCAGCAAGCTCAGCCTCGACGGCCTGCAAGTCGAGCATCGGGCTTGCCTTGATGAGGATGCGCTTGCCGATTGCCTTCAGGCGTGGCAGCAAGGCGAGCACGTCGGGTTGACAGTCGCGCAGGCCATATTGCCGCTTACCATCGGCGTCGCGGCGGTCGGGATCGATGTAAATCAAATCGGCTTGCGGGCCATCGTAGGAGGCTACAAAGTCCTCTGCGCGCTGCTCTAGCAAGGTCACATTGTCGATCGCCATTCGGCCTTGGTTGTCGCGCACAACAGCGGCAAGTAAGGGGTCAGGCTCCAATGCCACCACGCGTGTGAAACGCCCGGCCAAAGCCCGGTCGTCGCTGCCCAAGCCGCAGCTCAGGTCGAGCGCAAGTTGCCCATTTCCCCAAGGCTTGGCCTCGGCCAGGGCCTCAGACGTCGCCTGTTCGTAGGCGCGTGCAGGCAGGATGCAGCCGTTGCGGGCCCAAGAGGGCAACTTGGCAGCCGCCTTTTGCAGCAGCGCAATCTGCCCGATGAGCAGCGCAGCAGGCAGCCCCGCAGGCGCCGCCCGCAGGGCCAGCGCAAATGGCTGCGCATCGCGGTGCGCCGCAATCCAACCGCGCGCCTCTGGCGTAAGCAACACAGCCAATTCTTGCGGATTCATGTAAGGCGAATTTGCATTTTTTTGAAAAGGGGCATTGCAAAGGTAATTTTCTTGCGAAAAAGTGATGTTAGATTTTTTGTCAATGTGTTGTGAAGGACTGGTTTTCAGCCACCGTCTAGATTATCCGACGGATGCGTTCTGTGATTGCGGATTGTGGATAACTGCGTGATTGTGCGTGGTTCACGGAAGATTCATTTCAAGCCTTCCCGCCAGAAATCCACATTCAAAAACTTCTATTTGGTCCAAAATGGTCGCTTCTCTGACGTTATCCACATTTGAAGTTTGTAGGGTATTTCAAGTATGCATTTTACAACTTGCCTTATCGATTCTTTCACCCTTTGATGCATTCGATATGAAAAAGCTTCTCATCGCTTTTGTACTCAGTTTGATTTTGGCAGGAACGATCGGCGCCTATCTGAGCACCCCAAGGGTTGCTGCAGACCAGCGCGCCTCATCGTCGATGAACGGTTTACATTGGCGCCGCTGAGATGTCACTTGATTTTTTGCAACACTAAAGAAGAACGGAAATGAAAAAACTTGGATTGATCATCTGCTTACTCATTGCTGGATTGGCTACGCTCAACAGTTGCGCATCCACCCACCCAAGTTGTATGGCCCACAAAGTCGGCAATCATTGAGAGTCGCCGCAAAGGAATTCATTCATAGCTCTATTCACGATGCGCCTCAACCAGGTAACCGTGCCGTCGCGTGACCTAACGGTTGCGGTCGATTTCTACCAAAAACTTGGGTTGCGTCTCATTGTGGATTCGCTGCCGCGCTATGCACGGCTAGAGTGCCCAGATGGATCGGCTACATTTTCATTGCATCAGGTCACAGCATTGCCGACAGGTAGCGGTGTGGTTGTGTACTTCGAATGCGATGACTTGGATGCGAGGGTTGCCGAGTTGGTAGAGGAGTGTATCGTTTTTGACTCGCTGCCCCAAGACCAAAGTTGGCTGTGGCGCGAGGCGAGTCTGCGTGATCCCGATGGCAATGCTTTGATCTTGTACCACGCTGGCACAAATCGGCGATTTCCTCCGTGGCGTGTTGAAGCATCACATTCGCCGACCTGAAATTTTACGCAAAATAATGTCATTGCCACTGCGCTGCAACCTTGTGAGGGCATTTGCATTTGGTTAACTTTGCCTATACACTTAGAGGCTGAGAATCATGAAACGATTTACATTGGCACTGATCGCGGTTGTGCTCATTGCAGCAAGTTTGGGCGGATGCACCTATATGAGGACGAGCCACAAACCGTGCCATGCACAAAAAGTGGGAAACCATCGCTGAGCAATGGAAAGACTAGAACACATTTCACAATTGGCCGAAATCGCGGCTGCCTCTGTGGAGCGTCCACAATTACTTTTCAAGCACAGCACACGCTGTAGCATTTCCGCCGCCGCAAAACACCGATTGGAGGTGGACCTACCCTTGCTGAAAAAAAGCATGGATGTGCACTACTTGGATCTGATTTTGCACCGCGATGTTTCAGCGGAAATCGCCCAGATGTTTGGCGTGCACCATGAATCACCACAGGTCATTCTCTTGCAAAATGGCAAGTCAATGCTTGATCTCAGCCATTACGACATCGATGCACAATCCATCTTGAGGCCGTTGAAGGCGCAAGCGGATTCCAAAAACTAAGGTTTACAAGTATTCAAACTGCGTCTCCAAGACAATATCGGGATGCAGGCTTCTCGCAACCGGGCAATTCAGTGCAATCCCCTCCATGGTCTTGCGCTGCTCGTCGTCGAGTGGACAATCCAAAAAACGTATCTGTGTGTTGAATTGGCTGATGCGGCGTGGCCCGCTAGCCATGATCTTCTCGACATCGCCTTCGAACGGCCCCAAGTTCCATCCACGGCCCTCAGCCGCGAGCGCCATCGTAGTGATCATGCAGGTGAGCAACCCCACCCCGACCAAGTCGGTCGGGCTAAATGCCTCACCCTTACCATGGTTGTCGACGGGAGCGTCGGTGATCATGCGACTACCTGAGCGGTCATGGATCGCCTCGGTGCGCAGATTGCCGAGATATGTGACAGATGCAGTTTTCAAGGGAGATCAGTTGAGGGTGGGCGGCGTAGCCATGGTAAATGTCGGAACTTGTGCCTTGAATTCGCTGCCATCGCGCTTGCGCACCATGGTGAAGTAGCCTTTCATTTGCCCGATAGGACTGATGAAGTCACAGCCACTGATGTATTCATGGCTTTCGCCCGGCGCGAGTATCGGTTGCAATCCTACGACACCATCGCCTTCGACCTTGCGCTTGCGGCCATAAGCATCGGTGATGAGCCACATGCGGCGCAGCAGTTGCACCGTTTCTGCTGACTCATTCGTGATGCGAATGCGGTACGCAAACGTGAAGTGGTCTTTGGTTGGGTCGGATTGCGCTGGCAAAAATGCGGTCTCCACACTCACCAGCACATCCTCGGTACGACGTATAACGACTTGTGAAAACATCGGCTGTCTTATTTTTCCGTCCATAAGATAGTTATTCTAAAGCTCACATTCAAAACTGGCCAAAATTGAGCATCACGAGGGTGCAAGCATTGTGGCAGTCGATGCCGACTGCCGTCGCTGCTTCGTACAGTCCTGCATTCTCGGCTCCTGGATTAAAGATAATGCGCTTTGGATGCAAGCCCAAGATAAAATCCTGCCATTCTGCCTGCCGTTGCGCATTCATGTACATGGTCACCGTGTGCACGGGCCAATCTTTGAGCCCCTCGGTATCTTTGTGAATGTGCACGCCTGCGACTTCTCCCTCCTTCAAACCCACCGCATACAGGGGCACGTGCGCATCCGTGAGCATGTGCAAGGCTGTGTAGCTCGTGCGCTCGGGGTTGGTCGAGGCGCCTAGCACGAGTGTCGGCTTATCAGAAGGTTGCAAAGCATTCATAATCTATTCCAATCAATCAATGCCCCAATAACGATGCAGCCAAACACATTGTTTATACGAATTTGCCTTCTTGCACCTGCAAGCGCACGATCGTAATGTCCTTGTGCTTGAATGTGCTTTTCTCGATCCCATTGACGAGGATGCGCTCACCCTGATCGATGACACGCACAACCAGTGTGCCCGAAAGGGAGGAATGAGGATGCAAAGCAATCTCGATGCCACCCGTGACGGCTTTGAGCGAAAGCACCTCGCAGCCAGGAAAAATGTGCAATTCGCTGCCCACAACGCAGGTCTCTAGGTCCTGCAACTGCAAATAGACCCGCGCTTCATAAGGCTTGAGGGAGACCGCCAGCGAATCCTCGATAAAACCATTGTAGTATTTGTCGCCCGCAGGCAGTGCCGCCTTGCGTTCATGCCGACTCAGATTTGCAACAGCAAAATAGCGCCGGTCGTCGATCACAAACCAGATGCGGTAGAGACCGTCGTCTTCTTGCACCTCGACGATCTGCCTTGGCAGCAGCGGAAATGTCGATCGATACAGCCGCATGGTCTGGGCATCGTAGCCGCCGATGGCATCACTCGTAAAGAGCAAGTCCCCAAAAATATGGTTGATGATGAGCAGACTATATTTCTGCTCGGGATTCAGTTTGTTGTTGTCCTCGCGCAGGATGAAGACGTCGGGATCGTTGGCAAATAGGCGGCCTGCGAAGTGGCGGCGATTGATGGTATTGTGCAATGCATTTTGGGTGCTGATGCGCTCTCGCAGGTGAATGGAATCTGCAATCCCCAAATCCCAACTGAGCCCGATGTCGGGCCCGATGCGGCAGTAGTCGGCCCTGCCCCCGGCGGCGGCCAAGGGCACTCCGCAACCCAAGATCAGCTTGTCACCACAACAATCCCGCAGCAGCGCCATCGCCTCGTCCATGCGCTGCCCGCGCGACTTGCCGCCATGCGGGATCAAAGCAGCCGCAAACAGGAAGTCCAGCTTGACCAAGTCATAACCCCAGACCTGCAATACCGTGGCAAAAACTGCCCGCAGGTGTGCCTGCACCTCGGGCAAATCCAAGTTGAATACATAATAAGTGCCGTGCATGAGCCCACCCCAACCCGGATTGAAGCCGGCCTCGACGAAGCGCTCGCCATCGTGGGTGAGCAGCCAATCGCGGTGCGCATGATAGATCGCCGAATTTTTGGCGACGATCAGCGGCGCCAGCCACAAGCCTGCCTTGTAGCCGTGGCTGTGCACCTGGTCTGCAATGAATTTCATTCCTTGCGGAAATTTCTCATTGGCTTGCATCCAATCGCCGACCGCAGGCTGCCAGCCGTCGTCGATCTGGAAAAAATCGATCGGCACCGACCGATCGGCAAAGGCCCGCAGGTTGTCGAGGATGATGGCTTCGTCGATCTTGGTGTAGTAATTGTACCAGCTTGTCCAGCCGCTCACGGGAGCGGCGACCGGGCGTGCAGAGAAGCCTGGGAGACTGGCGACGGGCAGCTCGGTGCCTTCGTTTTGCATGATCTCGACGTTCAGCATGATGGCCTTGCCCCTGAGGCGACTGCCGCCCACGTCTTTGCGCAAGATCAATTTGCCCTCCTTGCAGCGCCACTCAAAAACGGTATAGCCCGTCTCAGGTGCAGCATCCATCCAAAATGTGCTGTGGCCATCTTTGCTGACGAGGCTGGTAAATGACCAAGCATGGAGCGAGCCTGCTTCATGCGGATTTTTGTAAAATGTATAATCGCCCGTGGTATTCACCAAGTGCTGCGCGGGTCCGGCGAGGCGGGGAATCTTGTCGTCAGGTGAAAACAGCTTGCTTTCCGTCCAAGATTGGTAGCCATTGAGAAAAATCTGGTCATCGGGCGCCACGGCTTGTTGCATCGTGAGGTAGAGCTCCTCCAATTCTATTTCTACCTCGGCATCGACTTCGACTTTGACCTGAATCTTGAGGCCCTTTTCAGTTGCCTCACGCACCAGCGAAACCTTAATCCCCACAGCCAATTCATGCCCCCCCTCGCTAAAGTCGAGCCCCCAACGCCTGCCGCTCAACCAGTAAACGATACTGCCTTTGAATAATTCATCCATGATGCAGCAAGGTAGGAAAAAGCCCGAATCCATTGAAGAGACACAAAACTTCCCCAAATGAAAACAAGACGAAAAGCCATCAAAAATCCCAACATTCCCCAAAAACAAAGCCCCCCACAATCCACGCAGAATTCAACACCATGCTCGATTCTACAAATTCTGTAAATTCTGCTCTGAATTCAACACCATGCTCTATTCTACAAATTCTGTAAATTCTGCTCTGAATGCTGCTCATAAATTTTGCTCAACTGTATCCTAGAGCATACAATCAGCTAGTCATTGGTGGAATGATGCCCTAGCTTGCTGCGATTTAGATTGGCAAATTGCGCCGGAATTGAACATCAAGAAAATGAAGCAATGGATTTTGGCACTCGTGCTCGGTGGAGCGGGCCTGTATGGCCTGCAAGCACAACAAATCGTGCGCAAGGCGGCCGTGCCCCCGGCTGTCGTCGAGGAGTTTGAGTATCGCTTCGCCGATGCCGAGAACATCGTTTGGCTCAAGCAAGGCGACGACTTTTACGGCGCGCGCTTTGCGCTCAAAGGCATGGATGCCGAGGCGATCTATACCCCCACCGGCGATTGGGTACAAACAGAGCTCGACATCGCCTACCAAGAGATGCCCGACTCGGCACGCAGCTATTGCCGCAGCCATTACCCTGATTACCAAGCCAAGGATGTCAAAAAAGTGAGCACCCGCAGGCATGGAATCTTATATGAAATCAAAGTGCTCGGCGGCGTCAAACAAATCGGCATGACCTTCGACATGCACGGCAAGCTCATCGAGGAAAAAGAAGAGGATGCCCAAGCCCCTGTCGCCGAGGAGCCACAAAGCGCGAAAGACAAACTCAACAAACTGCTCAAAAAGAAGGAATAGGCGGTAAAGTCATCGCTTGCCACATCGACATCGATTGCCTATTTTTGCATTCGCACGATTCAATTGCACAACATGAGATTCTTGAAAATAGCCCCTTGGGCACTCTCCTTGGTTATGCTGCTTGCCATCTCGGCATGCGACGAAAAGGGTAAGTCTGGCAAAGAAAATACTGTCGCGGGCACCACTCCAGGTACCACCACCTCACCCGACAACTTCAAACTCGAACCCGGTCAAGGCACGCCGATCCAATTTTCCTATCTCACGATGGCATTCCCTACGGTGACCTCAGGAGATACCGTCAAGGCGATCTACCCATTTAAAAACACAACCAACCTGCCAGTCACCATCACCGGAGCGATCACGAGCTGCCCATGCATGATGACCGACTATCCCAAGGTGAATATCCTGCCCGGGGAGATCGGCGAAATCAAAGTGAACTTTGCCACGGCGGGCCAGATGGGCCGCCACGAAAAGATCATCGCTGTAACCCTTCAAGGCTCCAATGAGCCCATCACGCTCCACTTGAATGGGCAGATCAATCCCTGATTGTAAGCAGCACCTGCCGTTCCATCCGATCGCCTAGCCACTGATTCCTTCTGCGCCACCAAGTTAGTCGCCTTGCACAGCACGCGCGATTCTTGCTCATCCATCAGCTACTTGCGTGGACCAGTCTACATTTACTGTATTTGACCTCAATCGCCGTTTGTTTGAAGCCCAATAGCCTGCTTATCATCGCATAATTCAACGTTGGAGCCCTTCCGGCTTCGCTAAACGCTGCTGCAAAGCACAGGCAGCTCGAGCAATCCCCTGTGTCAATTTACCCGGAGAAGTGTTCTCTGCCTCTTTCATCCTAAACTGATGTTGGCGAGATCCAATTCCCCAACCCAGTACCACAAAAAACATCAGCCAACGCATCCCAAAAAGGGTTGCGTTGGCCGATGTTCTTGCGCTGATCGTTATCTGATCAATGTGACTGTGCCAGCACGGGTAAACTTCATGCCCAGCGTGTTCACAGCTTCGACCTTGTAGACGTAGGCTCCTTCAGGTGCTCCTTCGTTGGCGACGTTGCCATCCCAACTCTTGTTGATGCTATCGCTGAAGAAGAGCATTTTGCCCCAGCGGTCAAAAATCGTAATCTGGAAGCTCTTGATTTCGATACCGCCCATCAAGAACTGATCGTTAAGCCCATCGCCGTTGGGGGTAAAGCCTGTGGGTATCCACAAGAAGGGGTCTTGCTGAATGCGCACACACTGCGTGGTGTCATCGTGGCAGCCAAAATCATTGTAGGCTGTGAGCGTAACACAGTAGTTACCTGTGTCAGGATAGGTATATGTGACCTGTCCGACAAAGGCGCTGTCTCCGTTGCCAAATGACCAATTCACCGAGGTGGCATACCATGGCGAGGTGTTGTTGAAGGTAAAAGTTGCCTGTGACAACAGTTGAAAATCGATCAAGGTCAAATTGGGATCGCTCTCAAAAGAGGCAACTGGTGTCGGCAAGATGAAAATCAAGTCTTGGGCATAGGTGGAGGAAATACAGCCCTCTGCGGTGGTCGCAGTGAGACCCACACCAAACAGGCCGGTGCCGTAGAAGTGATCAGGAGAAAAGTCGGTGGATGTGCCGCCGTCGCCAAAAGTCCAGTTGTAGGTGCAGCCGAGCGGTAGGGTCTCATTGGTAAAATGGATGGTCGCAGAGTCGCAAGCTTCGTCCCTGTTTGGAAAGAATGCAACGGTAGGAACGACGTTTGACACGACTTGGCGTGACGCCTGTCCCCTACATCCGTTCTGGTCAGTGACGATAAAGAGATAGTTGCGGGTTTCTTGTCCCACGCAGACGAGGTTTTGGGTCGTGTCTGCAGCACCGCTTGGGATCGAGATCCACTGGTAGCTAAATGCTGGGATGCCACCCGTAACAGTGCCAAAGAGGCGCACTGAGTCATAGTCGCAGATCGAGCTGTCGCCTGTGATCGTAGCAATGATCTGTGGCGGCTCGTTGATCGTCACGGAGGCTGTTCCCGTGCAGCCATGTGCATCGGTTACGGTCACGGAATAGTTGCCAGCAACCAAACTGTTGGCGTTTTGGTAGCCGGTATTGTTGCTCCAAGCATATTGGTAGGGAGTGGTGCCGCCCGAAACGACCGCCGTGGCGGTGCCATTGCCAGCATCATAGCAGATGACATCGGTAGATGTCGCCGATACCAATAGGGGTGTTGGCTCCGTCACGTTGACTGAGCGCACGATCGTGCAGCCGTTGGCGTCTGTGACGGTGACTGTATAGGTGCCCGCAAGCACGCCCGTGATTGCGCTGGTGGTGGCACCATTGCTCCAGCTATAGGTGTATAAGCCTGTGCCGCCACTTGCTGATACACTCGCGCCACCCGTTGCGTTGCCATTGCAAAGGACATTGGTCTGCGCCGTTGTTGCTGCCAATGCTGTGGGTTGGGTGATCGTCACGGAACTTGTGGCGGTGCAGCCATGCTGATCGGTCACCGTCAGGCCATAGGTACCTGGAGCCAAGTTGTTGATGTTGGGTGTGGAGGCAGTGGTGCTCCAGTTGTAAAGGTAGGGAGCAGTGCCGCCCGTGACCGATGACACGCCTGTGCCATTGGCAGCGCCAAAGCAATTGACGTTTGTGCTGGTAGTGGACACTTGCAAGAGTGTCGGCTCGGTGATCGTGACACTGGCCGAAACAGCGCAACCATTTGCGTCTGTGACAGTGACGCTGTAGTTGCCGGGTGACAAATTGTTGATGTTGGTATTGGTGCTGCCTGTGTTCCAGATATACTGCAGCGGTGGTGTGCCACCTGCAACGACGGTGTTGGCGGTGCCATTGGCATTTCCAAAGCAGACGACGTTAGTCGAGCTAGCAGAGAGCGTCAATGCTGGTGGTTGCAGAATGGTGATCGTGCTGGTCATTTGGCAAAGGTTTGCATCGGTCACGGTGACGGTATAGCTGCCCGCTGGGAGGCCCGTTTGCGATGAACCTGTGGCACCATTGCTCCAAGAATAGGCAAATGCGCCTGTACCTCCGCTTGCTGTGACGCTCGCCGTTCCCGTGGAGAGGCCATTGCAAAGCACGTCTGTATGCTGCGGCACCAAGACGATCATCGGTGGTTGGAGCACTGTAACCGAAGCCTGTGCAGTACAGCCGCCTTGTTCGGTTACCGTTACTGTATACACACCCGCTGCAAGTCCAGAAATCGAGGCCGTTGTCGGGCCATTGCTCCAAGCGTAGGTTATTGATCCTGTATTGCCAGTCACATTTACTGTGGCGGTGCCATTGAGGGAGCCGTTGCAAGCTGCATCGGCATGTACAGTGCTCAGCACCATATTGCTCACAGACGCGTTGATGGTGGCAGTGTCACGCACGGTGACGGTGGAACCATTGCAATTGGTGTACACGACTTGCGCATAATAATCGGTCACAGCCGTCGGGCACACAGTGATGGTGTCCATTGTGGTGATCGGCACAGGGTTACCGACTTGGTACCAAGCAACAGTGTAGTTAGGTGCGCCAGCAGGCACAAAGCGCCAGCCTTCATTCGTGGCAGACCATTGTGTAGGATAATTGCGACCTGGCACCACGACTGCTTGAGTGCCGGTGGCATTGTGTACGCCCAAAATAGAAGCCCCTGCATTCCATGTGGCGCAAAGGGGCTTAGAACGAATATAGACTTCAACAATATTGGTCGTTTCATAAATGGCGATCTGCTGGGAGGTCGTCACGTTGGTACATGAAAACATCGCGTTGTTTTCCCAAGAGACCACAAACACGCGGCAAGGAGCCACGCCATACAATTGTGTAAACACTGTCCCACCAAAGGATGGATTGATATCGTGCCATGGACCCATGATGCTATTCATAGGGTTATTCGTGTTCGGAATCGGATTGTTGATCGGCCACTGGCAATAGGAGTTGGGCGTATAAAGGTTGAAGGAGAGCAATCCGTTCGAACCTGCCTGACACTGTGTATAGTTGTTGCCATAGAAGCAAAAGGCAAATGGCAAGTTCACCACGGGACCCCAAGCATCGTCCTGCGCCACCAAGATCGATGTGCCTGTATTGAACGAATAGGGATTGTAGGGAATCGGTTGCGTGGTATAGGTCGTCGGACTGAAACCCGAGACGGGTGTCGCTCGCAACAACACACAGTCGTTGCAGTTCAGTGTTGTGTCAGGGCTAGCCACGACAGCCGGGCAAGAAACTCCTTGTGCAAAAAAACTTGCGGGGAGTAAGAGCAGCAGAAGTGAAAATAATGATAGACGTCTCATGTTGGGTCCAGACTTTAGGATTACGGATTGGAAGTTAGGCACATCAATCTTGAATGTGAAAAACATGTGTCTCCAACTGGCATAAATGTTGTCTGAATTGCAGCCCACACATGTGAATGGGCACAAATTCATCTCGAACACCCATTAGTTTACCTAAATTGCAGCCGTAAAGAATGTAAGCATGAGAACCCTCATCATCGGATCTGGCGGCCGTGAACACGCCATCGGCCTATCGATCCACCGCTCGCCGCGTTGCGAAGCCCTCTTTTTCGCTCCCGGCAATGCAGGCACCGCCGCCATCGGCACCAACCTCCGCATCGACCCCTTTGACTTCCTTGTCGTCGAGGCAGCTGTCGTCGAGCAGCAGATCGATCTCGTGGTCATAGGCCCAGAGGGCCCGCTTGAGGCAGGTCTTGCCGATCACTTGCGCCTCCAAGGCATCCCCACTGTCGGCCCCGGCAAGGCCGGCGCCATCATGGAGTCCAGCAAAGAATGGAGCAAGCGCTTCATGCAACGCCACGGCATTCCCACGGCTGCTTACCGTTCATTTGAAGCGCACGAAGTCGAGGAAGCGGCGGTTTACGTGCATGCACACACGCTCCCGATCGTCGTGAAGGCCAGTGGCCTCGCCGCTGGCAAGGGCGTACTCATTTGTGACAATGCCGCCGAGGCCGAGGCTGGCCTCCGTGACATGCTGAGCGGCGCAGCCTTTGGCAGCGCCGGACACACGGTCGTCATCGAGCAGTTTCTCACCGGCATCGAGCTCTCGGTCTTTGTGCTCACCGACGGCAAGACGTCCCGCATTCTCCCCGAAGCCAAGGATTACAAACGCATCGGCGAGGGCGACACGGGCCTCAACACGGGCGGCATGGGTGCCGTCTCACCCGTGCCATTTGCCGACGAGGCCTTCATGCAAAAGGTGCAAGCGCGCATCGTGGAGCCCACCATCGCTGGACTCGCTGCTGAGGCCATCCCCTTCAATGGCTTCATTTTCCTAGGTCTCATCAGCGTCGCAGGCGAGCCCTACCTCATCGAATACAACGCCCGCATGGGCGATCCCGAGACCGAGGTGGTCTTTCCACGCATTGCCAGCGATGTCCTCGACCTGATGGAAGCCACCGCACACGGCAACCTCTCCGATGTGCCCTTCGCCCTGCGCGAGGAGGCCGCAGCGACGGTCTTTTTGGTGAGCGGCGGTTACCCTGGACTTTATGAGCGGGGAAAGGTCATCACAGGGCTAGACGATGTCGTGGGTTCCGTAGTATTTCATGCCGGCACCAAGCATGACGATGCGGGCATCGTGACCGACGGAGGACGAGTTTTGGCGGTGACCTCATTGGCCGCCGACATCCAAAGCGCGGTGGCATTGTCTTTGGAGAATGCCGAGCGCATCCAATTCGAAGGCAAATACTACCGCAAAGACATCGGCTGGGAATTCAGGGGCTGATCAACGAACCCGTGGACTCCGGCCATGGACTAGTCTCTTCACAGATCTAGTACCTCCATTTCGATAGCCTGCTACTACTTTCATTTCCAGAAACATACGCAAGTATCAGGATCCCGCAGCAGCTGCGGGGTCTAACCTTTGTAGAAAAACCAGCCCACCACCAACAACGACCCCAGCGGAGTCGCACATTGCCGGTTATCTAAAAGCTTGATTATAAACGCTATTCGTGAATTCGAAATTCATTTTTCACTTCAAATTGAATGCCAATGAGATCTGTGAAGAGACTAGGGCCAGAGGGTTATCGAAGAGACGCCTCTGGCGTCGTAAGCTGATCATGCGCACTCGGCACAATTCAAATTCGCTGCAATCAACAATGCAAACCTAAACGCAGGCCAAGGTTGCCTTCCCCACACACGCCGCCAGAGGCATCCCATCGATATGCGCCATCGGCGCAAGGAGGCCGTGGGTTCCCTTCGCCGCAAAAAGCATTAACTTCGCCGCCGTGAAGATTCCCCAGCTCACATTTTTGCGGTTTCTGGCAGCCTTTGGGGTTGTGCTCTTCCATTTTGGACAGCTCACCTTCCCCTTTTCATCTGATCTTTTGCTGCCCACCGTGCAGCAAGCGGGCTTGGGCGTTGGCTTCTTCTTCACCCTCAGCGGATTTCTGCTCGCTTGGGTCTACGCCCCACAGCCGCACATCGACCTGCGCAAATATGCGCGGGCACGGTTTGCGCGCATTTATCCGCTCTACCTGCTCACATTTCTGCTCGCATTGGCCGCCGAGATGCTCATTCGCCACACCCGCCCCAAGGGGCTCTCGATCATCTTGCAAGCACTAGGCCTGCACGCTTGGGTGCCCGGCTACAGCCTCAGCCTCAATTTCCCAGGCTGGTCGGTCGCCGTCGAATTGTTTTTTTACCTCGCCTTTCCAATGCTGCTGCTGGCCTTGCGGGGCCGATCCACGGTCGTCTTGCTGGGCATCGCGGCGATCGCGACCACGATCGGGGTCATCATCTTCAGCTACATGGGCATCTGGACGCTCGGCATCGTGCCCAATCCCAACTCAGATTTTATCCTGCGCTTCCCGCTCTGGCACCTGCCGAGTTTTGTCGTGGGCATGACGGGTGGCCTGCTTTTTCGCGCTGGCAAGCTGCAATTGCCGACCACTTGGCTGCCTGCGGTGCTGTTTGTCGGCCTCACGGCGGGCCTTTTGTCATTGGCCTACTTCCCCAACTGGTTCATCGGCCACGCCGCAAACGGCCTCTTTGCGCCGATCTATGTCGCGATGATCGTGGCCCTCGCCCAAGACAAAAGCTGGCTGTCCAAAAGCTTTTCTTGGGCACCATTGGAGTTTGCCGGCGAGATGAGTTATGCCGTCTACCTCATGCAAGCGCCTGTGTACATCGCGCTCGAGCCCTTGGCCTTGCGTGCGGGGGCACCAGGCTTGCACGGGACTTGGTTTTGGATCTATCTCGGCGTGCTGCTGCTGGCCTCGGGTTTGGTCTATCAATCTTTCGAGCGACCCATGCGGAGTTGGTTGAGGCCTAAATGAATAATTAACAATGGATAATGGACAATGGACAATGCTGGTTGTTGTGTGTGCGGGGGGTACAGATCTTGGTTGATCTGGCGCATGGGGGATCGTGAACGAATCGTAGCATTGGGTTGGATTTCCCTTTTGGCCCTTCAGGACATCCCTCTTCGAATCAAAATCCCCGAAAATCGGGGCCTGCTAGGATTCCAAAAATTGCTATTTTCATCTTCGATTTCAAAGGACAACATTGGGAACATAAACTCCATGAAGAAACAAGACATCCGCCGCCATGTTGTGCGTCAATCACTGGAGGGGCGCTCGCGGCAAGCTATTTATGACGAATTGAATGCGACCTACAAGGGGCGAGAGCTCGATCTGGCCACCATTGTAGTCGAGGTGCCGACGCTGGTCCAACGCACAAACTGGAAACGTCATCAGATCGCGCTGGTGGCTTTGTTGGTCATTGTGAGCATTTTTAATGTGGTTTGGTGGATTGCGGTGCCGCTCGACGAGGAAACCAACTATCTGATCTATCGCTACATCGTGCCGCCTGTGATGGGGGTGATGCTCTGGGGCGTGGCGACTTGGCGACCCTATCTTTTTTACACGACGGGCGCGGCAGGCGTGCTGCTCGCTGAGGAGATGCTGCGCGGATGTAGCCGTTTTGGGTTCGATCCCTGGGCGATCGTGAATGCGGCGATTGCAGGGGGGATTGCTTACCTGGGCGGAATATTGGGTTCCAAACTCGTGAATAAATACCGAGCCAAGACCGAGCAATACAAGACTGCAAATGGACAGATCAGGCTGCGGGCGACGGTTTGGTTTGATGAATGATTGATGATGAATAATGGGCGGTATTGTTGTGACAGTGTCTCGATGAGCTTGGATGAATGCGCTGATGGGATAAAACTGCTGCTTGCTGCTTGTTTTGAGGATCGGTGAATCCCTTTCCTGCATTCGCGGCATCTGTGTACCTTTATGGCATGGGAAATCCACTCAAGATCGACATCCATACCCACATTCTGCCTGAGCGGTGGCCTGACCTCAAGGAACGCTATGGTTATGGCGGATTTATGCGCTTGGAGCACCACAAGCCCTGCTGCGCCAAGATGATGCTCGACGACAAGTTTTTTCGGGAGATCGAAAGCAATTGCTGGGACCCGCACACGCGCATGCATGAGGGCGACCACGTGGGCTGCCAGATGCAAGTGCTCAGCACCGTGCCAGTGATGTTCAGCTACTGGGCGCAGGCGCGGCATGCGCTCGACCTGGGCATGCTGCTCAACGACCATATCGCTGGCGTCTGCGACGACTTCCCGACGCGGTTTGTGGGGCTGGGCACCCTGCCTCTGCAAGCGCCCGACCTCGCCATCGCCGAGCTCGAACGCTGCAAGGCGATCGGCCTCAAAGGCATCCAAATCGGCTCTCATATCAATGAATGGAACCTGAGCGCCCCCGAGCTCTTCGCCGTCTTCGAGGCTGCGCAAGACTTGGACATGGCGCTCTTCGTTCACCCATGGGACATGATGGGCACCGCCAAAATGCAGAAATACTGGCTGCCTTGGCTCGTCGGCATGCCCGCCGAGGGCTCGCTCGCGATCTGCTCCATGATCTTTGGCGGCGTCTTTGAGCGCCTGCCCAACCTGCGGGTGGCCTTCGCCCACGGCGGCGGCAGCTTCTTGGCGACCCTCGGGCGCATCGAGCACGGCTGGCGCGTGCGCCCCGACCTCTGTGCGGTCGACAACGTGCGCAATCCGCGGGAGTACCTGGGCAAGTTTTGGGTGGATTCCATCCTCCATGACCCCGCCATGCTCGACCACTACATCCATCTCATGGGCGAAAACAAGATTGCCCTCGGTACCGATTATCCTTTTCCGCTGGGGGAATGGTTTCCCGATGACGGCTGGCAACCCGGCCGCCTCATAGACTCCATGCCCTGGCCAGCAGAAAAGAAGGCCAAACTGCTCGGCCACAATGCGCTTGATTGGCTCCACATGGAGGCCGGCCATTTTCATGGATGATGGTCTACCGCATCCGTGATATCGTCTTTGCGGTTTGTGGCCTGCTGCTCTTCAGTTGGGTATTTGTGATCGTGGTGCCGCTGCTGGCGCTCACGCAGCAGCGCGTCTTTTTTGTGCAAGAGCGCACAGGCTGGCGTGGGCGACCCTTTTGGCTCATTAAATTCAGTACCCTGCGAGACATCGTCGCTGGCGAACGCGAGGAAGACGATCAGCGGCAGCGCCTCACGCGAATCGGGCGATTGCTGCGGCGGTTGTCCTTGGATGAGCTGCCCCAGCTCATCAATGTGCTCAAGGGCGAGATGAGCATCGTGGGGCCACGGCCCTTGATCCATGACTATGATCCGCTCTACAGCCCCGAGCAGCGTCGGCGCTTTGAGGTGCGGCCCGGCATCACCGGCTGGGCCCAAGTGCATGGCCGCAACCGCATCAGTTTTACAGCCCGCTTCGCGCTCGACGTCTGGTATGTCGAGCACCGCAGCTTCGGGCTGGATCTCAAGATTATGCTCAAAACGATCGCCAAGGCGCTCGGCGGCGGCGATGTCTATGTGGATGATGCGACGACCTCGGCCCGTTTTGACGGGACGAATTGAGTGTTGACCTTAACATTGCCCATTTTTTTCCCATTGTCGATTGTGAGCATTCCGATGCGGTGCTTGATAAATCCGCAGCAAAAAAAGGCATGATCAGGAGGGGATTGACTTGCAAATGATCGGCTGTGCTGCGCATGAACGCATCGATCCATCCTTGCGAAAACCCCAAAATACCGCAGCCAAAAACGGCGGCGGACGACCATGTTGTAAAGACGCGATTAATCGCGTCTCTACAACAACCATCGGTACAACCTATCCCAATAGGCGCATGAACGCATCGATCCACCCAAGCGAAAACCCCCTAAATACCGCCGTCGAAACGTCGGCGGACGAC
>JANPHP010000228.1:0-10218 GCA_031424495.1 Bacteroidota bacterium | reverse complement strand
CGCCATAAGTCTTGGCCCAAAGCACCTCCCCCTTAGGATTGAGCTTGAAAACCCAGAAATCCTCCCCGCCCTTGATGTATTTGTTGGCGAGGTTGATGTATTTGGAATAGCCCGTCATGATGAAATTGCCGTCTGCGCACTCGGCAATCGAGGTCGCAAACTCGTCTGAGTTGTCGCCAAATATGCGCTCATAGATCTTTTTGCCTTGCGGCGTGAGCTTCATGAACCAAAATTGCTTGCCGTTTTCGTCGGATTCAAAGTTGCCAATGAGCGTGATGCGGCCTTCCTTGTCGACGAGGACTTTGGTGAAATAATCTTCCAATTTGCCGCTGTAAATACGCTGCCACTCCACCGCCCCATACCGGTCGATGCGACCTACCCAACCATCGCCATTGGTGCGGCGCTCGGTGCCGTCGATGTCTTCAGAACTCGTAAAACCTGCAAAGACATAGTCGCCGTCGTTGCAAGCCGCCATACTGTAAGCCCAGTCGTGGCGGTTGCCACCAAAGGCCCAAGCTGTGCGCTTGCTGCCCAACTCGTCGATTTTTACGGCCCACAGATTCGCCAGTGGCAATTCCGTGACCACATCAAAATTTTGGGAATTGGAGACACCACCGACAATATACTCAGGCCAAGCCTCTGAACGCACGATACAGTAGGCCTGATCCACGTCGAGTCCGCCATAAGTTTTGAGCCACTCGATGTCGCCGTGCTTGTCGACCTTGCCGATGAAGTAGTCGCTTTGGTATTCCGTCTGTCCCTTTTCAGGATGCTCGATGAATGAATTGGTCGCTCCGACAAAAATCACACCCGAGTCGGGCGTCACAACCATGTCGCGCAGCTCGTCGCAGCCTGCACCGCCAAATGGGCGCTCCCAGAGCAACTTGCCGAAGGTATCGACCTTGATGACCCACACATCGGTACAAGCGGCATCGTCTTTGGACGTGGCGCGGCTACCACCGATGAAAAGGTTGCCGTCGGGTGCCTTGAGGATCTTGGAAGGCACATCGTCAAATTCGGAACCGTAGAATTTTTGCCAACGCAAAACCGGAAAAGACTGAGCCGACAAGTTGAGCCCCATCGTCCACACGATCGCTGCCACCGTTGCCATTCGCCAAAAGAATCTACTACGCATAAGAGGCCTAAATTATGTGGAAAGCGCGGGTGTTTGCGTGTGAGTTGTACACAAGGGTGGTGGTGTGGGCGTACTGAGTTGGGGACAGGTGGGGTGATGAGGAGAGGGGAAATACTTCGGACGCCAAACCACAAAAAATAACATGTGTTCAAACAATCAGAATTAAACATGATCATTCACAGTCGCATTTATGTTACATAGTTATTGCAATAATGCGGATTTAGTGCTATCATTAGGTGTTAAAGCCCAATTGCCCGAAAAATGAAACACGAACGCATCCGAGAACGAGTTCAACGCAAGGAACCAGTGCGTTCTGGCCATTTTGAAGAAGAATTGGAGGTTTCAAGAACCTTTGCCCCGCCGGGATTTTCACTCGCAGCATCGCCGATTGCACCGCCAGATGATCCGGAAAGCTTGGAGGAACGTCAAAGTGCCGAAGGTCAAGCGAGGTCCAATGGTCAAGCTACGCCGCCGCCAGCCGAGGGGGGAAGTCCGAAGGAAATCCAGCATCCAAGCACAGCAGAGAGCGCATCGTCGGCAACCGAGGATCCAAATATGCTGCCAGAGACACTTCGCTTGCAAATGGAGGAATCCCTGGAGCAAGATTTTTCCGCAGTCAAAGTGGTCACGAATTCTGAGGAGGCGGTGCAAAACCGAGCTGAGGCATTTGCAGCTGGTGATGAAATTCACTTCGCCCCAGGTTTTTACAATCCTGAAACGGCAGAGGGCAAGGAACTCATCGGTCATGAGTTGGCGCACGTGAAGCAACAACGCGAGGGTCGGGTCGCCGCCACGAGCGAAATCAACGGCATGCCGCTCAATGAGGACCCAGATTTGGAAAAGGAGGCAGTAGAATTGGGCGCCTTGGCGGCACGGGCCGATGTGGCAGGCAGGGGAAAGGCCGTGCAAGAGAAAATGAGCGGCTTGCAATCAGCGGGCAATGTCGCAATGCGCGTAGGCCAAAAGGTGATCCAGCGGAATATCTTTGGCGACGCTTGGGATTGGGGCAAGAAAGCGGTTGCAAGTGCCGTCAACTTTGCCAGCAACGTGGCCACGACAGTAAGCACCGTCGTGAAAAACGCCGCAACGATGGTCGGCAACGTGGCCAAGGCAGTCGGGGGAGCCGCCAAGGCCGTCGTGGGTACCGCGAAATCGGTAGGTGGAGCGATCATGGGCGGTGTGAAAAATCTAGGAGAATTGCTGGGTTTCGCTCTCCCCGGCAATGCTACCGAGGCATTGCTAGCGATCGCCAAGGCCATCGCAAGTACGCTTTTCATGCCATTCAAAGGCCTCATTCCCAAAGCCGTGACAAACGCCTTGAACATGATCGGCAAAATCTGGGACTTCTTCGACAAGATTGCAGACAAGGCTCAGGAAGTCATCGCCGCCATCAAAACCTGGATGCAGGCGCGTCTTGATACCGTGGAGGCTCAGGCAAAAGCGCATTTGGCCATCTATGGCATACCAGAAGACCATTTGGAGGGCGTGATGACATACCTACAGCCGCTACTTGAGGAGGTTTACAACAAAGGTTGGAGCATCATCACCGAGGGCCTGTGGGACCTTGTGTGGCCGATTCCCAGCGTGATGCAAAATATCGAAGCCATCGGTACCGATATCAAGACAGCGGGCGGACACCTGTGGGCATTGGAATTCTCCAAATTTGCCGATGTGATCCTTCAGATCAACTCCAAGCTCAATGCAATCTTAGGCAGCCTCATGGGTTGGGTCACGGTGCTCCTGGTGGTGGGTGGTGCAGTCTTGGCACCCTTCACCGAGGGAGTCAGTGCAGCAGCGGGCCTTGCGCTTGCAGGTGAAATCGGGCTTGCCTTGATGGCCTCCATGACACTCAATGAAGCCACAATCATTTTGAAAAGCCGTGTGAGTCTACATCCCATCGTCGAGGCAAAAGCCGATGAGCAAAAGGCCGTAGAGAATCAGGACTACTACCAAAAGATAGCAGTTTCCATTCTCACACTCGCGATCCTCGCAGCCTTGTTTTTGGTCATCGCCATCGCTGTGAAGATCATCGGCGTGATCGTGCGCAAGGCCGTGAGCATCTTCAGGGGGCTCAAAGGCGAGGGACCGAAGGTTGCGGAGGTGGGCAAGACGGTCGGGGAAGGAGCTGCTGAAAAGAAAACCACGGTAGAGGAGCCACCGAAGCCAATCACAGAATTTGAAAAAAATCTGCCAGACTCGATCAAGGACAACCCGAACTTCAAAAGTTTGAAGGGGGCGAAGCGATCAATGTTATTAGAGGATCTAGAGGGCAATGCCGATCTCTTAACTGCATTGGACAAGAATCCTAAATTGCTGGAAGCATGGGAAGTGCTACACGATACCCATGTAGACCAGTCCATGCGGATCAAGCCGAGCGCCCTTACAAAAGTGGCTCGGTATATGAAAAATGGCCTTTCGATAGGTGAAGACGGCATCGTAATGCAGGCAGACGGCACCCAAATTGGCAAATTGGTCCCAGGGGATGTTTATAGTAGAGGAGAATTTAAAGTCGAAGGGACTTATTCACGTCGACAATTTGATCCTGATATGGCAGGTGGCCCCATTGAACGGCTGGATTGGAAAAGTGCAAAAATTTCCGAGGACGGAATAGTCAAGATTGAAAAGCATCTTGCTAGATTTGAATCTATTGAGCAAAACGAATTGATGATTGCTAGGCTCAAGAAGATTATCTCCAATGAAATCGAGCCAACCGATTTTGACAAGCGTTTCTTTACCCACGAGTTACAAGAATTGCAACGCTATGAGAACATCGGAGTTCCTGAAGGAGTGGCACCTGAAGAGGTTTGGCACAATACACATGCTGCAACACTTGAAGATTACCAAATCCACGAAACCACCGACCCACTCTATGACCCATCAGTTAAAAAACCGCATTGAAATGAATCCATCAATATCTATCCAAAAGGCTGTACTCACATTCTTGATGACACAAGGAATGCCAATGACTACCTACAAGTATGATCGACTCATGACGATTTCAAACGGATTGGATTCTGGATTTGCACCTACTGCATTGCTTGAGCAACTTATCGACGGCGGCTATATGGAGTTCATCAAAGCTAGTGATACCAATCCGAGAACCTTGTCAATTACCCCCAGTGGCATCACATGGATCAAAGAAGATCTTGCTCTCGCTGAAAACATTCTCACAAAAGTCAAATATGTCGTTAGTGATTTGCCAGTCACTAACCTAGCAATCGCCTTGCCCTTTTGCACCTTCGACATCAACGATCGGTGGTACAAAGTCATGTTTGAGAGCGATGGCGATCAGTCTCTGCTGCGCATCGCCGTCCCGATCGGCAAGGATCATGAAGTAAGTCGCAGCACCATGCTCGTGAGTGAATTTGAGTTGCATCCAGAAATACTTGTCGAGATGATCGAGGCAAATGAGCGCCTGGTACACAGTGGATGAGGCAAACTGCACCTTGCCGATTCCTCCAAATCGAGCACACTCATCCGCCCAAATTCCTAATCCCTAATTCCCCAAACTCACTTCCCCCCCGCCTGCTTGGCCCGAATCATCGCCAAAATCTCCTCCGGCACCAAGCCGACGGCGTCGTGCCCGTAGCGGATGACCTCGCGCACGAGCGTGCTCGAGATGTGGCTGTGGGCTCCCGAGGTGATGAGAAAAATGGTCTCCAATTTTTCGTCCATGTGCCTGTTGATGAGGGCGATGGGGCGTTCGTAGTCGAGGTCTTGGCCCGTGCGCAGACCGCGCAGCAGGAAGTGGGCGCCTTCGGCTTTGGCGAAGTCGACCGTGAGGCCCTCGTAGGCGAGTACGCGCACGCTTGGCATGCTTGCAAAGCACAAACGCAGCATCTCCAAACGCTCATCGAGCGTGAAAAAGCTGCTTTTGGCGCTGTTGGTGCCGATCGCGACGATCACCTCGTCAAACAAAGCCGTCGCGCGGCCCACGATTTCGGTATGGCCGAGGGTCGGCGGATCAAATGAGCCGGGGAAGATTGCTTTTCGCATGGTTAAAGTTAGTAGTTAGCAGTGAGTAGTTAGCAGGTAGTAGTTAGCAGTGAGCAGTTTTTTTTGTGGGGGCATCGTGGATGTCTTTGAGGTTGATGTGCTATTGCCTAAATTCTGGATTAGAATTAAGGTCATCCTTGCCAAATAAGGAATCGTGCTGGCCAAATAACAGCTGTGATCTGGTAGGTAGGCGATGCATCGCTGGCCAAATAACTGTTTTGATCACGCAGGTAGGCGATGCATCGCTGTTTTGATCTCGTAGGTACGACATGCATCGCGTACCTACGAGATCAAAACAGTTCAGGAATTCTGATTTCAGGTAACCATTGCCATTCATTTCTCGCAGATCAATTCTTCCCGATCCACACCTGCCTCTCCTCCTCCGCTCTCACACTCCGCACTCACACTCCGCTCTCACACTCCGCTCTCACACTCCGCTCTCACACTGTTTCTCGTTTGTGCAGCGCCGACCGGCGCAGCACAAACGAGAAACTCCCGTGCCTTTGCCGTGCTCTGGCGCAAAAAATGAGCAGTGGACATTGGAACGGGAATTTTCCCTTTTAAGAAGAACGATGTTCTAAGAAGAACGAAATAAGGTTTCCTGCTTCTACCAATACAGACGGGTAACAGCTTGGTGACAAGCGATCTTTACCTATGCGACAATCACGTCTGCAAGTCTGAGTCCTGGAAGATTGAATAGCGGAAATGCAGTCCTATTTCTGCACGTTGGCGATGTAGACGAGCATGGTGCTGGGCTGCGGCGAGTTGTGCTCGACGAGGATTTCCATCCCCACACGCTCGACGTCGGTGAAGACGCAGGTCATGCGCACCGTGTCTTTTTCATTGATGAGCACTTCGTGGTCTGGAACGCGGCAAGTACACTCGTTACGAGTCGGGATGGCATGTTTTACGAGCAGTGGTTTCCAGCCGGTATTGTAAAAGACGAAGTCGTGCACGATGGTATCGCCGACCTTTACGGTGTCGTTGAAGCTCAGGTCGCGCCAAGTGATCTGTGGCGTGTTGGCGGCTTCTTTGCGCTCGCGGGCCTCCTGCTTAGCTTTGCCGCCGTCACCGCAACGCATGAAACCCATGATCACTGCAAGCGCAAGCGCCAACCACCATACACGAAGGTAAAATCGATTATTCATTGTCGTATTCAAAGAAACTGAAGGAACTGCCGCCATATTTACGCAATTCCGAAAAGTATTTCAAACCACTGAAGTCGTTGCCACTTGCATGCTCTAGTACCAAAAGGCCGTCGCTGTGCAGCCATCCGCCCTCCATGATGCGCATCACAAGGGCATCTTGACCCGGCATCGCGTAGGGCGGATCCATGAAAATCAGGTCATAAGGCTCGGCAGGTCCTGCCAGGTAACGCTCGACTTGCGCGCGCTCGGCACGCGCATGGGGCGCCTCCAAATCTTTGAAAATGCTGCTGATGTATTGCACGCATTTGGCATCGGCATCGATCGCCAACAAGCTGCCCGCTCCGCGACTCAGAAATTCATAACTCATGCTGCCGGTGCCCGCAAAGCAATCCAAGATGCGCATTTCATCGAAATCGACCCGGTTGTTGAGGATATTGAACAAGGATTCCTTGGCCAAATCTGTCGTCGGTCTCACAGGTAAACCCTTGGGCGGCCTGATAACTCTACCTCGGTATTTGCCGGCGATGATGCGCAAGGTGGTTATTGATCAGTTGTTGTTGATGGGGAATGCCAAGGCGTATTCATCACCTGCCAAGCGGTCAGGAATATTTTGAATTGGAAATTGAGGATTACAACCCATTGTGAACCAAAGATTACCAAGAGAGGAATGCATATTTCCAAGCTGGCAATTTTTCACTCTTGGTCTCAAATCGGTCGGCAAACTCCTTGCGGGGAATGTCGGCCGTTGGCACAAATTTCTTGAGCTGCTTCAACAGCTCGCTGTCCTCTTCAAAGTCACCGCTCAGCAAGATACGCGTGCCAGCGGCATCCATTTTCAGGATTTCCATGACCAATTGCAGGAAATAGACCATGTCGGTCACGGTCTCAAAGTCATAAGCGTTGCAAAGCTGCAGCTTGGAATCTTTGAAGGCTGTGATCACAAACTGCCGATCAAACACGTGGAGCAGCAGCAACTGCGGATGCACAGGCGCCAATTCCAAGCCGAGATTTACCATCGACTGGCAAAACGGCAGCTGCTTCATGCTGTTGAAATAGTGATCAAATTTGTCTTTGATCGGGCCGGAGACGGTATAGATGGCGGTCGCCCCAGAGTCTACCATGTCCACATATTCAAGATGCTGCGCTTCGACACTGTCGGTGATCAGTGCGCCAGCGAGTTCATGAACCTGCTGCGGCTTGAAAAAGACGGTTGGGATCAATGAAAACTCGAGATTGCTATTCACAAACTCGACGCTGTCATAGTCTTCCTTCAAAAAGTAATCTTGGGCATAGATCGCATCGAGAAACTCAGCAAATCCCATCGGGGATTTGGCACGGTACTCCTTGATAGCGAGGATGCGATTTTCTTCAGAAAGCACCGCATAAAGCAACAAACTCGGCCGCGTCGCGATGCGCAAGCGGTATTGCTTCAGCTTTTCAGGCTGAAATGCAGAGCTTTGGTGCTGATATGCAGAGTAGACGTTGCTCACAAAGATGGCTTTGGGTTTGGCGTAAAAATAAAGAAAAAGATGGATTTGCAAAGGAACGGAAATCATTTTGGGGAGAATCGGTAAAATATTCATTGTGAACGGATTAAAATCATGGTTGAATGCACCGAATTCTACCGCGAATCCCTGGATGATTTTGATGCGAAGGCGCCTGCCAAATCAAGCAGCACCCATTCCTGAAGCAACTTATTTGTCTGCTGCACGATTTTTTTTCGTATTTTTAGTGCTCGAATTTTAGATTCATGCGGAATAAAGCCTCTTTAGTTTTTGCCTTGCTGCTATCCCTGTGCCTTGCAAGCCAAGCACAACTGTCTGAAAAGGCCAACTTTTTTGGGGGAATGACCTACCAATTCATCGGGATCACGCCCCTCGGTTCCCCCTCACCTAGCTACGCAAACCTGTATGGCTTGGGTGCAGGCATGGACTATGTATTGCTGCACTCCAACGATGTCGTGAGCCTCGGCGTCAATCCCAATGTGAATGCTTGTCTGCAATTCAGCTCATTTTATGGCTTGAGCTTCTTTGCAAATGCGCCCGTGTACATGCTCGCCCGTGTAGGCTCGGGCGCGACACCTTTTAATGAGCAGAAATTCGGAATCGGAGCCGGCATCGGCGGATCGTACTCCTATCTATATAGCAACTCAGGTGGCTACCCATTTTCTGTCGGTTTTCTGAACCCAGGCGCAATCGTCGAGGTCAGTCTGCGCACGCGCGGTAGCAGCTACCTCTTTAGATTCAATTGGAGCCTCACCAAAAGCCTTCATGACATTGAGGTCGGCAACAACTCGGCCACCTACCGTGTGGGTGTGCTCGGCGTCGGCATCTTCTACAACTTCTGAGTATTTTTTGCTGGTTTGGTTTTGGGTGATGGGAATGAGATCCTGTCGTTCAGCGCATTCCCCTACAACTTGCCGCGCAACATCGCGAGCTCGGCGACGGTGAGCGCATCAAAAGCTTCATCCCAGACAGAGAACCGCGCCGCCCTAAAGCTCAGTCGGGCCCCCGAAGGACCGGCACGATGCGCGCAAAACACCTTGACCTGCAAGCCACTCGCCTCAGCACTCTCGATGCGCAACTGCAACTGACCGATTTGCTTGAGGTCTTTGAGCTCTGTGGATTCATTTCTGAATGGCTGCAAACTCAATCCGCTTACCTCCCCAATCGAGCACAAAAAATGCGTAAATCCTTCACCCCGCAAAGCTGCAAGCTTGGGCAGATAGACCCGAAACTGTAGGTTGCCGTCCTGTAATTCCAAATCCTTGATTTCGCCCTCACGTAGCAATGAAAAAAAACTGGCGATGCTCACAGGTTCCATTTCAATCCAAGTTTAACGGGTGGTGGGTAGTGACAAACGAGCAAAATAATAGCCTTCCTCCGCCTCCTCGATGAGTTCAAATTGGTAGCCGGCTGCCTCAGCGCGTGCGCGCATCGTCAGCTGATCGATGTACAACCAATAATAAGGTGCGCCCTTGATACCTCGGTATTCAAGTTGGTACCAAACCTCCCCGCGATAGGTGCTCTCCGCGCCCCTGAAATCTTCATGCGAAAGTTCGCTCAGCGCAAGATCGGATGAATCAAACAAGATTTGCCCGCCCGGCGCGAGCAATGTGCGGGCATGGACGAGAAAACGGTCGAGGCCAGCGAGCTGTCCCACGAAACCGATGCCATTCATCAAGAGCAGGATCGTGTCCCACTGTTCGTCGCCCTTCAGGTCAAAAAAATCCCCACATCTGGCGTCACGCAGGCCGATTTCCCGCATCACGTCCACCGAATCCTGAGCGATCTCGATGGCGGTAACTTCAAAGCCTAACTGCTCCAAAAAATGGCTGATGCAGCCCGCGCCCGCGCCCACATCGAGCACGCGCCCGCGCGCATGGTGGCAAGCCAATTCATCAAAAATCCCAAAGTCATCATACTCCCTGAAAAACAATTCTGCAGGGTAAGGCGTGGTCTCGCCGTCCACGGTATGTACCTGTATGAGCGTGCGCTCACCGCTCTGGTAATATTCTTTGATGCCGAGACCGAGTGGGAGCCATGAGGGAAATGCCATGGTGCAAAGCTAGCGATTCGTGTTGAAAAATTTGCCCGAGATCGTGAAGACCTCGGGCAGCTGAAACCGCTAAGATTCAGACTGAAAATGTCAGGCCGGGGCATAACTCACCCCGTAGGAAACCTCATTTCCGAACTGATAACGGGAACGTTTCAAAAGGATACAACCAATCTGAAAAAAAAATCAGGCCCGGAGCAGGCTTGTGGTGAAGCTGTGCAGGTAAGCTGTGTAGTTTTCCTCGACGCCGATCATGTCGCGGTATTTGATCAAGACCAAATAAGCGGCCACGGTCACCACACCCGCGATTGCGGCGGTCCAGACAAAGGCCATGCCGATGGGCTTCTTGCGGTCTACAAAAAAACCGACCGCAAACAAGACGTT
>JANPHP010000227.1:0-15368 GCA_031424495.1 Bacteroidota bacterium | reverse complement strand
GCCTCTGGCAAAAGAGAATAGGCCTCTATTGCCGGAGGCAAATGGTCGATCGTCCATCGGCCAGAGGCCTTGGACTCGATCACATGGCAATGCGGCTGCGCTTCGCTCAGTAGGACAACGAATGTTGGGTTGTGATTGGCTTTTCTCGGGTCCGCCGCCAGAGGCGTATTGTCGATAACCCTGCCCCGCTCGAAAAGCGGGACGGGTTCGTCAACGGCGTCGTATTGATAACCCTGCCCCGCTCGAAAAGCGGGACGGGTTCGTCAACGGCGTCCTATCGATAACCCTGTCCCGTCAGGTAGGCGGGATGGGCTCTACATATTGAGCATTCCCAGGGCTTCTTGGAGGTAGGCTTCGGGGTCTTGTTGCCAACCGTCGGTGGTGGGGATGTGGATGGCTTTGATGGGGGCGACGTTGTAGGGGTTTTTTGCTGGGTGCGGGTGCTTGAGGGGGAGCGCTTCGGCGGGGGCGTGGATGCTCACGATGCGCGTGATCGTGTCTTTGCGGTGGTAACGCAGGCGGCGGCCTACGGGGCTGTGCTCGCGCCATTCGATCATGATGATGGTGACGTATTTTTCGTGTGGGGCCTGGTGGGGCAGGGGAATTTTGATGCCTTCGTAGGGGATGATTTCCATCGGAATCCATCCGCTGGGCTGGCTGTTCCACTCGGGATGATCGTCTTTGGGGTCAGGCGCGTCTGCGGCGGTGATCCACTCGTGGGTGTCGGGATCCTCGGTGAATTCGTGGAACCGCGCTTGGCGAATGTGCAGGCGGCACTCGATGGTGCTCTTGACATGGCCACGCAGGGTCGCGCCTGCTGCTTGCAGCCCGTTTATGTGGAGGGTGTCGGGATTGTGCAAGGGGCCGAGCGGCGTCATGAAAACTTTCTTGGTGGGTGCATCCTCGGGACTCAGGTCCAAACCCTTGAGGGCGTGGTAGCCGTCGATGATGCGGTATTGCGCTAAGAGGTCAGCCTTGTGGTCGGTGTCGAGGTGCACAGCCCGCTTGATGGCGGCCGTGATCGTGTTTTGGGCATAGGGCTTGAAGATCGGATCAAAATTGACCGGCTTCTTGATGACGCGGTAGATGATGCCCCCGATGCGGGAAGCGGCAGCAAATTCGCGCTGGTTGCGGAAGTAGTCGCGGTAATGGACTTTGTCTTTGCTGCGCTGCTCATTGTGCGTATGAAACGGCGCCATGCTCAGGTACTGTTTGCCATCGCGCACCTTGAAGATAATGTCGTGGAGCCTGCCGGAGATCAAATGGATGCTTTGTGATTTTGCCATTTTGTTTTTAGTTTTTGTGTTGAGGCTAATATAGGGAAAGAATTTGGAATTGGGGAATTGAGTTAGCAGTTAGTAGGTAGCAGGTAGTAGTTGTTGGGGCTGTGAGTGCTGGTGCGTTCGGGGAGTGGATTCTAGTATTTCATTTTCTAAAATACTGACCTATTTAGATGGATACCTGTTTCGCTATGTGCGACTCCGCTGGAGTCGAAATTCGTTAACAATGTTCCTTTTCTATAAAGGTTTGACTCCTCTGGAGTCAGAACGATGGTGCAGAAACTTCAGAAGTGTTGCAATAGCAATTGCACAATTTTCGCAGACATGCCGTTCGATCAGCGTGCGGCGAGACGCCGGCGCTTCATTGCCCTAGCCTTGACGGTTTCGCGCTTTGCGATGTTGATACAATTGATTATCTTGCCTTGAAATTTAAACTACGCTACCATGAAACACCTATCGATCTTTTTACTGCTCGTACTCACATTTTGTGTGGGCGAGGCGTTTGCGCAGCCATTTTGGCAATTGGTGAACAATACCAAATACAATCAGTCGTTTGCGGCGACTGACAATGGGAATATTTATACCATGCGCAACTATGCTGTGCTGGAGATCTCTTCGCCAAACAGCAACTTTGGAATTCAAAAATTTGTCAAGGTTGGCCAAAAGTGTTTTATGGTTCACTTTGAAGAAACATTGGTGACGGCAAACCTTAATATTGACTTTAGCTATCAGAAGACCTTGCGCTTTTATGCATCGCCAGATCTAGCTGCAGCGGTGATCGGGGCATTGATTCCAATGACGCACGCCATTGTTTGTCAGGGCTTTGCATTTGACATCGCTCATTGTTACCCAAGTGCAGAGCATGTTAATGGTTTAGCTCTTGATACTGACTACAACGGAATCGTCGTGACGGGAATTCCTCCGAACGAGAGTTTTACTGGATCGGTTCAGAATGAGAAGAGGTTTATTAATTCTTTGAATCGCTTTGGGTTCCGTAATCACAAAATCGGTAACGGCACATACCATGTAGACCTTAGGACCGCCCTAGGAAATGATCCGGAATTTGCCAACGACAATCTTGAAGAGGATGCTCCACTTCACAACAAACACCTACATTCCACAGAAGTTCGAATCAAAGACATTGTTAGAGTTTTATGAGATTGACACATAAGAAACTCTTGTGGCTTTTATGTATATTGACACCATCGAGTCTGTGCGGGCAACAAGCTGATGGATGGTCAAAGTGGCGAGCCGTCGAAATGGATTCAATTTCAAGAATGCAGGACGATGTACTAGATTCAATTTTAAGCACGCCTGACGATGCTCTGGATTCAACGACTGACTATGGGTATTGGAAGGCAGTGCGAGCACGTGCAGTTGCTACCCGGATGAATGGATCCCTTCGGCAACAGGGACTTCCTTTTGGATCCGATACATTGGTGAGGCATCCATTTCCAGGCAAATACGGATTCTCTGTGAACTACCATCGGGATTCGGTCAATGACGATACAACGCTAGCGCATCAGGCTGCACTTTACTCTATTTGGAAATACTATCTAAAGCTTCATCCTCAGGAGGAGGATTGGATGAGTGATCTGCTTTGGAGAGTTCGATCGATGAATTGGCTGACTATTGGTTCTGGTGGAAGTTACCCTCATCCTGAAATGTTTTCGGTTTCTAACGGCACGATGTGGTATTCCATTGCCCTACCTAGGCTTGGGAGATACGAGATGTACTATGCCTCGGAGATGGGAAATGAATGGGGCTGTGTTCAACCATATCTTCAGAACTATCATAGTATTTGCTGTTGGGGAAGGGATTTTAGATGCAATGCCAATGGGGCTTTGATTCTTTATGATCGTAAACAGGAACATGCAAATGTAATTCATGCATACTTTCTAAGGGAGTATGGGGAATTGGGATACCGTTTTTTTTACATTACGGGACAAGGTAGGATTCGAATTTTCGATGGTGTTGATAATGAGCAGGAAATATGGACTCATAAACATGCTGGTAGATGGTATTATTTGCGGGAGAGCTATGAACTTCGTGTAAGGCACAATGGCAAAATCGAGATTCGCGAAAAAATTGAATATTAATATAAATAACTATGGCAAGATACCTTCCTACATTGGCGGAGTTAGTTTCCGTTGATTGCTTCCTATCCATTTCCTTCAACGATTTCGACAATGTCTGGAATGGACAATAATCTTATAGCAGATGGCTTTCTCGCACGTACTGGGGAAGGACACGCTCGGGGGAGGCCATCTGCACAAACTGCAGCAATTACCGCAATCCCTGGGATTGTGCACCGCAGGAAAGAATTTGACAAGGCCATCCGAGTATTCTTAAAAGATGACTCACAGACTCTGTCTGCTGTCGATCAAGCGTCTTTATTGGAGTGGAAAAGTCAAAAGTCCACTTATGATTATATTTTTCTAAACTTTGATGAATCGAAACCACAATAGCATGCGAATCATAGTTGTGATTGTCCTTTTGGTTGCTTACGGATTTGGAGGAATATTGGTCAAAGGTCAGGTTCCGTTTGGAGTAAATGTTCTTGGAATATTGGATTCATTAAAACGAGACCAACAAAAGACACCTGCCCAACTGGCAGTACTTCAATTGTTGGATGACAAAATTGTTGATGACAGTATGAAGCCCCTATGGGATTTCATTCGGAAGCTGGAGCCCAAGGAATATAAAAGGGAATTGGTAAAAGAACTCAAGTACCAGAAGAAAATGGAAGATAGAATCAAGTGGTACGCACCTGTTCCCTCAGACAGCCTGTTGTTTGCAATAAATGTTAATCAGATTCCGATGTCAATTTTTCCAATTGAGCGCAATCCTGTATTGCAAATTCCTTATGATCTTTATGGTATTAGAATCAAATTAATTCGTTATTCCCTTCCATCAGGCACGGAGCCATCAGGTCTGGGGGTTGAAGCGACTCAACTGCCAAAGGCGCATACGATTATTTGTGATCCAGAGTTCACATTTGGAGTGAAAAGGAAAGATTTCTATGAGACAAGAACCGATAGTTTGCCATCAATGATTTTCCTTGGAAGAGATTACCTAAGCTATAGTGAGAACTTGGCCTTAATCAGGCATTTGTTGCAACAGGAGGCTCCGTCGGACGACTCAATTTGGCTCAAAGAACTTGTGCGAATCGATGCCTATATGGATCATTCTCCCCAACGTGTAGTATTTAGATCTGTGATCGATGGTGGGTGGAACCTTTCGCTGCTTTCGTTTAGTGGCTTATGGTTTGATGTGAACGTATTTTCGGATCATATCGATTATTCATTTCTAGAGACTGCGGAGAACATTTCGCCACTTGTAAAGGAGATGTACATTTACGAGCATCGGCTAGGAAACGATTATTTCCTACGTGGAGGCGGACACATGAGGTTTCTTCGACAAAAGGGGGCATCCTATATTTACGAAATTTTAACAACGAATGGTGGGACTGCTATTGCTACATATCATAGAGGGAAGATTCGGTTTGAAAGATGATGAAAACACTTTTTTGTACCCATCCACTACAAATTTCTAATTGCGCATAGAATATGGAATACTACCAGTACTTTCAGAACCAATTACGGTAGATCGATTACCACTACGAGCTTGGAGAATGAGTTTGCGTTGATGGCCGTGGCTTTGGAAAAGATGAAGCAACCCAATGGCTCGCCACAGTACAACCATGCGATGATCATGGATTGGCTCGATCGCATACGCGAGTCGGGACTGGGGCAGAGTTTTATGGAGATTGAGCGGCATCGGTGATTTGGGTTTGGTCTGGGGGATTGTGAAATTTCTAATGCAACGAATCCAAAATTCCTATACCCTATGCCTTTGAAGATAACTGCTGAAAGGTGCGATACGCCTGCGGCGCATCGAAATTCGTTAACAATGTTCCTTTTCTATAAAGGTTTGATACGCCGCGGCGCACCAGAACGATGGTGCAGAAACTTCAGAAGTGTTGCAATAGCAATCGCACAATTTTCGCAGGCTGGAGGCCTGCCGTTCGATCAGCGTGCGGCGAGACGCCGCCGCTTCAGGAGGCGTCGCTGCTTCATTGCCTTGACGATTTAGCGTTTTGCAATGATGGTGCAATTGATTATCTTGCCTTGAATTTAAACTACACTACCATGAAACACCTATCCATCGTTTTTCTTCTCGTGTTCACATTTTGTGTCGGGGAGGCGTTTGCGCAACCTTTCTGGCAATTGGTGAACAATACCAATTACAATCAGTCGTTTGCGGCGACTGACAATGGGAATATTTATACCATGCGCAACTATGCTGTGCTGGAGGTCTCTACTGCGGACGGGGCCTCGTTCACGTGGACGCAACGGTCGGGCTTTCCGACGGTTTATGGCAATCAACTGAGCGCTGTCGGTAATGCGGTCTTTGTGCTGAACTCCAATGACAATGCTTACGATGGTCGCGGGGTGTATGTGAGCACCGACGATGGCCTTACCTGGGCGCAACGCAACAATGGCTTGGGCGCTGACAGCAATGTGGTCAATCTCTTTCCGCTTGCCAATGGCGTCGCGCTTGCGGTCACGCAGGCGGGGAGCTCCTTGCCTCAGAAGTTGTATCGCAGCACCAATTTGGGGGTGACTTGGACTTTTGTACAAACCTTGACCAATGGTGCGCGCAGTGTCAAGGCTTATTCGCCGACTTTGGCTTATTTCACAAATGGTACTTCTATCTGGCGGTCGACCGACAATGGGAGCAGCTGGGCTAGCTTGAACTCGGTCTCTCCCAACAATAACATCCAAGAATTTGTGATACAACAAAACGGGGATTTGATCAGCCATGATGCGGTCTCAGCGATTGCTTCGGTCGATGGTGGGGTCACTTTTACTGCCCGTGCTTCTGTAGGGCTGCCTGCGCCGATGTATGGCGGTGCCATCGTGAACACGCCGAGTGATACGGTTTATATTACGACGGCGACCATCGATGGGATTTATTATTCGGCTGATGATGGAGCTTCTTGGACGAGTGCGGGTAGCGGCTGCCCTTATGTCACGCAGACTTATTTTCCGAATATGGTGGTGAGCAGGCGAGGTTACCTATTTGCATGTCTGGGAGGCATAAGTGTCTGGCGCAGCATCAACCGTGTGACTGGCAATCTTGTCGGTGTGGCCGATGATGACTTGTCTGCTCAGGCGGTGACGGCATATCCCAATCCGTCAACTGGAAGTTTTGTCGTTGCGATGGGCGCGGGGGCAACTGATGCGGTTTTGGAGGTCTGGGATTTGTCTGGTCGGCCTGCAGCCTGTGACATCTTGTGGGCCGGCGATCGGTGGCAGGTGAATGGTTTGGCGGCTGGGATGTACTGTTATCGGGTGAGGAGCTTGGTTGATGGGGGACTGGTGACTGGGAAGGTTGTTGTGGAGTAGGGTTTTGTGAGATGGCTTGCGGACTAAATTTGTGGTCAGCGGATCGTAGGGGCGCTGTGTAGGAGGTGTATCTGGGCGGAAGATGCTTCGGCTCCACTTCGTTCCGCTCAGCATGACAATCCGGCTCCACTTCGTTCCGCTCAGCATGACGTGGGGGCCGCTGTGTTGGAGTTGTATCTGGGTGGTAAATGCTCCCGCACCAAAGGAAAATTCAGGCAGGTCGTGAGCCGATGCGCTTTGCTCCGCCCAATGGAGCGCTTGCGCTCCGATTGTCCTGCCGCGTGAGCCAATGCATTCTCCCGCTTTTTTACTATTATCGCATTGCAAAGTCCCCGAGCTATGAGGTTTAATTTCTTGCTGCTGAGTTTGGTAACTGCATTGACGATGAGATACGCTGCTGGCTGCTCCACTGGAAAGATTGCTGATGCCAACCTCGTGCATGGCGGCATTCAACGCACTTACAAGCTGTATATTCCCCTACTCTACGATGGTAGGGAGCAGGTGCCTTTGCTCATCAACCTGCATGGCTATACCAGTACCGCTGAGGAGCAGTTGTATTATGGTGATTTTCGCGCCATCGCCGATACGGCAAATTTCATTGTCGTCTGCCCGCAAGGGACGGTCTATGAAGGCCAAACCCATTGGAATACTGGAGGATGGACGCCGAATAGCACGGTGGATGATCTTGGTTTTGTGGCTGCGCTGATTGACAAATTGGCTTCCGAGTACAAAATCGATCCCAAGCGCATCTATGCTACGGGCATGAGCAATGGCGGCGAAATGAGTTACCTCCTCGCCTGCAAACTTGGGGACAAAATCGCTGCGATCGCCTCGGTGGGCGGGGCTATGACGCCCGAGACCTTTGGGGCTTGCAATCCTGCCCATGCGATGCCGGTGCTGCACATCCACGGAACCCAGGATGATGTCGTCCCCTACAATGGCGATGCTACGGCGACTGGCATCATGAAGGGGCTCGGCTATTGGGTGAATTTCAATGCCTGTGCGGCCCTGCCCACCCAAGCGGCTGTGCCCAACATCAGCCCAAACGACGGCAGCACTGTGGAGCATTTTACCTACCAAGGCGACAAGGCCAATGTGGAGCATTTTAAGGTGAACGGCGGCGGCCATGCCTGGCCGGGTGCGGCCTATGATCTGCCGGGTACGAACCAGGATTTTAATGCCTCGCTGGAAATCTGGAAGTTCTTGTGTCGGTATGATTTGGATGGGCTGCGGTGATGGGATTGCTTGACGAATGCTGAATTTATCATTCTCCCTCAGCTCATTGTGCATCCGCTTGGTATATTGCTAGCACAATTGCTGGATGGAAGATGCGCCTCAAAAAATTCATTGGCCTCACATGTTTTGTTGCATTTGCCTTGCTATCTATTGGGCAAACGGCGCCGCGTTTTGTTGCGCTCTCTAAGGTGTCTGACCACGGGATTTTCTTGAAGGCGAATGGGAAGGTGGAAGGCTATTTTAAGATTCAGAATATCTCTGGCGATACCCTGAAATTCCTTGATTTTAAATGGTCTTGGGGAGGAGGGTGTAACTTTAGTTTACTTAGGCCCCATACTATTTACCCTGGTGAAACTGGGTTGGTGCTCTATTCTGCGAATGTCGTTGACGGGCGTTATCGCGGTAGCATAGCAGATATGCTTGCAGATACAGCTAGCCTCAAGCCCCAAAGGTCAACTCAATTTATGATAAACCGAAGGTATCCTCCCCTCGATAATGGGCAGTTGAACGCCTTTGTGGTCGATTTTTGGCCAGCGCCGATTTCAGGCGTGGAAAAGGGCGGCCCGCTCGCGCTCAAATCTTCTGGTTTTGACAAGATCGATCTTGATGCAGGAATCAAAGCCGCTGCGCTGCCTTTCTTGCGCAAGTGGCGTGATCCATCGGAACCGGATAGCCCAGTGACTTTGACGGGCTTGTTTGAGATTGAAAACATATCTGCAGGATGCTCTTTTGGGCTGCGGGAGGTGAAGGTTGTATCTGAATCGGGCGTGACCGCAACCCCGATTGCCTTATTCACATTGCTCCACCCGCATACTTCTTTTGTCTTACGGATGGAGTGGAAATTGTCTCAGGACCAATATGAGCAGCTCATGGCGCGCAAGGGTCAAAAGGAGATGGAATTCAAACTATTGTTTGTGAATGGGGCTGGGAGGCGCATTGAGATTCGAAGGGTCGTCAGGTTTGACTTGGCGCGGGTGGTTTTGGAGGGGTGAGGGATTTTTGGGAATTGATTTTCAGGGGCTTGGGGGCTTGTGGAACTGATTCAACATGTGGCCAGGAGAATGTTGTGGGTGCATCTGGACTGATCCCGCATGCTGTGCGGGACGGCTGCGCTGCGCTACCAATGACAGATTATGTATTGTGCAGGTTATCAATGAGTAGCAAAATGTGAGTCCAAGGCCTCTGGCCGAAGGACTACTGACCATTTGCCTCTGGCAAAAGAGAATAGGCCTCTATTGCCGGAGGCAAATGGTCGATCGTCCATCGGCCAGAGGCCTTGGACTCGATCACCTGATAGTGGGGACAGCGCTTGGCTTTTCTCGGCTCCGCCGCCAGAGGCGTGGTATCGATAACCCTGTCCCGTCAGCGAGGCGGGACGGACTCTTATTTCATCGCAGGGATGAGGACTTGCTCGTAGTACAGGAAGTAGTCTTCCATGCGCTTTTTGCCGTAGGCGGTGCGGAAGTTGTTGGGGCTGATCCAGACGCCTTTTTCTTCGGGAAGGGTGAGTAGATCGGCCAATTTGTCGTCTTTGGTAAGTGCACCTAGGTATTTGAGTGCCTCAGCCTCATCTTCAAACTGACTGATGTAGGGCATGTGGTAGGCGTTCTGGTACAGAAACACGCTTACATTGAGCCTTTTTTCGCCGTAATACTTGGCGTCGAAGTCGTTGATTTTTTGTTGGAGTTCATTGGTGGCGAGCTTCTCACGCTTGATGAGCAAGACGACATAGACTTTTTCATGGGGCTTGCGGTCTGGTTCAAAGCCCTGCAATCTGGGGTCGTTGGTGGGGCCACTGCCACTTTTGGGTTTGCCGCTTTCCATGCCATCGGTGGATGTGCCGGCGAGCAGCGCCAAGGTGCGATTGACCTCAGGGATCACGTCGGCATCGGGAAAGTTGGTGCGGGTAAATGTATAGATGGAGATGAGGGAGTCCTTTTGGCCCATGCTACCATAACTCTTGCCCCTGATCATATAGACCTCCGCCAAACCTTGGTCTTCGGGGAATTGCTGCACGATGAAGTTCGTGAAGTCGATGCAGGTATTCCAATCCTTGCGTTGATAGGTTTCTAGGAGGGCTTTGTAGGCGCCTGCAAAGTGCTCCATGGATTCTTTGTCGGGGTCGTCAAAGGCTTCGTTGTTGCAATACTTGCAGTAGCGGCTCGTGGGGGCGTCGGCACAGATCTTGCGCTTCTGTTCGCCGGCGAGGTCCTCGGCCTCAGCGAGCTTGTACATGCCGTAGAGCGCGTAGCGTGATTTGAGGGTGTACTCGGTGTCGGGGAATCGGGCTACGAGGCGCTTGTACACGACGATGGCCGAGTCCTGGATCTTGAGTTTGTTTTGGTAGACCTGTGCGAGGCCATACATGGCCTCGACGACCTTTTGGTTGGCGACGGCTTTTTCGTCCTCGGAGTGAGGCACGTTTTTGATCATGCGGGCCTTGTCGGCGCTGCCATATTTCTTGATGTCATCGGCGGTCACCTCGACAGCGGCGACTTCTTCATCGCCCTGTATGGTGAGGGAGGTCTTGTTTTTGCGCCGCCAATTGTCTTCGTTTTTGCGATTGCCCCAGGTTTGCTCAAACTTGACCTTGCCTGCATTGACTTGGTCGGGCGTGTCAAAGTAAAAGTCTGATCCACCTTTCTTTTCTGTCTCGCCAAACTGGTTTTGAAGGTTGATTTCGTTGAGCTTCATTTCCTCAAGCTGCCGGTCTTCTTCTTCTTTTTTGCGCTGTGCCTCTTCCTCTAGGTATCGGTCGACAAATGCTTCAAGAGCCTTGTCGTTGAGTTTAGAGAGTGTCAAGAGGCTGTCTTGGAGTTGAATCGTGTTGATGTAACCGACATACTCCTTGAGGGTGGCGCTGATGTTGGAAATCTCGCGGTACTCGGGTGCTTCCTTGTTGATCGACGCCGATGCACTGTCAAAGTAGACCTGTGCATGGGTGAAGTCCTTCATGTCGTAAAAATAGATCTGCCCCACCTTATAATAGGAGAGCGCCTTTTGACGCTGATTGTTGGTATTGGCGGCGATGGACTTGGTGAGGTAGTCGATGGCGCCTTTGAGGTCTTTGCTCTTGAGGTCGAGCATCGCCATCTCGTAGTAAATGCGGTCTTTGTAGTCGATGTTTTTCTCATCACGCAGCATCTTTTTGAGCAGGCGCATGAGCTTGGTGGCGTCTGCAAAGCCCTTTTCATCGGCGATGAGCAGCTTGGCCATGTTGAGTTTGGCATTGAAAATGAGCTCGTAGTCGGTGTTGAGCTTGGTCACGGCTTTGAAATTGTCGTAGGCCTTGGTGTTTTGGTCTTGGCTCTGATAGAGCTGCCCGAGCAGGTAGGACACCCGCGCCCGGTTGCTGGCACCTTTTATATAAGGCTTGTTGGCGTTGAGCGTGCGCAGGACCTCATCGTATTTCTTCTGCTCAAGTTGCAATTGTGCCGTGATGAGGGCCACCTCGCCTTTTTGCCTGTTGTTGAGCTGCATGTGCTTGAGGTCTTCCTCAAGTATTTTGGTGGCCTGTGTCGCATTGTCGTCCATGAAGTGGGTCTTGACGAGCCACAGATAGACTTGCGGAATGATCTTGGAGTCAGGATAGGTTTTGAGGACCCATTCAAAATTGCTGAGTGCGAGGATGTAGTTGCGCTTGTAAAACCAAGCCTTTCCGATGATGAACCGGAAATTGTCGATCCATTTGTTGTCTTTTTGGTTGTGCTTTTGGAGGGCGATCTCGCAGATCTCGATCGCATTCTCAAACACGATGCCATTGGTCTTGGCGTCTTCTTCTGTGCCAGCAAACCATACAGGGATAAAACCCTCAGGCGGCACACGGTAGGCGGCATTGATCTTTTGCACGCCTTCTTTGATCTTCAATTGCGCATTGTAGTGGTAATTGAAGTAGCTGGTCGTGTTGTGAAAGGTCTTTGCAACGAAGTTGTTCCGGCGTGCTCCGCAGGAACTTATCCACAAAACAGCGATGAGGATAGCGAGAAAATATGTAACTTTGTGCTTCAAGGTCGACAACTGTTCGGGAAAATAACGGAATTCCTCCTGAACGGGTAGGTGCAAAAATCCGGTACCCGGAATACAAAGATAGGAAAAAGCTCTGTGAGTCTGAAATTGATGGCGGCGAGTATTTGGGAAAGACTGGTAAAACAATACCGGCTGGTACTCTATGACCAAGAGTCGCTGTCCCAAACCCGCAATGTGATCTTCAAGCCTTTGGCAGCGATATTGATCGCAGCCGGTGCCTTTGCAGCTGTAGCGGTGCTGACGTCTTTGCTCATATTTAGCCTGCCCAGCATTCACAAAAACATTCCCGGCTTCCAGTCCCACCTTTCTGAAGACTACAAATCGTTGCAGCGCAAAAATTTTGAATTGGAGCGTGAGGTGGCACAGATGGACTCCATGATCAAGGTGTTCACCCAGGTCGTGAGCGGCGGCAACAAGCCCATCTCAGACGGTAAGGTTTGGGCCTCGGCTATGCCAGAACCCGCCAATCCCGATTTTTCCAGCCAAGAGCCACAAGCCAAGCAGCCCCAAGTTCAGGATGAACCTCCCGTGATGGTGGCCCCTGAACCTGTGAGCAAACCGGTAAAGCCCGATGCCAACCCCGTCGCTGCGCGCAAAGGGCCCGTGATCTTGAACCTCGTGTCGCCGATCGACGGCTACGTCACCAAAGACTTTGAACCCAAAGACAAGCCTCACTTCGGCATCGACCTCGCAGCTGAGGAAAACGCACTCGTGCGCGCCGTAGCCAATGGGGTCGTGGTATTTTCTGAATACTCGAGCACCACCGGCTATGTCGTGGGCATCTGGCACAGCGATAGCAACTTGCTATCGTTTTATAAGCACAACAGCCGCACCTTTAAGACGGTCGGCTCATACGTCTTTGCAGGAGAGGCCATTGCTGTGATCGGCAATACGGGCATCAACTCCTCGGGCACCCATTTGCATTTTGAGTTGTGGTACGACAACAACCCTGTGAACCCAGCGGATTATATCAACTTCAATTGACGCATTTTATGTTTGGATCTTCGAAATCAAAGGACTCTAATAGTAAAAGTATGACCGTCGACAACGTACTCAACACGATCGCAAAGGGAACCATCTTGGAAGGGAAGATTGTGACCAAGGGCGACATCCGCATCGAGGGTAAGGTCATCGGGACAGTGTCTTGCGATGCAAAGCTTGTCATTGGTGAAAATGGGGCTGTGGAGGGGATCGTCGATGCCCGCAACGCCTATATCGCAGGCACAGTCAAGGGGCAAGTCGTGGTGCGCGAGTTGTTGCAGCTGCAGGAAAAGGGCCATATCCAGGGCGACATTTATACCCAAAAGCTCTCTGTGCAGGTCGGCGCTACCTTTACAGGCAATTGCCGCATGGGCGACGATGCCAAGAAGATGCTGGCCGAGTCGCAAAATCGCATCGAGGGCGAGGCCCAGGGCAAGAGCCCACTCAAGGCAGGCATCAATGGTCAGGCTGCCAAAGAGGAACAACCGACCAATGTAAGGCTGGTCAATGACTGAGCCGCCCAAAAGATCCAACGATTACCTGCAATACAGCTCTGCGGGCATCCAAATGGTCTTGACCATCCTCCTGTTTACCTGGCTTGGCATCAAGTTGGACAGCCATTTTGAAACCAAGCCGCTCTGGACTGCGGTTTTGGCAATTTTTGGGGTGGTGATTGCGATGATTTTTATGGTCAAGGCGTTTACTAGGGTGGGGGATAAGAAGAAGGAAGAAGGGAAGAAGAAGGAGGAGGATAGGTAGTAGGTAGCAGGTAGCAGGGAGCAGGGAGGAGTTGTTGGGGTGATTGGGAGGTCTTGGTTAGCAGTTGTTGGGGCTGAGCGTTGGGGGGATGATTTTGGATTTTGGATTTTATTTTGGGAGAATGAGCATTGCTAAATATATCATGGTGACGATCGGCATTTTGTGTTTGCTGATTGGAGCGGCTTGGTTGCTGCGGGATGTTTTGTTGCCTGGGGGGAGTCTGCCTTGGGTGATTGGGGCGATGAGCTTGTCGGCGGTTTCGGGAATGGCTGCTTATACGATCGTTTACAACGGGCTCGAGACCAAGATTACCATGTTTACAGCCTATATCACGGGCAGCATGCTCCTCAAAATGATGGTCGGCATCATGGGGGTCACGCTTGTAGCCCTCAAATTCAAGGAATACGCCACACCTTTTGTCCTTAGCTATTTTTTCTGCTACTTTATTTTTACTTCCCTTGAGGTTTATTGGCTTATGCGTAAATTGCGCCCGATTTCAAAAAACGGTACGCGTGAAACGCAAGATGAGAAGCCGAATACCTAATTTCTATTTGAGACTCGCAGCGATCCTGGGCATAGCCTTCTCGTTACAAGCGAACTGCCTCAAGGCCCAACAAAACGGGCACCCAACACCGAATGAAGCTCTGGAAGGAGCATCCAACGGTGACAAACCGTCCCATGCAGTGGAAGACGAGGTTTCTGATGTGATCATTCACCACGTGATGGATACGCATGATTGGCACCTCGCCGATATTGGAGAGACGCCAATCGCCCTGCACCTGCCATGGATCCTCTACAACTCCGCTACGGGGCTTGAGTTCTATGGCAGCACCCATGCATTGGCTGAAAACGCCAATTACATCGAGTCGCATGACAATGTATATCCAGTCACCAGCAAGACGCCTGTGCGCGTGTTTGAAAACGTGGCTGGCAACGAGGCCGAGAAGGCCGAATTGGCTGCGCTAGCAAAGGAAAACGTGGGCAAATATGCATTTGTACACCATAAAGGTGTGGTGCGTGACCATGAAGGCAAAAAATCAAAGGTCGACGAAGTCTCTGTGTATGAGATTCAGCAGGGTACCTCCCTGATCGACTTTTCACTCACCAAGACAGGCTTGCAGATCTTGATCGTGGCCATCGTGATGTTTTTCTTGTTCACGGCCGTCGCCCGTGCCTACAAGAAGCGCGAGGGCATGGCGCCCAAAGGCTTGCAAAGCTTTATGGAGCCGCTCATCCTGTTTGTGCGTGACGATGTCGCCAAGCCTTACCTCCACGGCAAGCATGAGCGTTTCCTCCCTTATTTCCTCACGTTGTTTTTCTTTATCTGGTTTAGCAACGTGCTTGGACTCACGCCTTTGAGCAGCAACATCGCCGGCAACACGACGATCACCATCATGCTGGCCATGTTGACGATGATCTTGATCATCGCCAACTCGACCAAGGATTTCTGGATGCACATCTTGTGGTTTCCAGGTGTTCCGATCTGGATGAAACCATTGATGCTGGTGGTGGAGCTTATGGGCTTCTTTACCAAGCCTGCAGCCTTGGCGATACGTCTTTTTGCGAATATCTCGGCCGGTCACTTCATGGTGTTGGCGCTGATCTCACTCATCTTTATCTTGGGTGACAACGGCCATAGCATGGGCGGTGCCATCACCATCATGCCGCTGTCGGT
>JANPHP010000226.1:0-7650 GCA_031424495.1 Bacteroidota bacterium | reverse complement strand
CAAATCGTGCATCATATTCCAACGGCTGGCCCTCCATTGGCAACAGACCATTCCGCTGAATTGCGCCCCCAAGCTCCTTTTTCAACTGAAAAAAGGCATTGTCGATTATTTCGGGCTCCTTGGCGTTCACTTTTTATCTCTGTTCACTTTTTGTGAACACCACAAATATATGAACATTTTCCAGAGATATTCAATCCTCTCACTATTTTTTCAACCCTCAAGCCATCAAGCTTAAGCCTTCAGACGTGATTAGGAATGCCGATGAGTAAAACCAAATAGACTGAAAAAGCGGCCTACAAATTCCACACAATGCATTCCGTAAGAGTAGACTTGGCAATTGCAGGTTTCGTTTTTTTAGAACAAGCCTCCCGATCCAATTACGATTCCACCTAACTTGCCGCATGATCTTGAAATTGGTCCTTTTGCTGTTTGCTAGCTACCTGAGGGCCGTTCAGCCCTCGATACCCGACCTATGCATACACAATGCGACTGTATTCATGCCCGATGGTGATACACTGTCTGCCCAATGTATTTGGGTTGATGATGGCAGGATTCTTAGCATCGAGCCAGAAAACAAAAGCCTGCGGTCCAAAACCACTATTGACGCCCACGGCCATCTTGTAACTCCCGGTTTTTTCGCGATCGATGAGCATCTCGACGACATGCTCGGCGACTCATTGAACAGACTTACGATGCAGGTCGATTCATTTGAAGTCTACCGTAAGCGCTTAAGTGATAACTATTTGAGTTATGGCATCACAACGGTCAGGACATCGGGGGATGCAGAGGAATGGATGGAATTGGCTTTGTTTTGGATGCGGAATCCACGCAACGATGCGCCAGATTTTTATCCATCGGGCGGGTCGATGGTCTCGCCTTATGAGGGCAAGCGCTACGTGAACCACTGCTTTTTGGCGGATCAAGCTGCCGCAAAGCAAAAAATGAAGACTTATCAAGCGATGGGCATGCGCCATGTGAAGCTCTATGGCAATCTGAACATCAAGATCTTTGAAGCTGCCCTGCGAGCGGCCCGCAAGCGGGGCATGTCGGTGAGCGCTCAGGTGCAAAATGCAACGAGTTTCGACGAGACTTTGGACTTGGGCTTGCAAAATTTTGAACAGGTGGCAACGTTGTTTTACGATCGATCGGTACTTGATTTTTGGGGTGACTCGGTCTTCAACGCGACCGTCGCCGTGCATTGGGCGGCGGCAGAAGGCGCGATGCCGGGTGGCGGCTCACGCATCTATCCTTTTTTGGAAGCCGCCCGTTTTGTGGGCAAAGACAATCCCAAAGTGATGCGGCTGCTGCAAAAGATGAAGGCGAGCGGCGCCGGCATGGTGCCTTGTCTGCACTTTTTTGGGCAATGGCTGGGCAAAACTTGGTTTTGCTCCACGCCCAAAGCCCGCCGATTCGACGTCAGCAATTGGACTGCTGAGCAAATGAAGCGCTGCCGCGAGGGCTATGAAGTGCTCGCCTACACGACTGCACAAATGCACCAAATGGGCATTCCCCTGCGCATCGGCACCGACCACAAAGACGGCGGCAAAGCAGTGCTTTCAGAAATGTTGCTTTTGCATGCTGCAGGCATCTCCATGCGCGATGTGATCCTGATCGCCACGCGCAATACTGCATCCGCGATTGCGCTCGAAGATCAAGTCGGCAACCTATCGTCGGGCAAAAAAGCCCACCTCATTATTTGGGATCAAAATCCCCTCAAGGATGCCAAACATCTCCTTGGACCCAAGATGATTTTGAAAGACGGTGTTTTGATTGGGATGAGGAATGAGGAATGAAGAATGGGGAATGGGGAATGAGGAGTTAGAAGTTGCGCGACTGACCACTGATACAATTTCTAATTCCTAATTTCTAATTTACCCCCTAACCATTTTCCAACTATCTTCGTCCCAAACCCCAAAAGATCTTCCGATGGCGCTTTTACGCACCTACCGCATTGAAACTGAGCGCGTGATCCTGCGCTGCTATGAGGCCGCCGACGCGCCCGCGATGTCTGAAGTCATCCTGCGCAACCATGACCACCTGAATCCTTGGATGCCGTGGGCTGTCAAGGATCAGCACACAGTCAATTTTTGCGCTGACTTGATCCGCACGTTTAGCGGCAACTACCATTTGGGCATCGACTACCCGATGGCGATGCTCGATGCGCGTGATGGGCGCTACATCGGCGGCACGGGCCTACATGCGCGCGTGGGCCTAGGGGCCTTGGAAATCGGCTATTGGATTGATGGGCAATATGCCCGCCAAGGACTCACAACCCATGTTGCAGCTGCGCTTACCAAGGCAGCATTCGAATATGAGGGTGTACACCGCATGAACATCCACATGCAAGTCGGCAACATTGGTAGCGAACGCATACCCCAGCGCCTAGGCTTCGTGCGTGAGGGATTGATGCGTGAATTTAATCACCTCAGCGAGGGTAAATATGCAGACATCCACCGCTTCACGATGCTACGCGAGGAATACGATGCAAGCGACCTTAAGTCAATGAAGCTAAAGGCTTTTGGCTTTGACGGATCAGAATTGACGCAACTGCCGGCCTAACAACCTCCTGAACAAACCCTTTTGCATGGGCTTTTTGGCAACGGCTCGCAATTCCACAAAGTCTTCAATTCTCCCTATCTTGCCTACCAAATGCAGCAAGAAGCCGATATGGATTTGCAATCGCGCCGCCTTTGGGGATGGCTCCCTATTGAGGTGCCATGGCTTGTCGGCGCAGGCATCCTATTTCATTTTCTTGCACAGATTCATTGGGATCAGACTTGGCAGGATTTTGCCTATGACCCGATCTTGCGCTGGTGGCTGCCGCTGGTGTTTTTTATTGCAGCGCTTTATGCGGGCCTTGGAGCGCTACCCAAACCACGCATTCGCTACCGCCTCCAACTCAATTCACAGTGGATCGTCGAGGCAGCTCTTGCCTTGGGAGCCGTGCTGTACATAAAGTATTGCGATCCCATCACCTATGTCGACGATGTCGGATTCATTTTGCGCTACCTCGACCACTTTGCAGATGGATGCTTTTATTGCTTCAATGTGCAAGACGGTGCAGTCTTTGGCATCTCAAGTTTTGTTTATGGCTTGCTGGCGGGATTCCTCACGTGGGCACATCTCTTCAATCCCGAAAGCGCACTCAATTTCCTCACTTACCTAGGCGTTTTCACCACCGGATTCCTGTTTTTCAAGATTTTGAGACAAGTGATCCCTTCGCAAGGGGCGGTGATCGTGCTTTGGTTTTTACTCATGACCTGCAGTCGATCGATGGCACTCATCTACAATGCAGGCATGGAGGCGCCGGTGCATTTTTCGCTGGTGTTGGCGGCATTGCTGTTCTTTTTGCAGCGCAAAGACCGACTCATGTGGCTTTTCTTGGCGATATCCGTGATTTCCAAACTCGATGCGGTGCCGATGGTACTCGTTGTGGGCATGTTTTGGTCGGTGGAGAATTGGGTGGATCTCAGCAAATTTGACTGGTATAAGAAGCGCTACCACGACGCCCTCGCCTTTGGCTTGGTGCCGATCGTGATTTGGATCGGCTTCGCGACCATCGTGTTTGGGTCGCCGCTACCGCAATCGGCCTACGCCAAGACTTTTTTCCTGAAGCATGCCGAGGGTTCATGGTTCCCATTCATCGAGGGATTCACCACTTCTGGTTACCAATCCATTTTCTTGGCTTGCACGCTTGCGCTATTCCTCACGCACCTCGGTTTTGTTGCCGCGCAACGCAAGGGCGGGCGCGGTCTGATATTTGGTTTTGCATTCATCGCCACGCTCCTACTCTACTACTTTTACAATCCTGGCGAACGCATGCTGTGGTACTATGTATTGCCTGAAGGGCTCATGTTGTTGCAGCTATGCGTGAGTTTGGTTTGGGTCTGGGCTTGGCTGCCTGCCGGCAAATATTTTTCAAAAGCATTGCCCGGCGTCTGCGTGGCAGTGGGCTTTGCATGCATGTTCACGTGGGTGCACACCCGCAACGAGATCAAGTGGCAGCGCGCCTATCAAGGAATTGTCGAGTCTGAGCGGATGCGAATCGGCCACTACCTGAATCAGGTGATGTCTACGGACGATACCTTACAATCAGGCCATGGCCTCATTTCCAGAAAGTTCTCTGGCTATGTGGTCGATGAAACTGGACTCAACTTCGCCAAAGCAAACCATTTGCAACACGAGAACACGGTACTCTGGGACCAATTCAAACCCGATCGTATCGTGATGCATGGCTACAGTTGGGAGGTCGACAAGTTGAATAAGTTTCCCTATGTCTTGGATACCTCCTTTTTTGACATCGAATCCTATGCCTATCCAGCATGGCGTGTGTTCAGACGTGTGCCGTCGATCGAGGAGAGCGAAGGCACATATTTCCTGCAATACACCGAGGTTTTGGGTAAAGACATGGAGTATTTTGAAGAGCCAACGCATTTTTTGCACCTGAAGTCAGAAGCATATTCATTTGCGCGCGGCGATTACAACAAGCGCGAAACCAAACTCACGTTTGGTTTGCTGCGCCACGACTTGGACTATGTGGTGCACCTGCGTGACCGCATGCCCAACGACAGCATCGTCTGGGAGCACTCATTTACCGTTGCCTGCTACGACAGCAGCAACAATTCCCGTATCTGCCCAGTCACGGTGCCCCTTTTGCGGCGCAACATGCCCGAGCAGTTTCCTGCAGGCCCTCGCTACATCATCATGGAGTTTGAAAGAAGTTATGGCAAGGTCGCATTGTACGACCCTGCCATATCCATTTTGCGTCGAGATCCTTGGTGATCAGTGTGTGATCACGACTTTTTGAGACATCCTCGTCTGCCCATCGGTCATCTGCAAGAGGTAAAGACCACTTGCAAGCCCATCAGTTGCGACGTCCAAGCTTGTTTTTCCGACATTCAATTGACCTTCCCAGACGACTTGCCCTTGCAGATTGTGCAACTTCATGCCGACTGCCTGCTTTTGAGGGCTGGAAAAGTCAATCGTAAAGTCGCCGTGGTTGGGATTGGGGAATACCTGTACCGACAAAGGTGCCGCCGCTTGCGCATCAGGCTTTGCTGTGATCAGCGATAGGCACTCGCGATCCATGCTGCCTGACCACCAATTCTTGATCGCAGCGGCATCAGACTTCAAAAGGCATACATTGCCAAGATTGTCATTGCTCATTGACCGAGAATAGACCAAAGCATAATCCAAAGCAACCTCCTGCCCTACCCCCATCGTGAGTGGTCCGACAGATTGCAGGAGTCTGCGGTCAAAAGGCTGACGCCCAGCTGACGCCTCTGACCATCCCGTTGCGGACCCACCACAAAATCCAGGATCGCCTGAAAAAGCAAAATTGGTATTGGAGCCGGCACCTGCAGGCAGGTAGCCGTTGAGGCCATTGTTCACCATGGGGCTACCGTCTTTCCAGCTCGACCGCAGATAACCGTAGAATTGTGCGGCATTTTCGGGGTTGCCGATGACAGAGAAATCATTCTCGTAATAGGTCATGGCTCCCATCGCGTCGATCTCGCCATTGGGCAAGATCACGGCCCCAAATGCGGGAGGATTCAGTCCGTAGCCTGATTGGGTTTCATCATTGGCATCGCCGTTGTAGACAAATGCGAGGCCCAAGGCAGAGTCACAACCCACATAGTCATCTGAATAATTCCCCAAATCGACATCCATCCAATTGCCAATCATCACATCATGAAGGTCGGTCTGTCCATGGTTGGTGAGCTCGACGTGGTAGAATGTCGTATAGTCCAATGCGGTATCTGGGCAAGGAGACACATTGCAATCAAAAACATAGGCAAGATTCTCGACCTGCACGCCGAGTGGCGCGCCTCCCGTTTCGGTATGCAATCCATCGTCATTGTAGACCCACCAAAGCGCAAGATCGCCGGGGAAGCAAGGATAATCGCCGTCGTGTAAGGGGTCATAAATGCCATCGTTGTCCATGTCGATATAGGGCGCTAGTTGCGCATCCTCCCCTGCCCAGACGTTACCATTGCCAGGCCAGCTCCCGATATCTGAGTAATTGGCGAAATTGACACTTTGGCTTGCGAAATCCTGACGGAATTGCTGCACTTGAAGCTTGCTCACCTTCCAGACATCTTGCCAGCGCTGGTCGCGAATCGTGCCAGTAGTTGGATCGATGTACACAAAGTCATCTCCATTTCCCAAACCCGACACAATATTGATTCCGTCAAAAGCAATCGGGAGTGCCGCGTAGGTAAAGCGAAGGCTGCGCACAGCTCCCGAGACGAGATCCAAGACGAAAATATCATTGGTCACTTGGCCGGGTAAACCTTGGGAGACCATCAACTCGGTCGCGCTGATCACAGCAGTCGCATGGTCGGTCATGGGCTCTGGGAAGGTAGGCCCAGCGACAACGGTATTGCTGCTGGGATTGTAGCGCAGCGTGGCTGCCGTCGGTATTGCTCCTCCAGAAAGCAGGATATCTCCGCCGGGCAAGACGGTGAGCAAAGGCCGTGAAGCTCCATTGAGCACAGGTGCTGCCGACCAAGTGTCGGTCGCGGGGTCGTAGAGCGCACTGTCATTGCTACCTGTTACCCAAACTTTGCCACTGGGGAGCGATACTGAGCGAAAAAAGCCTGGCACCAGCGGGTTGCCGGCCGTGAATGTGGTGACATGCGCGACGGGATCATAGATTTCGGTACCTAGATAACCCGCCACGAGCACCTTGCCATTGGCCATCACGACGGCATCGGCACGGGGGTGGCCCACCAAAAGCGTATCGGGCTGCGGCATGGGAAATCCATTGGCATCAAACACCATCGCCACCGAAATATCGGATAGTGTCAATGCCCAAGAAACCAATACGAGATCGCCATTTGGCAATTCGACCGCTTTGAATTTTGCGAAATCATTGGGCAGAATGCGCTGAATGCTGGTTTGGGTAAGCGGATCGTAAACCTGAAATCCGTAGGGATAAAAGGATGCGATCTTGCCGCTTTGCAAGACGAGCATGCCGTCTTTGAGGCAATTGTAGGGCGTGGTAAAACCTCGCCCGCAGTTGTAGGCGGTCCCTTGCCTGATCGGCCCTGTGAAAAAATCGTTGCCAGCTTGTCGATAGGTAGCCCCGGCGACATGCAAGCTATTGGTAGGATCGAGCCCACCGATCCACAAGCCCGATGCAAAACTCACATCTTTGCCCGATCCTCTGGGCACTTCGTAGCTTGGCGCATCCACCAAATTCCAAAAGCGATCGGTCCCGGCTGTGAAACGCGCCGAAACTTGATTGCCGTCTAGAAACTCATAAGAAAAACCGTCGCACTGGGCCTGCAGCCAACTCGGCGCTGCTACCCATATCAACAATACCGCTGCAAAAAACTTGATTTGTAGTTTCATAATGTTACAACATTTGATTCAATAAAAATGGAATGCCACGCATCCATAGACGCGCAAACCTTCCTTTACTCACATGTCTCGCAAAACGTATGGTTATGGATGGACAGTGCAATGAACCGTCTTTCCAAATCTGCATTGCCCTTAACTTACGAACAAAAAACCTCAATACAAAATCACGCGCTGTGTTTCTACGCGCTCGTCAGCGCGCAGTCGCAGCAGGTACATGCCCGCAGGCAGGTGATGCACATCCAAGCGTGTGCCTAGCACGCCCGCTTGCACCCCTACACGCATGAG
>JANPHP010000225.1:0-10810 GCA_031424495.1 Bacteroidota bacterium | reverse complement strand
CCCAACTACTGGAAGTCCAGGGGCTACCCAGATCGGCCCGACAATTGGGAGGACATCCTCAAGGCGGGTGAAAAAAAGAAGCCATGAGCTTTTAGCAACATCGAGTAACATTGTTCGTATTACTTTGGGACCTTGCAGGCTTGTAGGGTCCTGAAGTCATTTTAAGCTAGACCAGCCTTTGCATTGAAGGTGCATCGAAAAGAGCCTAACGGGAAAGTCGTCGAAATCCGATAAATTGTAAATTGCTTCGAGAAATCACAAAGCCTATCGCAATGGGAAAATGGCCAGAAAATGGAACTTACGAAGACTTGCTCAAGGATCCTCAGTGGCAAGCCAAACGAAAAGTTATCCTGGATCGCGATCAATGGAAATGTCAAAAGTGCCGGAACCGTAGCTATGTGCAACCGGGGCTATTCGGAATCCCCTTAGATCCAAATAGAAACAGCTATTCCCAAATTGTAAACCTCGATGGAGACGTTTTGGAGGAAATCAAAATCGGAGAAGGCGGTTATGCAGTCTTGCCGCATCGAGCGATGGTGTATTTCTCGAAAGACGAAAGTGGCAAGATCGATGTTGCTGCTGCAAGGAAGCTAACCAAGAAAGAAACAGAGACAGCATCCTGGAATACCGTTCCAGAAATGAAGGCACATCAATCGATTGATTCGTTCTGCAAGGAATTGATGGAAAATTTCAAAAGATTCCAAACGCAGCGCAATCAAATGCTTGCCTCCTTACAACCAAAGACGGATGCGGAATATTCAGCGTTGAAATGGTTGTTCGTACGCGGCATCCATGTCCACCATACGTTTTATCGGCTAGGTCGAGACCCTTGGGATTATCCGAACGAAAGCCTTCAAACGCTTTGCAGGAAATGTCATCATGAGCTACATCAAACAACTTCAGTTCCCGTTCTCGATACAGAGGAGAATGTGATTGGAGATTTCAAACCGTGTACAACATGCGATGGCACAGGGTATCGGGCTCAGTTTCACTATCACATGGGAGGCGTTTGTTTCACATGCATGGGGAAGAAATATCTCGACGATTCCTACATTCGAAAGCGATGATTTTGACGGCTTCACGGCTTCGACGATACGGGAATCAACCATTAGGAGACATCGAAACATGTCTTCTTGAGCACCATTGGGGAAAACCATTATACGTCCTACTCGATCATCGTAGCGCCATTCTCAAAATCAACTCCTAGCCGCCCAAAACCTCCACGAACTCAGCCACCACGTCAAGTCCACCATCCGCATCCTCTAAAAACTCCATTGCTGCAAAGTCTGGATTTCTAGGTTTCAGGGTGATTTTCTCGTGGCTCCATCCATCCTCGGTGACCGCCTTTTCACTGGCATACTGCTTCACCGTAAATCGTTGGTTGGTTTCTGCATCTAAGGCATCTCGAAGCAGCACCAATACCACTTTGCCCTGTCGCGTGCCTTCCATGTCACGGAAAAGGCAATATGCTCCATCGGGAATCAGCGGCTCCATGGATTTCCCGATCACTTGGGCCACAAACATCCCAGGACGAAGCTTGTGTTGGGTTTCAAGCTTCACCCAATCCCATTCTCCATCCAAGATATGCTGCGGATCACCGAACGCGCCAGCTGCGGCTTGCAACGGGATCAACGGCAAGCAAGTCACATAACGCTCGGAAGGCTCCGGATTCATCGGCTGAGGACGGAACGGCAACACCGCCGCCTCTGCTGCCTGTGGCAATGCTGCCTTTTCTCCAATTCCGGAGATCAATGCCAGCAAATTCTCCCAGCTTTTCACGACATCGTATTTCACCTTTTCGCCCGCCAACTTACGGTTGACTTCCTCGAAAAAACGCTTTGCACATTCGATTTTGGCGTTTTCTACGCCACGCAATTCCAGCGTCGAGAGCGAGCCTTTCGTTTCAGCGACAAAGTAGATATGTTTCACCTTGCCCTCACGAAATGCGATGGCCCAGTCGGGGTTGTAATCGCCGACCGGAGTCGGGATGAAAAAGCCTCTTGGCAGTTTGGAATAGACCACGACGTCTTCAAATGTATCCAGCGCTGTGACAAAGGCCCGCTCTACCTTGGAATCCGTGATAACGTAATCGCGGATATGTTTTTTGAGCGGCTCACCAGCGAGGCTGAGATCTTCCCGAAGTGGGATGCTCGGGAAAATCTTGGCGGTATCGAAAGTATCATCCGTTGTATCATAAGCGATGTGCTCGACGATCATCGTAGCCTTCTGCTCCTTGATCAATCGTGATGCCTCGGAAATGAAATGCTCAGGATTTTTCTTGAATTCTCCGAACACAGATGGCTGGATTCCGCTCAGAATGGAGGCAATCGTTTTCCGAGTGAGCTGGGTATTATCGGCCAGTTTTCCCAAGAGGTCGTAGGTGACCATGGCATTGACAGACGCCGAATGGGTCTCGACGGTCGTCTTCTCCAATTTGAAGCCAGCGCCATCCTTGAGCTCAGTATCGGAGATCTGCGCTTTTTGGGTGCCGCTTTGGACGATGTATTGCAAGGGCGTGACACGCAGCTGAGCGTCAAGCACAGGGATGCTGTTGCGGATGAGCTCCTCTGTATCGAAAGCAACTTGATACACTGCCTTGTGGTTGATCCGTTCCCACAATGCCTTGAACTCTTGTTTGCTGAAATTGGCATTGAGTGGATTGGGCTTGGGTTTGCGATCATCGCCAACGGCAGGCAATTGTGCATCACTGAATAAACCGTTGATCAATTGGACAATCTGCGGCGTGTGTGGGTGCAAGTCCTCTGGGAATTCCGCTAGCTTTCCCTCCTTCAAATCCGCATGGTACCGATCTGTGATTTTCAAATGCCGATCCACGTAATGATTGGCGATCAGGTAAAACTGGATACCTGTAGCCATATCCGGCGTGATCGTAACTGCTCCTTCTGGGGTTTGAATCATCTTCCCAACGAAATAGGTTTTCTCAGCCACGCGGGGCCGTGCAGACAGGGATGCGCTAATTTCGCTTTGGAGGTTGGTTACAAACTCCTTGTAACTTTCGCTCACGACCACCGTGAGCACATTAATATGGTGTGTGGTTTCGGGGTTGTCCATGCGATCCCCATCGCGGTTGACAGCCAGACGCAAGCCTCGTCCGACTTCTTGACGACGGGAGATGCTGTTGTCACTGTGCTTGAGCATGCACATCACAAACACATTGGGATTGTCCCACCCCTCGCGCAAGGCGCTGTGTGAAAAGATGAAGCGCACCGGCTCCTCAAATGAAAGCAGCCGTTCCTTGTCTTTCAGAATCAAGTCATAAGCATCGACATCGTCTGAAAGTCCAGCATCCTCACCTCTTGCCTTGAAACTTGGATCTGTGAGGCGCTTAGATTTTTTATCAATCGAGAAATAGCCGCTATGCGTACTGCCCACGGCGATTTCTGTCAGATATTTCCTGTAGACGGTGTTGTCGAGGGGGATTTCTGAGAGGTACTCAGCTGTGAGTTTGGAGTATTCCTCTTCAAAAATGCGTGCGTATTCCCCTTTATCCTCTGGTTGGCCATAGTCTCGGTAGTTGGCCACGGAGTCGATGAAAAACAGCGAAAGGGTTTTGATCCCTTGGGCAAATAGTCTGATTTCCCTTTCCAGGTGCGCCTTGACAGCTTCCCTGATTTGGATGCGCCGCATGGTCATCTCGGTGACGTCGCCGAGCGCATCGCCGACATGCAAAATCGTCCCGTTGGTAAACTCAACAGTGTCAGTATTGGCGTCGATTTGGGAAATGACGAAGCCTTTGTATTGGTCCATCTCGTTGGACTCATCATAGAGATTCTTGCCTTTTCCCAAGCGCAAGACTTTGGGCTTGATCCCTGAGTCTTGCCGCACCTCGATCTCCAGGCGAGCCACCGGGGGCTTACTCGGCGATACTTCCACAGCCTCCAAGTAGAGATAGGCTGTAGTGCCCGCCAAACCCTTCACAGTAATGCCCCGCACCACTATTTTCTTCACCAATTTCTGGTTGTAAGCGTCCAAGGCATCTAGGCGATGGACTTTGTTGTGGTTCACAACATGGGTAGCGGAGTATCGGAGCACCATCAGCGGTTTGAAATGCGCCAGTCCGGTAAGCGTTCTCGCTCCGCCCATCTTTTGCGGCTCATCTAAGATCAAGATCGGGCGGTTGCTGCTGATCACGTCTATCGGCTTTCGGGATTGGAAGTCATCCAGCCCGACCATCACAGTCTCGCCCTTGGCATTCTTCACAGGCGTGCCATAGATACGCCGATTTTCGGCACCTGTGGCATTAAAAGCCTGGATGTTGATGACCATGACGTTGATGCCTGCGTCTTGGGAAAAGCTCTCCAATGGGGTGAGATCCTTGGAGTTATAAATGAAAAAGCGAGCCTTTTTATGGTATTCCTCCAAAAAGTGATCAGCGGTGATTTCTAGTGACTTTTTCACACCTTCCCGGATGGCAATGCTCGGCACAACGATGATGAATTTGCTCCATCCATACCGCTTGTTCAGTTCAAAGATCGTCTTGATGTAGCAATAGGTCTTGCCCGTACCCGTCTCCATCTCGATATCAAGGTTCACTTTGCAGACGGCATTGGAAACCAATGCCTCTGAAATGGGGAGGTTTTGCAGACGCTGTACAGTACGGATATTGGTCAGCACGTCTGCATCGGTGATTTGCAGGTCAGCGTTCTTGAAGCCAGCGTATTCCAGTCCCATGTCCTGCTTACCTGGATCGAATCGGTAGCGGATGCCGCCTGTATTCTGCTGTCCAGCAAAACAATCCACCACACTCATCACAGCATTGGTTTGATAGGCTTGAACCTTAAATTTCAGTTTCATGGGTGATCGGCCGATTGACTTCGTTTTCTATTGAGCACATTTCAATTCTGCTACTGTGGCCTTCTCTTCTCCATTGATCACCCTTCACTGCCCCAATTGTAGTTTTACTATTTTTTCTTTCTCCAATTGTAGTTGTCCTTTCTCCATCAAGCGCACCTAGATGCCTCCCAAGAGGCTTAGTAGCACTTTTTCTTTCTCCAATTGTAGTTCTTCTTTCTCCATCAAGCACACCTAGATGCCTCCCATGGGGCTGAGTAACACTTTTTCTTTCTCCAATTGTAGTTGTCCTTTCTCCATCAAGCGCACTTAGATGCTTCCCATGAAGCTGAGTAGCACCTTTTCTTTCTCCAATTGTAGTTATCCTTTCTCCAACAAGCGCACTTAGACGCTTCCCATGAAGCTGAGTAGCACTTTTCCTTTCTCCAATTGTAGTTGTCCTTTCTCCAACAAACGCACTTAGATGCCTCCCTTGAGGCTGAGTAGCACCTTTCCTTTCTCCACTTGTAGTTTCTCTTTCTCCATCAACTACACTGATATGCATTCGAGGATGCTTACCTAAGCCGATGATTTCACCAATTGTAGTTTTCATTTCTTCGCCTCTCCTCCTAGCATCCAGTTTGGGTCGTGACGTGTGCCTGCATTGTGGATCAACCCCGTCCTACTCAGGTTCCGAAGGAGGTTGGCAATCTTGTTGCGCTTCTGATCTTCACTAAGGCCTACACTTAGCTTCATCAGCAGCAATTCGTCGATTTGCTGTCGCGTGGCTGAACCAAAATTGGTGAGGTAGTCGGTGATGAGTTTGCTGTAAAACGCATCATCCTGCGCATGTGTTAAGATATAGGCTGCCTCAGTTCCTGTGGCTCTGGCAATTTGAGCTGAGACATGTAAATTCGGTTTCCGTCCCTCGATGAGTCCAGCCCTTCGCAGCCGCTTGCACATGTCATCGGGAATCGGGAGTCGTTTCTGTACCCGGTCCAAAGCAAGAATGTCGGCAAGTGGCAAATCTGTCTGTTGCATCAAGAGACGGCTGTAGGCAGGATCCACCACGTTGCCATAGATCGTCATGCGCACAGTTTCTGCTTGGCTCAAATCATAGTCGGGCATCGGGAGGTAGCGCTTGGCCTGGCTCACGTACATTCTGTGAATTCCATAGCCCATCGTGTCGATCATGTTCAGCTCAACCATCGCCTGCGCAAGAAAAGCGTTGCGGTAGCGTCGCGGGGTGCGCAACCCGGTGGTATAATCATCGGGTTGGCCGTCAAAAAAGCCACCCTCGCTTTCGAAAATCAACTTCTCAGGGAGTTCCGTTACAACCACGCGCCCGTTGCGACGATAGTCTTGGTGAGCGATGCAATTGTGTAGCGCTTCGAGCACGACATTCTGATCATACTTAGACACCTCTACGGGCAACAATGCGTCTTGGGGCAGGATGCGCAGCTGTATGTTTCTGATTTTTTGATAGAGGACTGTGGTGTTGAGCAAAAAGGGAGGTCCGAAGTGCTCGTAGGCCCTTTCATGCCCTTCGAGCTTCCACGTGAGTTGTGCCGGATGAGGAGACAAAAGATGCACCGCTTCTGGCCTCCCAAGCAACAAAAGCGCAGTGCGCGTGAGCTTCCCGTCACGTGAGAGGCGTGCGCGATCCAAAAATGTACTCAATGGCCACCCCATCATATCTTCTTGGGGAAAGCGATTGGCATACTTCCTTGCAAAGGAATTCCTTGCATGGGCAACCGCAGCCATGTCCAAATGCTCCAAACCCGCATCCTTCACGATTTCTGCCGACCAGTCGGTCGCCAATGTCTGCTGCCGCATCTCGTCGAGCTTGTCCAGCCCGAGATTGACCATGCTCTCACCCGCTCGGTGGTAATAGTGGCCCTTCCAACTGATCGGGATGCCTCTGGGCGCAGCTGGAATCTCAAACAGCAAAACACGGCCCAACGGATCTTGCAGCTCATGGATGGCACGAAAAGTCATCTTGGGCTCCACGTCGTTGGAGATTTGCTGTTTCAGGCTTTGAAGGCGCTCTGCCTCCGGGCGGTAGTCGGTGCCGACCACGGCACGCGTCTTGTTGTGGACCCCAAATACCAACCATGCCCGCTCCAAACCTTGAAGATTCGCGGCATTTGCCAAGGCAGAGAAGTACTTCCCGATATCGTCGGTTGAATAATCTTTTCCCGCCTGCTTGAACTCCACCACCTCGTTTTCCCAGGTAGCGATGAGTTCTGTCAATGTCTTTTGCAATGCCGCTTGATCCATTTCTTTCCAGCTTTTTTAGATCGACTTCACTTCTACGTCGCGGTGATTGGGATCGGAATTCCATTGCAATACAAGCTGCTCCACATTGATCTTCACAGCATCCGTGGCAAAGCCGTTGTCGCGGAAGACGATCTTCATCGGCGCAAACTTCAACAACTCTTTCACAAGTGCCTCGTCCACGCCTTTGTCGAAGCAAGCCACCAAAGCATCTTGATCGACGAAAAACACCGTCTTGCTTTGGATCGTCTCTTTGCGGATGGGCAGACTCAGGTCCACACCCCAGTCGAGCAAAACTTGGAAGAGTAGGTCTTCGTTCGACCGACCGTCCTTTACATTTTCCGTCAAGGACGAGAGTAGGTCTTGCTGTAGGGCGTCGGGGTTGTAAAACACTTCTGCCATGTTGGAGCTGTCGATTTTCAGTACACGGAAGCCGATGTCCAATTTGTCTGGTTCTCCTAAATTGGGATTTTCATCTATGATCTTCTTGCCAACTTTTCTCAACCGTTCTTTGGAGACTTCCGCAATTGTCGCGAAATTCTTTTTCTTGATTTCTTCCGGAATTTGTACCAGAATGAACTTTCGATTCTGGCGAGTGATCAAATTGGTATTGAAAATCGCATGGCCCGTACTCGCTGAGCCTGCAAAAAAATCAAGAATGAGATCTCCATCCTTCGTTGTTAACTCAATCAGTTCTTGCAAAATTTCAGTGTTCTTGGGAAAAGGAAATATGCCTTTTCCCACTAGGGATTCAACTTCAAGGGTTGCAGATCGGCCATCTCTGTAGAATACCGATGGATAGGGTTCGAAACTCGTTTCTGCAAGGTAACTCTTTCGATTCGGAATTGTATTTTCATCCAGTCCAAAGTGAATCCTAATAGGATTTTGGTCAAGTGCCCATTTCGTTTTCTTTTCATCCCACCTCCATCCAGTTGAAGGCTTTTTGCATGGTTTGCCCGTTAAGGGATGAATAATGTCGTGCCTTGGTCGGCTAGTTCGACCATCATCTGGGCCGTGAAAATTGTCTGGAAAATACAGTCCACGATCATCGGAACAATTGTAATGCTTATGAGACCTTCTTGGGTCACCTATCTTAAGTGATTTGTACCACGCCTGCATGGCACTTCGAATTTTGTCATGATCATTCTTAAGTTTCACTTTTAGGTCGGCATAGAACTTCAATACTTCATTAACACCGTTCTTCTTACGTCGCCACTTTCCTTTTTCGATTACAGCCACCTTGCTCTTCACAAAGCATAGGATATACTCGTGAACGCTGGCAACAAGCTTCGAGTCACCTTTTTTTGATCTTTGCCAAACTACCTGTGCGACAAAATTGTCCTCGCCAAAAATCTCACATCCGACTTTCTTCAAATTTTCAACTTCATGATCATCGATGCTCATGAAGATCGCTCCATCGTCTGTAAGTAGATTTTTAGCCAACTTTAATCTTGAATAGATCATTGAAAGCCAATCAGAGTGGAATCTTCCGTTGGATTCATTGTTGGCAATCATTCGATTCCCAAATTCATCCTTTTGGTTTGAACGCTCCAGAAAGTCTTCTGTTTTCTCTGAAAAATCGTCTTTGTACAAAAGATCAGTACCACGGTTGTAAGGAGGATCAATATAAATCATCTTCACCTTACCCAAGTAAGTTTCCTGCAACAACTTGAGGGCATCCAAATTATCGCCCTCAATGAAGAGGTTTTGCGTGGTGTCGAAGTTCACACTCTCCTCCCGGTAGGGGCGCAGGGTCTTGGCGATGGGGGCATTGGCTAGCAGCAGTGATTCCCGCTTGCCGGGCCAGTTCAGGTGGTAGCGCTCCTGTGGTCCCTCGACGATGTGTCCGCTCAGTTCCTGTCGCAACTGATCAAAGTCGATGGCTCTTTTCAGTTTGCCATTCTCATCCCTACTTTCAGTCACGCAGGTGGGAAACAAAGCCGCAAGCTTGGCGATGTTGTCGTCTGAAAAGTCGGGGGTATGCATTTTGAGCTGATCCATGAGCCTAATGGAGGTGATATGTGTGCTTCCTATCGGGTGATTTTTTCGATTTCTTGCCGCAAACTACGAAGTTGAGCATTGATTTCCACCTTGCGGTTGAACTGTTTTTCTTGCTTCAGGCGCGTTTCTAGGCGTTGCGCCTCGCGTTCCAGTGAGCGCAGGCGGGCAGCATTTGCCAGCTGGGTTTCGAGTGTTTCGTCCTTTTCGGTTCCGATGGGCAGCAATGGTCGTAGCAAGGCGTGGTAAAGTGCACGCATGTCTAGGCTCAGGGGTAACAGTTGGCGGATGGTGTCGTCTGCCAACCATGCACTTTCGTGATAGTCGCCGATCACCCATTTGGTGCTATCGGCCTCGCTGGGACGTTTGTATGTGGCCCTGTATTTCCATTTCCCCTCAAACCCTAGTTGAAAGATCACGGGCGAAGGAATGGACTTGTCCATGACCCGCAGCACTTCCTCACTCAAGTTGCTTTGCTTGAGCAAGATCTGCATGATTTGGATTTCCTGCACCTCTGCATGGGCGGGTATGTTGATGGTTTCGGGGGAGAGCTTGAAGGTCCAGGTAATCTGCTCCACCTCCTTGACAAACAATGCCTTGACGCGGGTGGAGGCTTCTGCTTTTTCATAGACCTTGTTTTTGGGTAAGACGCGACCGAAAGCAGCCGCAGCAGGAAACGCCCAAAGATGGTTCATGTCCCTTCCTCCCTTACAACCAAGAAGGCAATCAACTCGAAATCGTCCAATCCAGCGATGCCATGGACAAGGGCTGTCGTCTGCCGACTCCCAAACAGGCTGTCGAGATCACCTTCTTCCTTGACCTCGATCATCGACCGAATGGCTTGGCCCAACAAGTCGGAATAGGTGCGCATTTCGCGACCGTCTTCGGTTTCGGTGTTGAATGCGTGGCAAAGCGCTGCCACGGGTTCGTCCAAGCCTTTGCATCCACTGCGCACGAGGTCGAGCAGGTGTTTCACCTCCGTATGGCTCGTTACCGTTTCACCGTCCATGCCCACGTAAGCGATGTAAAACGGGTGCAGACGGTTGCGTGAGGCGGTATGCACCTGAGGGTTGCGGTTTCGCAGGGCGAAAATGACACCTGGGCGAAGGCCCAAGTCGCTTCGGGCTGGAACAACTGCATGCAAGCCGTTGGGTGCGCCTGCAAGATTGTCCTTGGTCTTGAGATGGTTCAGCAAATCCATACGGAAGTCGTTCAGGCCCATATCGGTGATATTGACGCCCGTCTTGAGGTCTTCCAGATCGATCACCTCTTCCTGAAGGCGCCGAAGCTGCTCCTTACGATAAGAGACGTCATTGGCTTGCGCGGTAAGCACATTGTCATCGCCCGTAGCCGTGACATCGACGATGACCATGCGGGATTCCACGCGTTCCTTGAGGTTGATGTACTCGTCGAGTGAAATGTCTGGCCAATAGTTCACCAATTGGATCACATCGTTTTTCGAACCAATGCGATCCACGCGGCCAAAGCGCTGGATAATGCGGACGGGGTTCCAGTGGATATCGTAATTGATCAGGTAATCGCAGTCTTGCAGGTTTTGACCCTCAGAGATACAGTCGGTGGCAATCAGGATGTCGATTTCACCAGCTTCCTGCGGCAAAATGAGTTGCTTTTCCTTTGACCTTGGAGAAAAAAGCGTGAGCAAGGATTGGAAGTCGTATCCCTTCTTGAGGTTGTTCTTCGGCGCATCCTTGCCCGTGACTTTGCCTGAATAGACTTGGCAATC
>JANPHP010000224.1:0-12011 GCA_031424495.1 Bacteroidota bacterium | reverse complement strand
AGCGCCCTGAAGGCAGGCGGATCGGTGCGGTATTGCCAGAGGTCGCGGGCATGGAAATGAAAAGGATAGGGGAGGGGCACCCGTTTGCCGTCGATGCGCAGGCGGGCATCATAGTTTTTGCCGGGCAAGACCTCGTCGGCGAGCAGGTGGGCGGTAAATGCATTTTCTGCGGATGTCTGCACGGCATTGGTGAGGTGGGGGATGCCCTCAGGCTGCCCACTTTCCCAATATTCCACATAGACTTGGCAAGCATGATTGGTTTGCACCCAAAGCATCACCTCGCGCATCTCGCTGTAGCCGACCATGGGACCCGACTGCAAATAGGTGATTGGATCAGCCTTTTTCTGGGCGAATACAACATTCCCCAAAACCAAGGAAAGTGCGAGGGTGTAGATGAAGTGCCGCATGAGGAATAGATTTTGAGGCAATTTACGAAGGCGGATGATGCATTTTGCGCGGGGCGAGCATTAAGTTTGGTTCATGATGGGATGGGGGAGCTCTCCCATGAAAAGCTGTGCACGCTGCAGTCTCGGGGGATGGTATCTCATTGCTGCATGCGGGTTATCAATGAGAGTATCCCAAAAAGTGCCTTGGCGGCAATCATATCAATAAAAGTGGCCGTAGGAAAGGATTTCTCTGCACCTCGAAGGTGTACCCTTGGACGCAGTGGTTCAATCTGTCACTTGCCAATTCTAAAATGTTTGTAACTTTGGTCGAGTAAGTTTCAGTTAACCATTTGATTCAACTTTGAAAGCAATGCATAGACCTCCGTATAGCTCTCGACACATCATTAGGCTATTACTGATCTTCTTTGTGACGGCCTCATGCATTGGAGAAGTGATTGGACAAGGGAATCAAGCTCAATCATATTCGATAATTCATTTCGTCAGAAGTGGCAGTATGGCAGGTTCTGGATGTGGAAGCGATATCATTCTCCCCAATCAAAAGGTATTCAGTCTTGGCCTTAGTACTATCGTTCAATATAAGATCTATTCCGAAGGGGAGGTTACCATCGCAGTCAGAATCGATTGTCCCGGTGGTCAATCCATTCCTCCTTCCACTAGTTTTAGGAATCTGACCCTCGAAGTAAAGCATGGCGATGAATACTATGTCTTATTGGATAAAGGGTTCGCGGTGGTTGAAGTGGTTCAGAAAATTGATGCACAAAAACACCTTGACAAAGCCAGGATTACGCAAAAACAAGAAGAGAACATTGATAATCCCATTATCAAACCATCACTCCAGGCCAAGAAGGAAGGGAAAGGTCAAGGTACTTGTTTTGCAATTACCGCAAATGGCTATTTGATCACCAACCACCATTGCATTGAAAATGCAAAGGAAATTACAGTAAAGGGAATTGACGGTGACTTCAGCACCAAATATGGAGCAACACTGATTGCAAGCGATCCGAGCAATGATTTGGCATTGATCAGGATCGAAAACAAGAATGTAACCTTTAAGGCGATCCCTTTTGCCATCCGAAGCAGTGGGGTTCAGCAGGCGGAAAAGGTGTATGCCATTGGTTTTCCTTATGCAGAAGCCATGGGAAAGGAAGTGAAGCTCACCGACGGCATAATTAGCGCCAAAAGTGGCGTTAATGGTGACATCAGCAAATTCCAAATTTCAGCAGCAGTAAATCCTGGCAATAGCGGAGGCCCGTTGATCGATGAGCATGGAAATTTGGTTGGCGTTATTTACGCGAAATCAACGCTAGCTGAATCGGCTGGGTATGCAGTCAAAGCAAGTTATCTGGAAACCTTTCTCAAGAATGTTGATGGTTTTGAATATCCAACATTCATTAGCACCATTAGTGACAAGCCCATCACAGATATCGTTGCTGAATGGAAGAAGTTTGTTTTCATCGTAGAGACCAATTAGAAGTACTCACTGCAATTGTCACGGAAGCCGAAGCAATTCTGGGATGGAAAGCATGCTCGCCAACTGAACGCCATGTTCTCTGCGATCGGCGTCTATCCTGCAGAAAGTGGGGCAGGCCTTTTCACAGCCATCAGTTTCGCAAACGATAATCAGCTCCCGCATCCACCCCCGACCCAGAAACCCAACATATTCCAAAATCCCACCTGAAGCCATATCTTAGCGATCGGATGCTCGCAAGATGCCGCTCCAGATCGACGCTGCTTTATGATGAATTCCTTTTTGCCTCTGTTTCGCGTTTACATTCGGCCGGGCTTGCTGATCTTTGCCTTTGTCGCAGCGATGGCGCCTAGCGTCTCGGCGCAGTACTTCACCGAAAATTTTGACGACATTTCCAGCTTGTGGACGAGCGGATGGGCCCAACAAAACCGTAGCACGACCCAAGGCCAAGTCCCGAATTGGTTTCAAGGCGACCCAGGCATCTTTGCAGCTTTTGACGGCGGCGACACGGCCTACATCGGCGTCAATTACAATTGTGTCACGGGCAGCAATACCATCAGCAATTGGCTATTTACCCCCACACGCACCCTCACCAATGGCGAAAAGATCTCCTTTTGGACCCGCACTGTTGATACGCCCAACTATCCCGACCGCCTGCAAGTACGCCTGAGCCTCAACGGATCGAGCACCAATGTCGGCACGACGGCTTCCTCTGTCGGCGACTTCACGACTTTGCTCCTGCAAGTGAATCCTACCCTCACGACCACCGGCTATCCCAATGCTTGGCGGCAATACACGATCATCGTTTCGGGCCTTAGCGCCCCTACGGCGGGCCGTTTTGGGCTGCGCTACTACGTCACAAGCGGCGGCCCATCGGGCTCCAACTCGGAGTATATCGGCATCGACAGCTTCGCCTACTACCTCCCGCCGGCTGGCGATCTGGAAATGCAAGCCATCCGCCGCATGGAATACACGGTCATGCCCGAGCGGCACCCATTTGCAGGCCCATTTGTCGGTCGGCTGAAAAATCAAGGGTCCACGACCGTGACGAATGCGCGCATGGAGGTGCACCTCTACGATGGCGCGGGCACGCAGGTGTACACGGCGAGCAGTGCGCCTGTCGCGAGCACGGTGCCGGGCGCGGTCGATACCGTGACGGTGCCCGCCCCCGCCGCGCTTGCGCCCGACAATTACACACTGCAATACATCGCCCTGCATAGCGCCGCCGACGGAAATCACGCAAATGATACGCTCTATGACCACTTTGCAATTGCTCCGCTGCAATATGCTCGCGACAACGGCACCGTGATCGGCTCCATCGGCATCAGCTCCAATGTCGGCGGTTATGTCGGACAAATGTTTCATTTCAATCAGCCCGACAACCTCGACAGCATTTGGGTGCACGTGACCAAGGGCTACACGGGACTTCCCATCGCCGCCGTCGTTTGGGACATGGCCGCAGGGCTGCCGCAGCAGATCGTCGGCACGACCGACACGCTGCTGTACACGACCGATTCCGCTGCCACCTACGTCTTGCCGATGCACAGCGGGCATCAGCAATTGCCGGCGGGCGACTTTGTCGTGACCATGATCGAGTTTGACTCGACCCTGCATGTCGGGCTTAGCGATGCGGTTTTCACCGCTGGCACGACCTGGCTCAGCTGGCCCACGCTCCCCAACCGCGACTGGGCCAATGTCGAATTTTTTGGCCTCCCGCAATACAACCACGCACAGATGATCCGCCCGATCCTGAGCGCCTGCGACCTCACGATCGCGACAAGCGCCACGCTCGAGACGAGCCCGGGTGCCAACGACGGCACGGCAGCGGTGGTGGCCACAGGCGGCACGCCGCCCTACACCTATCTATGGAGCACAGGCGCCACGACGGCAAGCATCACGGGTCTCGGCATCGATCCGGTGACAGTGACCGTGACCGACGCTGCAGGTTGCGCGTCGATCGGCACGCAGAGCCTCGTGGTCGGAGTGGCGGCTCCGCTGCCCGCGTTCGATTACAGCATCCATCCCAATCCCAACGACGGGCGCTTTCAGGTGGATTTGAATCTTGCGGAGGCCGACGATGTCACGCTTTCGGTTATCGATATGATGGGGCAGGTGGTGAGTCGGAGTTTTCATCCTGCGGTCACGCGCATGCGGCATGATGTGGATGTGCGCGGGATGGTGGGGGGGATTTATGTGGTGCAGTTGGAGCTTGCTGGGGGCGGGGTTTATTGTTTGAGGGTAATCGTGAGGGGGGAGTTATAGGCTTTGGTGGGTTGTTGCTGCTTTAGACTGGCAGGAAACGGGTTTTGATGAAGCCTGGCATGGACTTACCCGCTTTTTTGCAGCATTATTGTTTTCCCTCCTCCAAAATTCTGTTGAGCATTGGTTCCATTTCGTCCAAAATGGCCTCGGTGAATGCTTCTACAATGACTTGCCGTGCCTGACCGGAAGGCATTTCATGGTAAAGGCTTTCAAGCAAGGCAGGTTCTTGAAAATGATGTCCCAAGCCGATGAGGTAGCGATAACTTTCTAGTTTGATCGTGAACTCTTTGCAAATGTCGAAAGCCTTGGTTCCTGCGGGGATGCAACCACTCAAGTGTATTTCAAATCTGAATTCGCTTGATTCATTGTATTGATTGAGGTATTCGCGAGCATCAACATCGGTTGCATATCCCTGATTGTCAATCCAAAGCGTGGTTTTTGTTTCTCGAAATTGGCTGGAAATCTCTGCAATCGCTGCCAAGATTTCGTCCCTGAGCGGCAAAAGAAGGCTTTCGAAAATTTGACGCACATTTTCGGGACTGCGAATCTCCTTTACTTCTTGCTGTTGCAGATTGCGCATCATCGCCTTCACCCGATCCAGCTTTTGGTCGACAGGCCGTTTCAGTTCTCGGTATTCCTTGTCCATCTCGGCCTCCAACTCGGCGATGCTGGGTATCTCGCCCTTGAGTTGCTGTGGCAGCGCCTCTGCAAGTTGGTATTCCGAGATGCCGATAGGCGTGTCAACTCCCTTGAGCGCATACTTCACGACGGTGGAGTTGGGTGTTTTGCAGAGCAGCACGCCGATGGTGGGTTTGTCTTCGGGACCCTTGAGTTGTGCGTCGACAGCATTGATGTAAAAATTGAGCTTGCCTGCAAATTCAGGCTCAAACGCGCACAATTTCAGCTCAAACAGCACAAATGCATGGAGCAAGTAGTTGTAAAACAAGAGATCCAATACAAATTCATCGCCCTCCACCTGCAAACGGTACTGATTCCCTACGTAGGCAAATCCCTTTCCGAGTTCCAGCATGAACTTCTTGAGGTGTTGGATCAGGGCATTTTCCAAGTCACGCTCCTGCATCTTCTCACCTATGGAGAGGAAATCGAAGATGTAGGGATTTTTGAAGGTCGCTTGCGCCAGATCAGCTTGAAGGGCTGGCAAGGCAGTACCGAAATTGTTGAGGCTCATACCTTGGCGGGCATGAAGCTTGTTTTCGATTGCAAAGCGAGTATGTCCCTGCTCCAGTTGTTTTCGAAGCATTTCAGGACGTAGAAATTCCGTTCTTGGGGCCCTTTCGTTTTGTCCAAAATCACCATGTGGTGGCCCCAAGGCAATTTTGCAACAGCTTGCTGCAAAATTATATCTACTTGATTTTCATTGGATTGTGATTTTTCACTCTCCTTCAAATCTTCAGGTTCCAATTTTGCAGCATCGTGCTGCAAAATTGAAGGCATCGGAAAGGCCACATGAAACTCCCGCAGGTAGCGCAGGTTTCTCGGGGAGAAGCCTTTCATGTCAGGAAACGCTGATCTCAAGTCCTCGGCCAAGCGTTCGACAGTCTTGCCGCCCCTGCCTGCCTCGGCTTCTTGCAAGGCGATCACTTTCCCGATTTCCCAATAGATGCCCAAAAGTTGGGCATTGACTGTGAGCACTGCCCTGAGCCTCGCCTGATTGATCTTCTCCTTGAGGGTGCCAAGGATGAGCGGATAATTCGTGATGCTTGATTCCATCGTTTATTCCCAAATGGGTACCTCAACTATACTCTACAGCAAAATTGCAACAATTTGTAGAAACTATGGCTATGAGAGCAGGTTGAATCAATTGTCCAGCATTCCTCTTCAAGGCAATCTCTTGAATAACAGCTCATTTCACCTCAGCAGCCAAAATTTGCGCAAAAAGCACTAGTTTTGTAGGCGATTTAGGGCCCAAAATGCCTGTTGCATAGAAAAAACGCTTTCAATGGAGACTTTTAAGGACCTCAATCTTTCGAAACCACTGCTCAATGCACTTGATGAGCTGGGATTTGAACACCCAACGCCCATACAATCGGCTGCCTTTCCCGTGGTGATGTCGGGGCAGAATGTCGTGGGCATCGCGCAAACGGGCACGGGCAAGACCCTAGCCTACCTTTTACCCATATTGCAGGAACTCAAATATTCGGAGCAGCTTGATCCTCGGGTTTTGATTTTGGTCCCCACGCGAGAATTGGTGACGCAGGTGGTGAATCAGATCCAAAGCCTCACAAAATACATGTCGCTCCGGGTCATTGGCGTTTTTGGCGGCTCCAATATCCGTGTGCAAAAGCAGGTGTATGGTGAGACAGGTGCCAATATCGTCGTGGCTACGCCAGGTCGATTGTATGATTTGGTGCTTGCCAAGACCTTCAAATTGAATTCCGTAAAGAAGCTTGTGATCGATGAGGTGGATGTGATGCTCGATTTGGGCTTTCGGCACCAATTGACCAATATTTTTGAGCTGTTGCCAGAGCGTCGGCAGAATATTATGTTTTCGGCAACGATGACGAGTGAGATCGATAGCCTGATTTCAGATTTTTTCTTGGCTCCTGCACGCATCGATATTGCAGTGAGTGGCACGCCGCTGGAGAATATTGCGCAGCAGTGTTATGCCGTGCGCAACTACCACACCAAGGTCAATCTGCTCACGCATTTGCTCTGGGATCGCTCCAAATTTGCAAAAACCCTCGTTTTTGTTTCCAGCAAACGCATTGCCGATCGCCTACACGCAACTTTAGCGGATGCATTTGGCACGGAAATCGGCCTGATCCACGCCAATAAGTCTCAAAATTACCGGACACAATCCATCATCGATTTCGAACGCGGGCTCACGCGAGCGCTCGTAACCACCGACGTGATGGCGCGTGGCCTTGACCTCGACAAGATCACCCACGTTTTCAATTTTGACACGCCGATATTTCCAGAAAATTACATGCACCGCATCGGTCGCACAGGTCGTGCGACCGAATCTGGAAATTCCATCCTGTTTTTCACTGAAAAGGAAAAACCCTACAAAGAAGCTATCGAGGCTTTGATGAATGTCGAAATCCCGATGCTGGATTTCCCGGAGGAAGTCGAAATCTCCTATCAATTGGCCCCTGAAGAGACGCCAATCGATCCCAATGCCATCATTCCCAAAGCCATCAATCCCGAAAAGGGAGCTGCATTCCACGAAAAAAGTAAAAAGAATCAGAAGGTAAATTCCACCCGCGACGAACGCAAAAAACGCAGGGAATCCAAACACAAGAAACCGCTCACACGCGGCGATAAGTTTGCCAATCGGAAGAAGTAGGAGGACGACTCCTGTGGCTGGTCAGAAGGCTGTTTAGGGATATTATTCGTAGTTTCGACTCAATTCTTTTTCAAATTCTTCCACCGTTGGCAGGTTGCTTTTGAGTTCGGTGGGTAAGATTTGTGTCATATTGAATTCGCTGACTGCGATGGGGTTGCGTGACCCCCGGAGGGCATATTCTACTTCCAGTTTGTTTTTGTTTTTGCAGAGGATGATCCCGATCGTGGGCTGATCGTCTGGGGTTTTGAGTTGGTCATCGACCACAGCGAGGTAAAAATTCATTTTGCCAGCAAACTCCGGCTCGAAATCCACCAGCTTCAGCTCGATCACCACAAAGCAGCGAAGGCGGATGTGGTAAAACAAGAGGTCGATCCGGTATTCCTTGCTACCGACTTGCAAGACGTATTGCCTACCGATGAAGGCAAAACCTTTGCCGAGTTCCAATAAAAACTTGGTGATATGGTCGGTGAGTTGTTTCTCGATATCCAGTTCCTGAGCCTTTGGTTCCAGTGTAAGAAACCCGAAGTTGTAAGGATCCTTCAGTATTTGGCTTGCCATGAGCGCCTGCATTTCTGGCAGGGTTTGGTGGAAGTTGGATATGGCTTTGCCTTGTCGGGCATACAGGTTTTGCTCGATTTGCAGCATCAGAATGGCCCTGCTCCAGTTGTTTTCCTGTATTTGTTTGAGGTAAAACAGGGCTTCTGCAGGTGCCTTGATCTTGTTGATGATCACTACATGGTGGCCCCAAGGAATAGCAAACAACAAGAAGTCCAGTCCAACAAGTTGTTGGACGGAATGAGAATTTTCGGCAATAAGCTCTTGGTCAGTAGGTGTTTGCCTAGCCTTTTCTTCCAGTCTAACAGCTTGTTCGACTGAACTTTCGTTCGCATAATACTGATAGAATTTCCTGATGAAAAACAAGTTGGCGCGGGAAAATCCCTTCATCTCAGGAAATTCGGCCCTTAAATCATTGGCCAATTGCTCCACATAATTGTTGCGGCCTTCAAACAAGGCTTGGTTATCTGCGATCATCTTGCCCATGTTCCAGTAGAGCTGAATCAAGGAGCTATTGACCGCCAAAGCGGCCTTGGCTTGGGCAGATTGCACCTGCTGCTTGATGGAGATAAGCAGTGTTTTGTAGGAGCGCTCAGATGTCAATTCATTATTCATGGTGATGTCTTATTTTCTGCTGCATCGTCTGCTAATGTCAGATACTCAGCGATCCTGCCCTCAGCGTCAAGCAATGCCTAAAATACTTTGCAGACGTAAATTTGTGCAAACCATCGGATTCTTGCAAGCACGAAAATTACAATTGTACAATCGAATTGAGCGCATCCAAAATAAAATCGGAAGGCAATTTGTTGCACCTGGGCTGGGGCGATTGCCGAAAATCCTCCCTCAAGAACTTGCGCATTTCAAGTGGTTTCTGTAAATTCGTGAAAGTCATTTTTTGCACCCCTCTAATTTTCACCCCCTATGCCTGATTTCGCACAGCACGAAGCTCAGAAGCGGTCTGCAACCGTTCAACTCAAGCAGAAAAGCAACATGGTACTGCCCGACACGCCTGCAGTGGTGCAGCGCAAGGAGCTCAGCGCCGCAATTCAGCGGCGCAAGGAGGCCATGCTCGACCGCTTCATCCCCGGTGGCATCCAATCGCAAGTGCCCACGATTCAGCGCAAGTCGTCCAGCCTGCTTCCTGAGCCGGTGCAAAACAAAATGGAAGCCACGATGGGGGCAGACTTTAGCAACGTGAACATCCATCCGAACTCCCAGCAAGCCCAAGAAGTAGGCGCACTCGCCTACACCCAGGGCAACGATGTCCATTTCGCACCCGGCCAATTTGATCCCAATTCCCATAAAGGCCAGTCGCTCATCGGGCACGAGCTCGCGCACGTTGTGCAGCAGCGGCAGGGCCGCGTGCAGGCGACAACGCAGGCTAAGGGCCTGCCTGTGAATGATGATCAGGGATTGGAAAAGGAAGCCGATGTCATCGGCGAGAAAGCAGCGATGGCCGCCAATGTATCAGCTCCTGCCCAGAAGAAAGAGGCAGACGGCGGCGTGATTGGACAAAAGCAGACTGCGGGGAATGTCAAACAACTCTATAAGCAATACGGCCACGCTGGGGAGACTGATGCCAAGACTGGTGAGCATTGGGTCTCCAATGGCACGCCATTGCGCGTGGCCGAGGATGGCACTGCCGCCATGGCACAGGCTAGGACTTCTGGCGGGCAAGAATTGTATGTCGATCCAAGCCGCTTGCCGGGCATCAATGCCGACCTCAAGACGGTAAAAGCACCCTTGGAATTTGCGGAATATGGGACGCTATCCGTAGAAGGAGCGCCTCCCGGCAATTTGTCTGCTGCAAAGAAGAAACTCTCGCAAGTCAAGCCTGTCGAGCCAGCAGACCACACCAAGATCAAGGAAATACCAGACGATTGCGGCAATGCTGCAAGAACGGTAACGGGCACCTTCGCAGAAGGCAAGACCCTGAAAGCAAAGTACAACGATAATGCTGGTGCAGCCCAAAACACGCAAAGTGCAGACCCAGAAATGATGAAGTACGAAATCCTTGTCAATCATTTTGGCGCGCAGATTCCAGACTCGGCCAAAACTTTTACGGATATGGCTGCCAAGGTTTCTACCAAAAATACACTATCCGAGCAATTGAAGCCCTATTTCAAGAGGATCGACCCAGTTTCAAAGGCTTTGACGAAAGTGAGGACAGATTTTGGTGCAGCGCTCAAAATCGCTCAAGACAAGGCTAATGCATTGGTCGCTGACAAGACCAAGATTCCAGCGGATGATCCCAAAAAGGCAGAAAAGGAAGCTGCCATCGATGCATCGATCAAGCAGCTGATCACCGACTTTGAAGCGGTGCAGAAAAAAGCAATCGCAGACGATGCAGCGATTGTGAAGCAATGGCAAGATATTCTCGGTGAAAAGCTTGGCGCCAAAACGGTTAAAGAAGTGATGGACGAATATTTTGCCAATCTCAAAGAATACGAAGTCTTGAAAGCCGCAATCATGAAACCCTACAATGACCAAACGGCTGGCGACAAAACCAAGTTTGATCAAAAGGTCGGGATCAACCGCTTTGCAAACCCCAAGGTGGGCGAATCCTACACGATCTCCTCCGGCGGCAAGGACCACCCTGGGGAAAGTACTTGGAACTACCATTGGGGCGGCGTCGTGTTCAAAAGCACCACGGGATCAGACAATGTCACCATGGAAAACTATGCCGGCAATGAAAAATACGAATGGCGCACGCAAATATATGGCGTGCCCAGCGTTGGAAATGAGCGCAAAGGGCAGACCTTCCATGAGGCGCATGAAGCGACCAAGCAACACGGCGACAACCCCACCACCATGACCGCAGAGAAAAAATGATCCTCAACGGCTCCAAAGCACTCCAGTATCTGGCCATCGGCCTTTTATCCTTACACTTTGCCTCCTGTAAACCCATGCAGTCATCGCACGTTCCCTCGGAAAAGGGCCAGATTCGCAACAAAAAGGACCTCAAGGCCAATACCACGCAGCCTTGTGATGTCTTTGGCACATATATTTGGGTCAGCCCGAATCAAGAGCCGCTTCCAGAAAGTGCGACGCCCACCGCCGGCTGCCAAGCCGCGATCCGCATGGAAGATGGCACGCGCATCTATCTGCAGCCCACCTGGGAGCAAGCGGCCGCGCGTACGCAGGAGGAGTTGACCACCTACCACGACAAGCCCGTAGTGGTCACGGGAACGCTCTTGCCGACCTCACCGCCGCCCGCAGACGGGCGTGCCTACATCAAAGGAGCATGCTTTGTCGGGCCGATTTCGATTGCGGACCGTGGCACTTGGGATGCGCTGCATGGAGGGAAGTTGCAGTGGTAGATATCTGAGCTGGAATGGACATGCCAGTAGCGCAACTCCTGCTCAGCAACCTTGCCAGTGAAACGGAGCATCAACCAAGCTTTTTATACCTGCCAAAGGTATTGGACTCCGTGGTTTGAACCCAATTGGCATCGTCGGAAGCAGGATGCAAGCCATTGGGGTTTTCAAAGCTAGAATATTGCGTAGTCCCATCAAATTTCCACCAGCGTTTCATGAAACCATCTTGGCCCGTTTTCCCATGTTCTTTGGCGGTGGATTCTGCCGTTTTGTAATAAATGATTTTGTCCTCCGTTTTTGCTTCCACGATGATGCGAATATGGCCATTGAGATGCATTGTATCCCCTGGTTTCAGTTCAGATCGGCTGATTTTCGTGATTTCCCCCTGACCACCTTTGAGGCTAGCTGCATTGGTATTGTCAGGATCGAAATTGTCCTTGTCATCCACGACTTTGTTTCCATCCATCAAGAAATTGAGCGTTTGGGATACGAAGCCAGAGCAGTCTGTACTGAGACCATATTTTGATAGGAATTTGTGCATTGCAGAGGAATCATGGTCGACCAAACCGCGATTGACAGCCTCTTCCAGTATCGCCACCAGTTCAGACCGAGTCGATTTGGCTACCAGCGCAGTGCTCTGAATTTTGCCAGACGCACGAAGGTCCCTGAGCAATTTTTGCACGCCCGTATCACCA
>JANPHP010000223.1:0-1702 GCA_031424495.1 Bacteroidota bacterium | reverse complement strand
CGCCGCTCGGCCTTGCGCGATTTGCTCGCAACCTCGAGATCGAATTTTTCAGATTCGCTGAGCGTAATATTTCTTGGTGTCCTTCCCATGGGACAAAGATAACACTTTGGTTCACTTTTATAAGAATCTTTACACTAGATGTCTCCGCTACATCTTCGATTCGGTCGACATGACATTGCTTTTACCTACTTTCAAAGTTGTGGTTAGTCAAATTCCCTTTTTCTACCTGACTTGGCAAAGCATCGACTGCGTAGCATGTCCCGATTGCATGCGCAGGTACATGGTCAAGCGTCTTGCGATCAATTTTTTCAGCGCCAATTTTTCTTGGCCAGTCGTCATACTACCACCTTTTTTGATACTTTTTGCCCGTTCCTTTACATTGGGACATTCCAAAAAAATCCATGATGAGTTTCGGGAAGGGTACAAAAAAGCGCTCTTGCGGGCCAAATGGGCAGAGGAAGATGCTCGTGCAGATACCGATCAAGCGTGATTTTGATCAGATGGTGCTACAATCGGGCTGAATTCTTGCATGCTTGAAGATTCCTTCCTACATTCATGTTTGAATTGGGAAATGGCGGATGGGATCCGCCTCTGAAGCTAAATTGAACGTCATGAAAACTACGCTTGCCTTCTTGCTTGCTCTGCTATGCATTGGATTCGTCTCTGCGCAAAGCCTCATTCCAGCACCTTGGACTTTTGCCTCCTGCGCATACGGGGTTTCGCCCAACGGTTGGGTCAATTGCAATACCTCCCCCGATTGTGCTGCGAGTCGCTGCACTGTTCCTGCGGGCTGCTCGGGGCAGGCTGTGATGTGCTTTGGTGAATCCTTCTATTATACCATGGCCGCTCCGCTCAACATCGGCACCAATTATACCGTGGACATGGATGTCTGTGTCGGCATTTTGGGCCCTCCAAACTTCATTGTGAGCGGCTTGCATTCCTTTATGGTGATTGGTTTGATCAATCCGCCAACCAATTGCGCTGGACTTTATGGCAATGTATGCAGCACGCCCGGCGCGACAACCTTGCTCACGGGAACACAAAATGCGATTGGATGGGTACACTTTTCCAACACTTTCACCGCTGCCTCCGCACTTCGCACGATCGTGATCGGCAATTGCGACAACACAGGCAACGGTGGCAACCTGTTTTGCAATTTCAGGATCACGCCTTCGGTCATTTTGCCAGTCGAATTGAGCCATTTTGTAGCCGAGGCCAATGGTTGTGAGGTGAATGCACAATGGACGATCGGCAGCGAAGGCACTTCTATCGAGCGCTTTGAGTTGGTGAAGTCTGTCGACGGCAAAGCACCAGAAGTGGTAGGCACGATGGCAGCGCAGTCTGGCCGCTCAGAATATTCGCTCACCGACATCACGCCCGCTATCAATGGCGCCTACCAATTGCGCATCGTGTACCAAGGTGGCGAATCCTCACAATCTGAAGTCGTAGAGGTGCAGAGTGCTTGTGAAGATTTGCAAAATGCGATCGAAGGCAACCCGGTGCGCGGCAACGAGGCGACGCTGCGTTTCCAACACACGGGTGAGGCCATGACGATCACCGTGAGCAATGTCGAGGGCCGTGTCGTGCACCATTTTCGCATCTTTGATATCGCCGATGTAGTCCACCTGCTGCGCGTTTTGAGTGACATCCCGTCCTTTGAGAACGGTGATCAGGTTTTCCTCCTCGCTGCTGTCGGTCTGGT
>JANPHP010000222.1:0-37642 GCA_031424495.1 Bacteroidota bacterium | reverse complement strand
AAGTGCGGTGAACGGCTACATGACTATCGGGACGTTCAGCGAGAACGGGCCTGAGCGGTGCAGCGGCTTGCCCGTGAGGCAATATTCCGAGGACGAACTTTCGGAGGTGCTTTCAGCCGGGTTCAAGAAGATTCGATGCGCACATGAGGATCATGTCACCCCGTTCAACACCGTCCAGAATTTTCTTTTCTGCAATTTCGGGAAGGCTGCGTAGGTTGCCTGAGATTAGTCCCTTGCGACAACAGGCATGTTCGATAAGTCTTGCATTGGATACGCACTGCTGCATCAACGGGAACCATTGCAATTTTAGTCACAAACCATTCACTTTCCACTTTCGGGCCAAACAATGCCCCTTCCATTCCTTTCGGCAAACCAATGCCGAAAGTTGGACACCGTTACCGAATCGTTGAATCCGCATTTTGTCCGTATTCCGTTCCCATTACGAATTCATTAATTTTCGATGGGTGCGGGATTTCTTGGGTTGTACCTTACCAAATCATGTCCACAGTTTCTGGCCCATTTGATGATTGTGTAACCAAGTCCCAAGGGCATGAAAATCCAATTTGGGATTAGGAAAAAGATGATTGACCTTTGGATTGACAAAGTTTGACCGAACGAACTATTCATCGTGAGCTTTTGCAAAATCCAAATGCGAGACCCATGTCATCTGCAAGTACAACTGATGGAACCAATCCGTCCCGCCTGTGTTCCAAGTAATGTAGAGCGGCCCTGCCTCGAACTTGTGCCTTTCGCTCAATTTCAGGCCAAATGCTGCGTATGCCCAATTTTCGCCGAAAATCGCGTTGGCACCCCTGAATGTGTTGAAAAACGCCTCCTCGTAACCTGTGAAATAGGTTTTCCCCTTGCCTATCGGGAAGTCCAAACCGACCAAGTAGCGAAGTCGGTGCGTGTAGGGTGTCTCGCCTGTGGCCCGATTGTGGATGAACCGATTGTCGAACCGCAAGCGATTCTTGAAGTTCACCTTGGAAGTTGAAAACTTGTAGGTCGCTTGCACATAAAGGCGATGCTCGTTTGAAAAGTTGGCCTGGGTGACATTTTCCCTTTGATAGACATAACTGCCCGTATAGGACAAGTGCTTGTTCAGGTTGAGGGTCATCGACTGTTCAAGGTACAACAAAAGAAACCGCGAATCCTTGGAAATGCGGGGCTGTTGGAAATTGACCAAGGGAAATGCGCCAAAGTAATACAGCCCGTAGTCCAGCCGTTTGGTGATCGATCCCGAATGGTCGATGGTCGGGAAAACACCGCCAACAAAGGGGGATTGTGCATCCGCATGGTGGAGGACTGCAAGAATGAAGACAAAAAATAGGAACAACTTTCTCATGGCTCAATACCCCTTTCTTAACATGTCTGCATATTCATTCGGCAAAACGCAATTCTCCACCGCCATCGCAGCCTTCTCGACATCATATTCCACCCGCCTGAATTCCACTTGCACAGATGTGCTGTCGAACGCAGAAAGGCTTGGGTCTAGCGTCATCAGCACATAACATGTGCGTGGGTCGCCGTCCTTGGGCTTCCCGACCGAGCCTAGGTTAATCACATGTCGGAAAGCAGCTTTCCCCTCACTTTCATATTTCAAAACCCGGTGGTAGGGCTTGTGGGTATGGCCGATCAGAAGTATGTCGGCATTGGATTCTTCCAGAATGCGCATCAGGCTTTTTTCAGGACGGTCTTCAAAGAGGTATTCGTTGATTTTGCGTGGGCTTCCGTGCGCCATGAGCAACTGCAAGGTTTCGCCCTTGTTCTGGAATTCAAGGCGCATTTGACGTGGCAACATTCTCAGATATGCCCTTTCCTCTTCCTTCACGATCTGGTTCGTGAAGGAAATCGAGACTGCACCCCAGGCTTTTTCCTCGTCCGTCTTGTAGGCGCAACCACAATCGTCGCCGCCTATGCCTATGCCCTCGTCGTAATTTCCAGCAATGGTCGGGATTCCCCTTCTGCGTATTGCGGCAATCACCTCGTTGGGCCAGATGTTGTAGCCCACAAGGTCGCCGAGGCAGTACACAAAATCGGGGTTTTGCCCATCCAAGTCCTCCAAGACCGCCTCAAGGGCGGGCAGATTGGCATGGATGTCTGAGAAGAATGCGATTTTCATGGATTTTGAAGGGCTTTTGGACTGAAATATTTTCTCTTGAGCCAGAAGCTCACACGCACCAGCAGGATCAGCGCGGGGACTTCCACCAAGGGGCCGACTACCCCTGCGAACGCCTGTCCACTGTTCATCCCGAAGACGGCGATGGCGACGGCGATGGCAAGCTCGAAGTTGTTGCCAGCCGCCGTGAAGGCGATGGCCGCGCTCTTGTCGTATTCGGCCCCCATGAACTTGCTGAACAGGAAGCCAGAAAGGAACATGATAACGAAATAGATGAGCAGTGGAATCGCTATCCGCACGACATCGAATGGAATCTCGACGATGAGCTTGCCCTTGAGGCTGAACATGAGCAGGATGGTGAGCAGCAGGGCCACCAAGGTCAAGGGCGAGATTGCTGGAAGGAATTTCCGCGTGTACCATTCCTCCCCCTTGAGCCTCACCAGCACCAATCGGCCAAGGAACCCCGCTGCGAACGGAATGCCAAGGTAAACCGCGACGCTTTCCGCGATGGTGAGCATGGAGATGTCCACCAATGCACCCTCGAACCCAAGCAGGGGCGGCAGCTTTGTGATGAAGAGCCAGGCGTAGAAGCTGTACCCGAACACTTGGAAGACGCTATTGAGCGCGACCAGCCCTGCCCCATACTCCTTGTTGCCTTCCGCAAGGTCGTTCCATACAAGCACCATCGCGATGCACCGTGCCAAGCCGATCAGGATGAGCCCCACCATGTATTCAGGATAATCACGCAGGAAGATGATTGCCAAGGCAAACATCAACAACGGCCCGACCACCCAATTGAGCAGGAGGGAGATAGCCAAAACCCTCATGTTCCTCAGCACCTTGGGCAGCAGTCGGAAGTCCACCTTGGCAAGTGGCGGGTACATCATCAGGATCAGGCCGATGGCAATCGGGATGTTGGTGGTGCCGTGCGTGGCGGAATTCACGATGCCTGATACGGAGGGGAGGAAATATCCGATTCCCACGCCGACGAGCATGGCCAGGAAAATCCAGAGGGTGAGGTAACGGTCGAGGAAGCCCAGCTTTTTCATGACGATTGCGCTTATTTCATTTTCGGGATTGCAAGGCGGGAAAAGTCAAGGGCAAACGCAGGGGGAACCCTCGGGGGCGATATATCTGTCCAGCAAGCCGCCAAAGAGCAATTTGATCTCCATCCATCTTGCGGGGTTGATGCAATAGCTCATAGACACTCCATCCACGGTGCCCTGAATTATGCCAGCATCCTTCAATTCCCGTAAGTGCTGCGAGATCGTCGGCTGTGCAAGCCCGATCTCATGGACGAGATTGACATTGACACAGGCATTGGCCTTGAGCAGGTATTCGATGATCGCCACCCGTGCAGGGTGGGCAAATGCCTTGGCAATTGCAGCAAGCGCATTCTGCTCCTGCGTGAAAAGTTCAGTTCTTGTGATACCCATTCCTATTCATCTATCCATTGCAATGTTACGATGAATGGAAGGATCGACAAAATGAAATTTGCATTAATTGATCCAGACCTACTGAAATGTTCCAAACAGACATTCTCCAAGACTACTGCTTGCATCGCCCCGCATTCTTGTTGAGGATGTCGATCTTCTTGAATCCGGTATTGTTGTGGAAAGCCCACTTGTAATCTGCAAGTAGCATTGTGGTGAAAATATCATGGGGATTGGCAGCCAGCAAAAACGTAGTGAAGTCGTCCTCCATCTTCCGAAGTGAATCCAGACCGCAAGGGGATAGCTGCTGCATGGTGGCGAGTTTGCCCAGGCGGTCGATTTCGGATGGCTTCACACCACTGTTCAGGCTTACCTGGACCGCTGCTCCATTGTCGATGCGCTGCACGTTGTAGATTCCATCAATGGTACTGTCAGCATAGAAGGTGCTGAACTGATAGCGACCTCCCGTAAGGTAGATCGCCACATCCGTGAGGCAAGGGGAAGGCTTGCTCACAATGCGGAGATTGGTGCGGTCGATGGGTTGATGCGGGTACAAAGACCTCATCGCTTCTTGCATGGCCAAGGCACCAACCACCAAGCCATCGCATAGATGCCCGTGAAATTTTACCAAGTCTTCCTGGTCAATTTTCTGAAGGTGTGTAAGTCGTCCCTTGGAAAAGTCCGTATCGATGCAAGTGAATTCAACCTTGTTGGTGTGGCTACAGCCCAATAATAGCAACAGTCCAAGCGTCCAAGGCAGCCGTCTCATATCACTTTTAGGTAAATATTGATGTAGTAAAGCCCTGTGAGGATGAAGATGACTCCGGCAACGATACGCATCACCTTTTCAACCTTTTGGATCGCCTTGAAATAAGTTCCCAACTTCTCCATGCTAAATGCAATTACAAATGCGAATAGGATCACAGGCAGGCCCGTGCCAAAGGAAAACACGATAGGCATCGCCAACCCCGCCGAATTGGAAAGCGTCATGGGTATGAGCATCCCAAAAAACAAGGCACCGCTGTATGGGCAAAATGCCATCGCAAACAATGCTCCTAGGAGAAACGAACCCAATAGCCCTTTGTCCTTGAATTTCTCCGAAAGTCGATCCGTGAGATTGAGTTTGCCAAGAAAATTGAGCTTGATCACGTCCAGCATAACCAAGCCAATGATAATCAAAATTGGGCCAATGAACTTTTCGCCATTGCCTTGGAATAGTTTTGCAATATGGAATTTGCTAGCACCAAAGTAAATGATCGCTCCCAAGGTGGTGTAGGAAAACATGCGGCCAAGGGTGTACAGCAAGCCGCTCAACAGCACTTTCCTCCTGCTGTTGATGGTCTTGGCGATATAGGCCGTTGCCGTGATGTTGGTGGCCAATGGGCAAGGTGCCACAGCCGTGAGCAGCCCCAAAGCGAAGGCAGCCAACAAAGGTGCCTCATGGTTTTGAGCCAATTCTTGCAGCCATTCCATCACTTATTGCTTCAAAAACTTTTGGATCGATTTCTCCAACTCAGTTTGAAATTTCTCAGGGTTGGAGGCGTTCATGAAAGCAAATTCGGTCAAGTCCTGTCTCGTATTCTTCTTGGTGTTATATAAAAAGAGTGCAGTGCCGGTAGCTTCAAACCGTTCGGCAATGCCTTCATTGTTTGCATCATCGACATTGATGAGCTTGAATGGGATGGCTGGAAAGCCTACCAGGGTCTTTTTGGTCAGTTCCTCGATCTTGAGGCATGTGACACAACGATGTTCAGAATGAAACTGAATCACGACAAAGGTCGGAATGCCAGGATCAACGGATTTGGGTGCTTGGGCGACGACCTTGCCGCCAACCACGAGCGAAAGCAATAAGATGAAGGAAAAGACAAAGCTGTAGCGTTTCATGGTGCAAATCATTTTATGTGATTACTTTTTGGGGCGTATCCAATCCTATCGTAGGGGCTTCAAGACAGGGAAGCCTGCCTCTTCCCAGGCAAGCATGCCCCCCTTCATCTTCCCGATATTCTTGAGTCCGTGCTTGGTAACGATGGCATAGGCCGTCTCGGTACGGCGTCCACTGCGGCAAACCAGAATCACTTGGCGATCCCGAGGAATTTCCGCTAGGCGGCTTTCCAGAGAATCCAAGGGGATGTTCACGATTTCCTTGACATCGAATGCAACCGTGGAGACTTCGTCGGGATTGCGAACGTCAATGAACAGCACTCCTTGTTGCGCTGCATCGTTGGCTTGGGACACATTGTAGCTGTGCTTGAACTTGGGACCTCCTGCAATTGCTGTCAAGTTGCCCAAAAGGAGGAAGAGTATCAGGACGAAACCGAGTTTATTGTTGGAATTCATGTATTTCAAATTGATTTAGGCATTTCCATATTTGAGAATCAAGGCCATTTGACCAGCATGGTAGGCGGTATGGGAGACAATGCGGCCCAGGGCCTCCGCCTTTGTCTTGGTGCCAAACTCCTTGGTCGTGACCGTCGTTTCCCAATCAGCATCTGTTTGGGCAGCAATTATGGAAGCCAGTGTGTCGTGACTATGTTGCACATAAGCCAGCAACGCTTCCAAATCGGCCCATTCTCCTGTGTCCATTTTCTCGATCACGGTCTTGGCTACCACCTTGACCTCGACCCCTCCAAAGACGTTTTTGGCAAAAAGCAGTTCCACGTCACCGATATGTCGGATGAGGAACCCGACGGAATTGGCTGCTGCGCCAAGTTTCCATTTAAGTTGCTCATGGGTGATCGCGCTGAGTTGGTTCACAAACCTTGTGCGCGCCTCCTGCCAAAGCTCAAGCATCCGTTGCGTATTTGATTTCATAAGACAAGATTGAAGATGTATCCTGAAATGATAATGCAGGTGGTGACGACGGCAAAGAAAATTGCCAACATCTTGCCCGTCATGATCTTCTTGAGCAACAAAGCCTCTGGGATGGACAATGCGACAACAGCCATCGAGAAGGCAATGACCGTCCCCAGTGGAATACCCTTCTCAACCAAAACCTGCATGATGGGCAAGATTCCAGCCGTATTGCTATACATCGGGACACCCACCAAAACTGCAATTGGAACTGCAAATGGGTTGTCGGCAGTGATGTATTTCTCAAAGAAGCCAGTCGGGATGTAGCCGTGCATCAAACCACCAATTGCCACCCCGATCACTATGTAAAGTGAAACGCCCTTGATGATTCCGAGTGCCTCCCTGAAAATGATGGGCGCTCGCTGTTTGAAGGTCTGTTTTTCCTCCGTTTCTGACACTGCCTCTTGCTTGTTCTTGATGATCGCCTTCACCCAATCTGTGAGTAGGTGTTCCAACTTCAACTTTCCAAGGATGAAGCCAGCAACCATCGACAACACAATGCCGCTGCCAACATAGATGAGCGTTGTTTTCAGACCAAACATTCCCGCAAACATTGCAACCGTGACAGCATCTACAAGCGGCGAAGAAATCAAAAATGCAAATGTGACGCCCAAGGGAATGCCGCCCTGCACAAAGCCAATGAACAATGGCACGGACGAACAAGAACAAAACGGGGTAATCGTTCCGAAGACCGATGCGACCAGATAGTCTAGGCCATACCATTTCCGTTTTTGAAGGGCATTGCGCACCTTGTCAATCGGGAAATAGGAATTGATCGTTCCCATCAACATTGTAATCACAAACAGGAGGATGAAAATCTTGATGGTATCGAAGACAAAGAAGTTCAATGCATCGCCAAGCTTGCTTCCATGCTCGAAATGGATGACCCTGTAGATCAGCCAATCTGCGAAGCGTTGTGTCCAGTCAAACATAGGTCTTCAGGGTGAACTAAATTGAATTACTCGCGAGGCACACAGTGCGACCAACTCAGCAGCAGGAGCTGCCGTCGTTATTGGGGCTGGAGCTACAGCAGGACGACTGCGAATTGGGCGTGGAAGTGTTGCAACAAGCGCTGCTTGATCTATTTTCCGACAGGGTCGCGGCTCCCTTGGTGGGAAATCCCTTCTCTACCCATCGCAGAATGCCATGTTGCATGTTTACCACTTTCTCGCGATCCCAACCATGATTCACCAAAAAACCCGTGGCCCGCAAGCTGCGTCCACCACCTCGGCAGACCATGACCATCTCGCGGTCTTTGGGCAGCTCATTGTATCGGTTTTCAAAATCACTAAGGGGGATGTTCACAATGTTGGGTACATCATAGGCAAGCTCCCTGACCTCGTCCTCCTCGCGCACATCGACGAGAAGGGCTCCATTTTTCACCCATTCCTGGGTGGTTGTTGGGCAAATTTCCTTTACAAGTGTTTGCACTTCCATGACTATTTGAAATTATACGGTGAGAAAATCCTTGATTTCCTTGACGGTGGCGATCCTGCCTTTGACCTTGGCTTCGCCATTCACGATGAGGACGGGTGTTGTTAGGACATTGTATTTCATCATCTCCACGATGTCCTCGATTTTTTCCACGTCGGCTTGGATGCCAGACTCCTTCAACGCCTCCAAGACGTTGTTGTAGGTTGCCTTGCACTTTGCGCAGCCAGGACCGAGTACTTTGATACTATTCATTTTCTGTTCTTGATTTCAATGGATCATATCGACATTCGTAGTTCGCAAAACTACGAACAATAGTTCCAAAAAAAAGCATGACTTATATCAGCAGGTCATTCATCAGCTTTTTCGCAAGCAACCAATTCTCACGGTTGATGCAGTACTTGACAGAGGGCGGTGTCACGGTGCCTTGAATCAGGCCAGCGTCTTTGAGTTCAGTAAGGTGCTGCGAAAGGGTCGATTTGGCAATCGGCAATTCCTCGGCCATGTCTCCGTGGTAGCAGCAAGCCTTGGTGTTCAGCAGTTGGAGGATGGCAATGCGTACAGGATGCCCAAGCGCCTTGGCAAATCGCGCCAATTGCTCTTGCTCAGTTGAATAATAGTCCGATGTCTTGGAGGTAGCCATATCTGACAATCTAATTGTTCGCAAATATACGAATAGAAAATGGAATCGGTTTTATTCCACTTGGATTTTCCGGCATTACCCTAGGAGTCCCTCTTGCTGGCTTTGCCGCTGATCACCCTCCTTCACTCACCGATTCCATGTGGATCGGCTTCTCCCAAGTCTTCGAGCCAAAGTGGTTCAGGCATATCGCAAACGACTCGATCTCCCTGCCCTTGTAAAGGGCCAAAAGGATGTCGCGGTAGCACCGCCGAGCCGATACCAGGTCATAGTAGCTGAACCCGGTCACATGCTCAATGGCCGTGCCGCGCATCGACACCTTGTAGCTTACCCGGAACTTGAACTTTCGCTTGTACTCGGAACGCTCAAACCTCTTGGGAATGCCCATGTCCGAGATTTTCTCCAATGTCTCGCTCTCTGTTTCCATTCTTATCTCCTGAGTTTCATTTTCTTCTGATCGTGAGTCCACCCGCTTGCAAGTCGCGGCCCTGCGTGTCTTGCAGCACCCACCAATACACGCCGTCTGGCAGGGATCCGCCGTCGAAATTCTGGTGCAGCCCGTCCATCTCCAGCACCTTGCCGCCCGCATCATTGAAGAGGTGCATCTTGTAGTCGCCGGGGTTGATGCCCGGTAGGCATGTGATCATCCAAGTGTCGTTCTTGCCGTCGCCATTGGCCGTGAAAACCTCCGGGACGAAGATGGGCAGCGTGTCGGGACTCAAAATCACTACCAACGTGTCGCGGAACCCGGCGCATGAGGCATTGCGGGGCGATAGCAGCAACTTGAGCCGCCCGAGGTCGAAGGGGGCGACGAACGTGGCCCCGATGGGCAATGTTGCGGGATTGGCGGGGCCAAAGGCCGCGATGCTTCCAAATTCGGGGGTGATGTCGCGCAGATTGGTGCCGATGGCTTGCCAGTCCACGACCGTGCCTGGAATGTCGGTGGCAAGCTGCACCTCCACCTGTGAGGAGCCTAGCACATTGGTTTCCGCCTTCAAGATGGTTGCCGTGAGCCTTGGCGCTGGCAAGCCCCGCAAGACCGCTGTGAGGCTGTCGCTGCATCCCTGTGTATTCACCATTGCGACCGAAACGCTGTCGAGGCCCGTCAATTGCGCGTCCAGCATGAGCATGTCGTCGGTGATGGCTTGCAAGCTGCCATTCATGTACCACCTCCAAACCGTTGCCCCTCCTGCCGTGGCTTGCAGGATCAGGCTTTGGCCCGTGCAATAGGCCGTGTCGGGCGACACGGTGAGGCTTGCGGAAAGTGGCTTGGGCATGATCGTGAGTTGCTGGCTGGACGACTCCGGGCATGGCCCCGCCGTGGTGTATTGGATGAAGTACGGGCCACCTTGGAGGCTTGCGCTCGCGTCGATCTCGCCCGTGGTCGCATTGGCGAAAACGACGCTCCCAGTGATCTCGGTGAAAGTACCGCCCGGCATGGCGATGCTTGATGGCAAGGGATTGGCCCCGCCCTCGCAATAGCTGGATTGGGAGTAGGCGAAGGTCGCGTCGTCTGGAACGTCGATCCAGATGCTGTCGCGTGTGTCGATGGCGCAACGGTTGTCGATGTCATAGTACACGATGTAAGGCCCACCGGGCTGCATCGCGCTCAGGTCGAGCTGCCCACGGTCGGTGTTGCTGAAGACGATGCCGCCGCCCGCTACGAAGCTGCCCACCGTGTCGCCGAGGACCAGGGGTATCGCGTCGGGTTCGGATTGGCAGTAGTGGTTGGGAACGTAGGCGATGATGGTCGATGAATCAGTCGGGCTGATTTGAACCGTCTGAGTGAATTGCGCTTGGCAACTGCCCGTGAGCGTGTAGGTCACGTTCCAAGTCCCTGCCTGTGATTGGGCAAGCATGATCGCGCCTGTCACGCTATCGACCGCCAAGCCAGAATCTGCCGCAAAAGCCCCGCCTGGCGTTCCGAGGATTTGGGGCAAGGGGTTGGTGTCGCCGCTGCAAAACACCGATGAAGGGTAGGCGAAATTGGCGGATGCGTTCCCGAAGATGTTCACCGCAACATCAGAGCTGTCCTTGCAAGTTCCGCCCGTGATATGCCTCACCGTGTGCGTTCCCGCCCCGCTAGCGCTCAGGTGCAAGCGCCCGTCCACGTCCACCACCGTCGAGGGGGTAACGGCGTGGAAATAGCCCATGATGCCTTGCACGAGTGGCCAAGGGTCGGGATCGCCGATACAGAAATTGCCGTTGGGCGGGTAGGTGAATGCGGGGTTGTCAGTCACAAGCACCGAGAAGGGAACGGAGGCCGTGTCGGAGCAAAAGCCGCCCGTGACGTGCCTCAATTCATAGTTTGCGCCACTGGCAATGCCAGTCGCCGCAACTGCAATAGGTGCCGTGCCTTGGCTGAAAAGCACTTGCCCGGTCGTGCTGGTCACTTGCCAAGTCCCGGTCAAGGATTGGGCGATGGGTGAAAGCACCCCTTGGGCGCAATATTGCGTCTGTGGAAGGGTGAATTGAGCTGAAAGGGTCGTGTCGATGTGAAGGTTCGCGATGGCCGTCACCGTGTCGGGGCACTGGCCCGTGGTCGCATACTGGACGGTGTAGATGCCCGTCTGGCTGTTTGCCGGGTCGATGTCGCCCGAACCGCCGAGGTCGAGTCCGCCAGGGCTTGCGATGAAGGTGCCGCCCGAATTGCCGCTGGTGAACGATGGCCATGCCGCATTCGCGCCTTGGCAAAGCGTAGGAATCCCCAAGTTCAGCGGAACGGTGGGATAGCCCACCGTGGCCGTCGATGTCGGGAGGATGATGACCTGGATCATGGTGCTGTCGTAGCAGCCGCCGCCAACGGGGACGTACCAAAGCTCGTGCAAGCCCACGGGCGACAACGACGGGTCGAACAATCCTGTCAATGGATTCAACTGGTAGAGGCCCGTGGGCGAACGGAATACCGCGCTTTGGGGAAAGAGGTTGGCCGAATCGGGCCTCACGAGTCCCCCGTCTTGGCAGACCGTCACTTGGGTCAGGCCGTTGATCGTCGCGACTGCGGGTTGCCTTGGCCGGATTGAAACCGCGAACGAAACCGTGTCGGCGCATCGCGGATGGTTGGTGCAATAAAGAAACTGGTTGCTTGGCCCCACGGCTCCCGGATGCAGTGGTATCTCGCCCGTCGATGGATTCACCCAAAAACCGGGAACGCCCGTGCGGCAGCAAAACATGCCTGTCGCGGTCGATGGCGTAAGCGTGATCGAAGGCAGCGGGTTGGAGTCTCCAAGGCAGAATATGCTTGCACCGTAGGACACAGTGGCCTTGTCGCCCGTCAGGCAGACGGTATCGCTGGCATAATAGTAATAGTCGTTTGCCCCTTGGTGGGTCTTTTTGATGATCCTGAGCAACATGCAGGTGTCGATCCCCAAGATGAATGCGGTTGGCGGAATCTGGCACATGATGCGGTCGTTGTTGCCGTTGCCTTGCGTGGTGATCGTCACCGATGGCGAGGCCACGATTCCGAAAACAACCCAAGTCGTATCCCAAATCTCGCCGCTTGTGGCCTTCTTGAAGTTTTGGCCGTGGATGGTGATCGACTGTGCATGGCAAAAGGTCGTGTCACCGACCTGCAAGGGAGCTGGAAGGCTGGTATTGTCGTAGTCCTGGATCACAGGGCTTGGGCTGGATTGGGCGTGGGCCGCGCTTGCTGCGACAATGAAAAGCAAAAGCAAAAGGGTATCTGGGAAATGATTCTTCATATCCTTGATGGTTGATTACATGAACAAATACTACCTAAGAGTCGGCCATCAGGCCGTGGGAACCCCGACTTTCACGGGGTGGATTTCGGCAATCGGCGGCAATTGTGCCGCATCGCCGTGAAACAGGTTGCTTCCAATGAAGCCACGCGCATCGGCAATCCAGGAGTGGTCGCTTGCAGCCAGTTTGCTGCGAATCGCCGTCCAGAGGGCCAAATATTGCGCCTTGATCGCTCCTAAATGTTGGAGAAGGGCGCAAGCCTCGTCCTCGATCCTGCGGTAGTCGGCAACCCATGAGAAATTGCCCTCCAACGGTTCTTGCAGCCACCCATCCAGCAGCAGGGCATTGAAGCCGTCGAGGTAGTGAAGCACCCGCCTTTCATTGTCCCAATCACCGTCTGGACACGGCAGCAGCTCCAAGGCCCAATCACCAAATCGCACGTACAGGTAAAGCGAAAGGTCTAAATCCTTGTGGCTGTTGCGCTTCTTTCCTGAAAACCTGCAAAGCACCCTATCCTCGTAAAGCCCGGAGAAGTGCAACCTGCAAACGTCGTTTTCAAGTGTCGCCTCGTTGTTTGCGATTCGCCGTGCCTTGAGAGCATGTCGTTCGATTGCAGGGGCCATCCTTGCGGTCACCAACGGCAATATATGAGCATCGTTGCGACTCGGCGACATTGCCTTCCTTACCGCCGAAACGGGCAAGCGCAACCATTCCTCTGCGATTTCCATGTCCATCCAGATTGATTCATAGCGTACTGATTTTCCAATTTCAGGGCATGACTCTCCCAACCGCCCCGACGATGGGAGGTTCCGTGAATCTGCCTACAAGCGTTTTAGATTAGGATTTGGACTCCTGCTCGGCTAGGATGCGCCTTACATCGTCCATCCAAGTGAGGTCGCCATCCGATTTCTTGTTCCAAATCGCATCACTTTCTGGATGCTCATCGACAATTTCAAGCCGTGTCAATTCTTTACTCAGGCGTGAAAATTCCTCATTGAAAGCGGCCAATTTGGGAACCCATGAGAAATCGCCAGCCAAGGGAGCGGCAAGGGTCTCGGAAGTCAGCACCAAATTAAAAGCCAGCAGATCGTTGATGAACTTTTGCTGGAAGTCCATGCCTTGCGGCGGCTTAGGCCAATATTTCTGCCTTCCACCTTCAACGAAAGCATTAAGGTATTCCCCAAGGGAGAACTTTGTTTCGGGGTCAGAAATTGCTGCGAATGCGAATCCAACGCCCTCACCAAAATTTTGAAGCTCAATAATGCAGTGCGAATTCGATAGGTTCAAAACATCGCCGTAGCCTTTTCCTTGGAGGAATTTGTATTTTTCAATACCCTCAACCATGTATCGGTTCACGAAGGATGGAAGATCAAAATATGTATTCGGAGAACCCATTGGACTTCAATTGAACGAGTAAGTTAGGAAAATCTTCGTGGCGAATCTCACGCTGGAACCTTTTCGCGTGGAGTTCCGCCAAAGAAATTCGACTGAAATTCGATCACATTGCCATTTGCATCTTTGGCTGCTTTGGGCGAAAGGTCTGGACTCTCAGACCTATACAAGAACCGCTTATATGCTTCGGTATCCATGTCCTTTAAGTTGCCGTTCTTGACCACTTCCTTCCTTACATCTATCCAATGATCGGGGAAAAGCAAAAGTTCCGATTTATTGAAGGCGGCTACATTTCCAGAACTCTTGTCAGGTGCAAGCCCCTTGTTAAGCAGTACCCCAAGTTCCTGCCCTGTTACGGTCATGTCACCTTCAATCGATTTTCCATCCCTGAAAAGGGTCGAAGGCAGCATCGGGTCACTGATAAACCGAATGGTGTCCCCGCGATCCACAGCAGCTTGCAACCAAGCATTGTTCTTGGCCCAAGTCCAGTCAGCAATGTCCAGCACGTTCGTCCCGCCTTGGTTTTCGCCTACCCTCGAATCCTTTTGGAACCGGACAAAGTTGGTGCCAATTGGCATGTTCATCGCTCCCCTGAACCCGTCTGGATGCTTGGCTGCATCCACGGCCCTGCCTAGCACTGTTGTGGTTTTCCTGGGATTGAGTATGATGGTTTTTCCAAAGTCGTCGTAGGGAATCACGGCACGAATGCCGATGCGATCACCGTCTTGGGCAAGCTCCAAAAAGCCGCCCAGCTTCTTTCCGTCTGCATTTGTATAGCTGAATCCCTCCAACATGGCAAGGGAAACGGCATCTGAACTCGTGAGCCAGTCGCCTTTCTCATAGAAGTCGGCAAGGATCGTCGCCATCTGGGACACAAGCCCAAGGCGTTTCACAGTCGGCCAAAGCTGTTGCCATTCTGCTGGTGCAAAGCGAGTGCTTGCAGCGAGTATTTGGGCTGCAATCGGGTAGGCCAATGCCTCGATTTCATCCCCGCTCAATCCAAGCCTTTCCAAGTCGGCTTGTTGTTGCGGCGTGAGGCCGTTTGCATTCCCATCCTCATTCGGAGGGGCCACTGCACTTGCCGTGAGGGCAAATTTCGGCGGCATAGCTGAGGCTTTCATCTCAGCCTCTTGCTCAGAAAAATCATTGTGCAGCCCCGGCGGTCTTACCGTAGGGACATGCGCTCGTGCAAAGTTTTCTTTCATAGCTCATCCTATTTTCAAAACGTGTTTTCAAACTTCTGTGGTGGTCTTAGGTGGCAATGAAAAAGACAATGCAGGGGCCATCTGGCGACGGCCCCTGGCACCAATCAAACAGAGAAACGCGCCCTCAGATTAGAGGGCTTTGGATAAAAGGAGATACGCTGTGAGTAAGCAACGCGAGGGACAAGCGACTTTGCGCTATGACTCATCGTGGTCGGGGTGATGGAAATCGGCAACATTGCCGCCATGCCCTCACGCGCTTGCAAAACAATTCAGGTAGTGATGAAATCGAGGTCACCAAGGCAACGAATAATTGGCGTGATCGTGGAATGACGGCGGCAGGTGAGACATGCAAATCAATCAACATTAACTTGGGATTCGTGAACTTAGGTTGTATCAAAATCTACCCTAAACCACACATTGATCGTGAGACAAGCCCACCATGCCGCCGCCTTCCGAGATTCAAAAATCACCTTCTATTGCATCCGTCGGCACATTCCTAATCACCATTGAAATTGGAACCATTTTGGAAGGAGGGGGTGCCTGGAAAGCCGCTTGACGTTCAGGGGCATGTAGCACCCGAACGGATAAGCACCTTTGCAGATGCCCATCAAACCAACTAAACCAACATTCTAGGATGGGGCGGGAAAGGCAAAGCAATCCCTCCATCCCATATTTTTTGTGACAGTATCTCCAAAAAGCATAGTTTTACGTCAAAGATCGCGCTTTCTCTGTGGTCATGTCGCCAAACGGAAACCACATTGAAAGAAAGGTTTGAAAAGGCCCGGTACGAACTCAACAGCGTACCGGGTTATCTTTTCTTAGGGCACTCGATTGCGGTAAATGTTGATCGTCTTCATCGTCACCAACCTGCCACCTTGTGCCTTTATTATTCTCAAAAATCGATCCTCCCCGCTATCCGTTCTATTCTGATGCCAAGTACGGTATTGCAAAAATTCCGCACACACGGAAGGAGGAAATTTTTGTCATTTTTTAACCTACTTACAGATCAGCATGAAGCCCAAAACACCTGGGTAGATGTCGCATTGTCGCTTCACTTGGTTGCAAGAATTAAAAAATCGTGCAATATTGGTATTCACTTCGCTGCACAAGGCAGGAATCAGTCAGCTCTATGTCCCGTAAGCCATCTAAAGGTAAAAGGTCGCCCGCGACACGATTGACCGACACTGTAAATCAGTTGTCGGATGGTGAGTTTGAGGACGTGGTGGCAATCCTCTCCGTGAGCAGGAAAAAGCGGAAATGGCTTGAGCTGATCGTATGGCATAGGGGCAAGCAGCCCTATGAGACCGCTGCGGAAAAGTCCGCATTCGAGGGGTATAACCTCAGATCGATGCGCGAACTGGCTATCAAGAATCTGGACGCAGTGATAGCCGAATTGAGGGCTGGATTGCCCCCGGAAATCGCGGGGATTGCCGACAAATTGAACGACCTACCCCAAGAAGCACTATTGAAGTCTTTGGGCGAAATCCAAGTCGCCAAGGCTCATGCCATCAAACGGTGTTACCTAGACCGGCTTGTGAAACTGCTAGGCTTGGAATCCGCTATTTACTCAATTGTGCTTGAAGGGGAAGAACGTGCCGCTGCCCTTGATGCCTGTGAGGCCGAACTAAGGCAGGCGCGGGCCAACATTGAGCTTGCACCGCAGATCGCATACTACCGAGTTGAGTATCTGGATAAAGTAATTGCCACCGCCAAGAAGTCGGGGGCGGTGGATCAAGAACGGATCAAGCTCTACCTTGAATCGGATTTTGCAAAGCTCGATGTCTCTGCCTACCCAACGCTGCTACTGAGCGAGAAAATAACCTTGGACGAGGGGTTTCACGCTCTAAACGGTGAATGGGAGGTCGCTTGCCAGATGGCTGAGTCGGTCTTCGAGTTGGATCAGCTTTCCCCTTTTCTAAGTCCACTTCGACGAGCTATGCTCATGGTTCGGCTCAGTGAATACTACATCGACTTGGGAAACCGTGACAAAGGGGAGCGATTGGTTACTCAATTTGCTGCATTTAATCCAGAGTCACCTCAGAATCGGGCGATCTACCTCATCAGATTCCTAGTGGTGCTGCTCGAATGGGCGACTGCTGATGACGGCTACGTTTCACATGAAACGGCACTCAGTTTCTTTGAGCGAAACCAAGAGTTTGTGCTTGAGTCGCCATCGGGAGGAAACCGTTCTCGAATCTTGATAGCAATGATGGCCATTTACCTTGGAAGGGACGATACAAAAAGGGCGAAAGCCATATTTGACCATTTGTACCGTGAAAAGGATCAGAAACCGCCATTGCTGTATCGACTTTCAGGTTTGCTCTGTCATTTGATGATTTTATTTGACAGCCACGAGGTCGCCGACCTCAAGCACCACGCCAAAAACCATCGCGAGGTAATGCTTGAAAAAGGCGACTTCGCGATCCCTGCGTTACAGTTCTTGCGTTTTCTGCAAATGAATGCAAGTAGATATGCTACCCTAAAGCCCTCAAAAAAGGTAGCTCAAGCCTACAAAACCGAAGTAGAGGCAATGATTGAGAGCCTTGTACGCTACCAACGCCAGGATGGGAGGGCGGATAGGTTGTTTTACGAGCCATTTATCAGCTGGCTAAATGCCAAGCGACTTTAGATATTGTCCAAAATCACTTGGATACTCCCCCCCCCGTAAAACACTCGAAAAACCAGTGACGGTGGTGCAACAGATAGGTAAGTCACCGTAAGCTGCCCTTGAGCATATTTGACGACCATCTGCCCATAGTTCAGGCCAAATGTTTGCTGACCCCAATCGCGGGCCTTGTAGATCGCGGCCAGCGAGATCACTTGAGGTACTTGTCCGCCATTCTCCAAATAGGTCACGAGGGCATTAAGTCCGCCGCCGTTGCCCCAAGCCCAGCCGTTGCCGATGTTATTGCCGTTGCCTTGGCCGTTCCCCTGCCCGTTGCCATTGCCACCGCCATTTCCTTGTGCTTGTACCACTGTCACGGCCATGAAGAGAAACAAGATGAGCGCGAGTATTTTTTTCATACACACTATACTTTCAAGGTTGGAAAACTGATGAAGACCTAGGCAAGATAGTGATTTTGGGCGTATTTTGGGAAAGGGGAATGCGTGATATTTTATCTGTCCTTGCGACAATCCAGCCGTTTACCGCAAGATTCTTACATCTTTGGCAAGGTTGGGATTGTCAGATTTCCCTTGTAACCAATCCAATCCCGTGAATGCCTTGTGGTTTTTGCATTTCAGCTTCACAAATGCAAACACGGTTAATACCAAACAAAAAGATTTCGTTCACATCGATTCAATCGCTAAGATTCACTCCGCAAGGGCTATATGAGCTTGCCCTTGCGCAATTTGTCGGCTGCTCGTTTCAAGGAATCCAAGATTGGATCAGGATAATCGTCGTATGAATGGAGTTTGGCGTATTCCGCCGAATCCTTTTTGACAAGACTGCCTTCCATGTTGGGCGGATCCGTGATTGCAGCAACAGTATCGATGGGACGGCAACACATCGGCTTCAGCAACCTTAGCGGCATCATGGGGTGCATATTCACAGCTTGAGATCGACATCGCGAAGGCGACGATGGAAAAAGTAACCCCGATTATCCCCGATCCAAAAACCTTGCGGTTCATTCCTTGGATGGAATATTTACAATGGAAACTCTTTTCACCACTTTGGCCTCAGCCAGTTCCATCTTGAGACATTCGCAACCCTCGGAATTTACGCCGCCAGTTCCAAAGCAAGACTTGTGCATGAAGTAAAGCATCTCTTTGCTGCTCACCCTGTTTGGCTTTCCGAATAGCTTTTCAATATCGGGTTGATTCAAGCCAAGAAGGCAATGGCGTTGGGTCGTGAGCTCTTGCCGAAGGGGATTTGCAGCGCCTCCACTGAAATGAAACAATCCTGTTTTGGAATCATGGCCCCATCCTGATCCAATCTCTGCATACAGCTTCTTGCATTCAGGCATTGGCATCCTGTTCTCAATGGAGGGATTGGCGTTTGCAGGTGGCTTTGGGTTGGGATTCGGATTTTGCCTGAGTCGATCCTGCCTTTTTCGTTCAGCCTCCAAGTCGCCCAGCGATTTCCTTGGCGTATCCACCGAAGTTTGTGCAAGTGTATCTAGTGGGCTGGCAATTGAGTCCTGTGACAATTGAACGGCGTTTGTGCTTGCCGTCGAGTCAGGGGCGATATTGGTGGTGGCAGGGGGATTGATCTGCGAATTGCAACCCACAACAATCAACACCCCAAACGAGACACTAATCCACCAATATTTTGTAGTAGCCATAGCCTTGATTTTTAAATTGCAGCTTCAAGAAATAGAGTCCCTTGGATTGATCCGACACGTCAAGCGTAATCGTGCTTTGCCCCCAAGTACCTTGCCAAGCCTTAGTAACTTTCCCATGCAAGTCGATTAGGGCCACATTTTGGATTGGATGAACCAAGTCCACCGATTCAACATAGACCGTGCCACTTGCCGGGTTTGGATAGATTGATACAGCCATGCTTTCTAGGGACATAGGTACTACCGTGTTGGCGAGACTGTCGGTGAACTCAGCTATGAATCCGTTTGTGCCATATTGCTGGTTGAAGTAGTTGCCGTTGGCTCCAACGGGATAGGATGCAACAGCCCAGCATGTAGGGGTTGCAGCACCATAGCGCCTTTGGGTCGTCGTGTAGTCCCCGATACGCTCATTTGCTCCCGCGAAAGTGTTGATGTCCACGTATCCGTCGCCAGGTTTCACAAGCATCGAATTGGAGGGAAAAATGCTGTCAAAATACACGGCCCGCATTTGCATGAAGATATTTGCCCCCGACCGCTGGTACGCCATCAGTAACTTTGCATCGTCGGTGCTGTCCAATCCGGCAAAAGCAATCGACGGTTGGGAGTCGTCTTGCGACCCTGATGAGAATCCCCAGCCATCCCTTTGGAGTGAATTGGTCTGCGTGTCCACCCTGTTTAGTACGATTGTGCAAAAACCGTTCGTGTTCTTGCAGTAAACGAAATAGAGTTTGCCCGCTAGGTGAAACCCACTTCGCACCCTGCAATTTCCCAAATCCAGATATTCGGTACTGCCCAATTGAATCCCGGCAAAAGGGCTGGAATACGGTTGGCCCGACCCCAATTGCCTTGCGTCAATCGTTGCGCCCGCAGACCCTAAGCTGTCGGTGAGATGATACCAATAAAGTTTCGACCCTGTTTGCCCGGATGTCAATAGCTTGGTGCTTGCGAGGTATATGCCCCTGTCATAGCTGTCGGCCATTAATCCATCCGACAACGGGCAAAGGAAAAAGCCCGGATTGCCGTCTGCATCCATGATGTCTGGCCAAATCCGCATGTTTAGCGCAAGGCTGTCATAGCCGTCCTGCTTGCGTATCTGGTAGAGCTTGTTGCTGGAGGGTTCCAAGTCGCCGTCCAGAATCATGTTTCCCGTGATAAATAGCTCATCCCTGTTGATACCGATTTGGGGGTGATCCATCCAACTGTCGGGATCCAGGGTGTCAGTATCCACCCGATAGTGGTTCCAACCATCTCGCGGGTCGTCGGTTTTGGAAAAGCTCACAAACAAGAAGTTGTCCGAGAAAACCGTATTCATCACCATCACAACGATGAAACGATCCGCATATCGGTCGTAAATCACCCTAGGGTCGAATGGAACTTCGCCAAGTAGGGAATCGCCAAAAAAGTCCCTGTGACGCTGGAACTGCAAAAGTGTGTCGGGCGTGTCGCGGTAGTAATCGATGGTGGTGTTGTCGGCGCTCACGATGAAGCCGCTGTTTGAGATCGCCATACTGTTGTCTGCTGGCTCGCCATCGGTGAGGTTGTTTGCAACAAAGCTCCTGCCGATACCGAGCGCTTCCGTCTGGCTTACCTTGTAGTTCGATGGGTCGTCGGCATGATCGATAATTAGCCCATCGGGGTCGAATGATGTGCTTTGGGAGCCGTTTCGGGGAGAACTTTGGCTGCCCGCACAGACATGCCGCTGCGTCGGCCCTGCCTTGGGCTTCCAGCCGCTAGGGATGCCGCTTGCCTTCCAAGGCTGGACGGTCATCACGACGGGCTTGGATTGGTTCGATGTGGGATTTGTTGCATCCAGCTTGGGAATGGTCTGTCCCATCGCCGTCATAGAAGCGAGGAATGAAAACAAGGCAATCGAGATTCGCAATTTCATTTTGTATTCGATCTTTTTGGGGTTTTCGATTGATCCAATCGTGCTATTTTCCACCAGTGTTGTTGAGCTTCTTCTGTTTTTCCAATCGAAGTGAGTCCCTGTACCTGTTTTGCTGGGCTGCAACACGGTCAAGCGAGTCCAAAGTTTTCCGACTTGTCGGTGGCCTATCACTTATTCCCTTTCCTGGCAATTTTCCTTGCCGTGGGGGGTTGTTTGTGACTTTGACGGGAACAATCCGCCGTCCAAGGGAATCGTACACGGGTGGTGTCCTCGTGCCTCCCGCTTGGTCTTCCTGATAGTCGGGGTCTTCCTCCCACAATTGCACTGGCGGTGGCGTATCGACAACCGACACTGGCAATGTATTTGCAGGGGCTTCCTGCGAGGTGGGCAGGGGTTTATGGCAACCAATTGCCATGATGCTAACGGGTATGAGCAACAACCACTTTTTCATACGTGTACATGTTTCCATTGTATTGAATCCTAGCAAAATACAAGCCAGAGGCGATGTCATTGATGTCAATCGTAATCGAAGACGGATTTTCAGCGTCCTTTGCCCCAACCGTCGCCCCGTGGATGTCGATGAGGCATAGGCTTTCCAATCGAACATTTGGCCAGTTTGACCGGATTGTCATCGATTCGTCTGCTGGATTTGGAAAAACCGAAACATGGGCCGTCTCCAAAAAGCCACCTTCGGGCGCTGAAACGACCATCGAGTCCCCGATCTCGGCGATATAGGCGTTGAAAAGGTAGGAGCGTCCAAAGAAGTTTGGATTCGGCCCGTTGGGGTATCCACCCACTAGCCATGCCCTTGCAGGTTGCGAGTCATACCGCCGCTGGATGGTAGTATAGTCGCCCCATCGCTCATCCTGATTCCCGGCATAGAAGTCGATATAACCGTCCCCTTGCCTCACGACGGTCGAATTCTGGTAGAATGCCCCGTCATCGAAATGCACCACGTCGATCTGGGGGTAAATGTTGGCACTCGTCTTGAGAAAACACAAAGCCAGGTTGTCGGGATCGGTCGAGTCGACACCCATGAAAGCAATCGAAGGATAGCTGAAATCTTGGGAACCCGCCGTGAAGCCCCAAGGATAGCGTTGGTTGGTGTTGGTGCGTATGTCTAGGCGATTCAGCACGATCACAGAGTACGAGCTGAAATTGCGGCAATAGACGAAATTCAACACGCTGTCCATCACAAATCCGCTATGCGCCTTGGCATCGGATAGCTCAATGTCGTCGTTGCTTCCCAATTGATAGCCAACAAGGGGATCGGAATAGGCTATTCCCGCCGAAGTCATGTGCGTGTCGAGCGCAACATTGGGCGCATTGAAGCTGTCGGTGATTTGATACCAAAATAGCTTGTCGCTGTTTTGCCCCGTGTAGATCAGCTTGGTGCTGGCAAGGTAGATGCCACGGTTGTAAGAGTCTCGCATTAGACCGTCTTGCAGCGGAACCATGCAATACGCAAAGTCGCCCTCCGAATCCAAAATGTCCATCCAGAGCTTGAATTTCAGCGATTGCCCATTGTAACCCTCAGCCTTGCGAATTTGGAAAATCTTGTTGCCCGTAACCGTCCCATTGCCCAAGTCGGCAAACATGTTGCCAGTTATGAAAAGCTCGTCGCGGTTGATTGAAATGAAGGGGTAGTCGAACCATTGGTTTTCGTCCAAGGTATCAGAACGAAGCTGATAGTGATTCCACCCATTTTGCGGGTCTTCATCACGGGAAAAGCTGATGAGCAAATAGGTGTCTGCGGTATCGGCGTAGGCGCACGTCACCACAATGAAGCGATTTGCGTAGCGGTCGTAGATCACCCTCGGGTCGAAAGGCTTTCCCCGAAGCGTTGTATCGCCATAAAACAAATGATGACGCTGAAACTGCGTCAGCGAGTCAGGCCCATCACTGTAAAAATCAATGGTGAGATTGTCAGCACTGACGATGAATCCATTTCTTGAAATAGCCATGCTGTTGTCCCCCGGCGTGAATTCATCCAAGTTGTTAGCGGTGAATTGTCTGTACGCAGTCAGTGGTTGAGCTACGGCGATCTTAGAAATTGGAGATTGGCCTTCTTCCAGTGATTGCGCCAAGGGAGTATCATTCCCTTTCGGTTGGCCCTGCTTGTGTTGAGGTGGGCGACCATCGCATCCATTGACCTTGCCGCAATGCGGGTCGATGGGCCTGCCGTCCCAAATGGGGGCTTCCATGATGCCCGTGACCTTGTAGGCTGGCCTCGGCGTTCCATTGGCCGTGCCATCTTGGGCCACAAGTGCCAAGGGCAATGCTGCCAAAACCAACAAAAAGAGTTGTACAATTCGTTTTTCCATAGTGAAGTATCAATGACTAATACACAAGGTTACGACATTTTCAAAACGACGGCAACATGCTTCAAACACATGGTGCATTCATCGTGCCGATTCCATAACGACAAAATGCGAGTCGCATTTGATTCAGAGCCAACAGGTCAGGGAACGCTTGAAGCCCACGGTAAACGGGCAATGGCACGGCCTTGCAGCCGCGCCACCTGCGTTTCCGTCGCAATGGTGCCAAAGCCACCCCTTCAAGCAATTTAGGCAATTGACATGGCAGGTTTTGGAATGCAGGGTTTTCGAGTCCATGTGAAAACCCGAAAACCCTGTCACCCTCTCTAAATCAAACGATTGTGATCAAAAGTTTTTCAGGCCATCGTGCGGCTGACACGGCGATGCCTGGCAGGATTCGTTGCAAGCCATTTTGCAGCCAAGCATGTTGCCCCGATCCAATGTATTGCGACTTGTCGGCATTTTATGCACCTTTGGGGCATGGAAGCAGAGAGCTTGATCCCCACTACCCCGATGGAATTGTATGCCACAGTTCTGAGGGGATTCAATGAAGACATCCACCCGATCTACCAATCGGTGTTGGAGGAATGTTGCAAGGCCGCTTTCACCCCGTCAGTCCCCTACACGGACTTGACGGACATGACCCGTGCGGTCTTGGTGGCATTCGCCTCCGCGAGCGCGATTCTCAGGGCCGCGATGCGCGACCAAGGAGACTCGGTCTCGTTGCATTTCCGTGGGGAGGATTTCGTTTTCCCCAAGGGATCGGCAATCCTGTCCAACTAGGTTCGGGTTCCGGCCCCCGGCTAGGCATTCAGCTTGCGGGGATCGTTGCCTTTTTCAAGGATTCCAACAATGCCGTGACGGCCTCCCTGGGCACGAGCCACGAGCCTTTCACCCCCGCCTCCTGTATGCCCGCGAGCTGCCCTTCCCGCAGCCGCCTTCGCACCGAATGCTCGGTGAGGCCCGTCATTTTCGCGACCTCCTTTGGCTTGTAGAATTGCGGTTGCGTCCCGCCGCCTTGGGAATTGGCTTGCATTGAATCGAGCCTTGCATTGATGCGCTTCTCAAACTGCAAGAGGTCTTCCAAGGTGATTATCGTCCTTCGCTCGTAGCCGCCAAACCTGTCGTCGGCCACGTTAAGATGTGGGTCTTTGGTCATGGGGCAAACCTACCGATGCTTTGAGGGGAAATCAACCCCCGATTTTGGCTGGAACGAAATGAACAGCCCGACTGGAAGGCATTTCCAGATTTGGTATCGATATGAACGAAAACCTGTTTATTCCGTTCCAAATGTGCGTAAGTTGAAGTGGTTCTGTGGAAAAGTCGCCGATTTCAGTTTCGCTTAGCGAAACCACGAAAACCGCGCCATGATGGGCGTTCAATCAACGGGATTCCAGCCAGAATCGGCGTTTTTTGCAGCCCCGCCGCCCTTTCACCCGGCGGGGCTACATTTCATCGCCAAGCGGCTTGGACAAATCAATCGTCGTCCTTGTCCTCCTCTTCCTCGATTTCAAGCCACTTGTCCTCCACGAAGTCCTCAAGGTGATGCACCGTGGCCCGCTCGTCAGGCTCGTACTCGATGGATACGATCACCGCGCCATCGTCGTCATCCGTCCCCGAGACGGTGGCCCTCACGTTGTTTTCGCCGACAAGTTGTGCGAACTCGAAGAACGCATCGCTTGGGACACTCAAATGCTTTGTCTTACCCATATATCAATCATTAAGGTTTACAAATCCCCGTACTTGGTCGTTCGGCTTCATTTGGGCCGTCTCCTTCTGCAAGCCCTTCGCAACCGTGCCGCCGCCGCCGCATCCTTGGCCCGCATCGGCCTTTGCCAATCGGGCATCGGGTCGGTTTCCTCGGTCTGCTCAAGCACCATTCTCGCAAAGGCGCAGGTGGCAAAGTCCTGCAACACCGTGAGGCATTCCAACACCAACGCGACCGACTCGGCTTCTGGCTGCGACATCGGGTTGGGCGCATCCGCCCCGGACTTCAAATCCTCGATGAGCTGTTGCATGAGGCTGGAACCATTTTCTATATGTTGCATATTCATCTTGTTGATGTGACCATTGCATCGTGTCGGCCAAGGCCCGCGCACCCTCAATCGCCCTCGCCCTGGTTGGCCCTTGGGTCTAGCACCACCCAATCGAATGCCGTTCCCAGATGGGCGTACCTGTCGGTGACTTCCTTGCGCCTTTTCACATAGCTGTGAAGCCCTTGTTCCTCCAAGTGCTTGCCCGTGCTGTGCAGCACCGCGCCAATCGACTTCGAGAGGTATTGGTATCGTGCCTTGGCCTTCTCGGCCCGCTTGCTGGTCATCCGCATGTTTTCCAGCCAACGCTCGGTGCGGTCGAACCCGTTGGGGTTGTCGGGCGCAAGGTAGGTGGAGGGTATCGGGATGTACCGCCCCGGCTTCTTCCTCGCCCACTTGTCGGCAAGCCCGATCCTGACCCAGAGGTTGCGGTATGTTTCCTCGCCCTGCGCCGCCGTCTTGCCGACGAATTGGCCGTGGAGGAACGCCTTCATCGCATCCAACTGGCTAGTGGCAAGGTAGTCGAGCCGCGACCACAAGGTTCCGACCATCACCGTCAGGAGCCGTGCGCAATGATCTGCGAACTGTGCCGACAATGGGGCTTTTTCGGGCATTTCATCGAAATGGCCCCGATTCGCTTGCGTCCCGCACTGCGTCTTCGCGGCGATTTCGCGGGCCGTTCGCCGCGCCCCCCGGTGCGTTTTCTGCTGCATGTTGCCATCTTGCAAGCGGGCGTCGCTTGTAAGATTGCCGCCGTGGTCGCCCGTTTTTCCGTTTTCCCCTTCGAGTCCGTCATTTTCGCCGTCCGTCGTTGCTTCTTGCAATCGGGCGTCGCTGGCTCCCGCCGTTCCGCCATCGGCGGGGTTGCTGGTTTCCGTTTGCCTTGGGGTGGGGGCTTTTTCTTTTTTATCCCCCGTCCGAACGGACAGTTTATTTTCTTTTTTGAAAGGGCCAGCTTCTAAAACCTGCTGCAAAATTTCGCCTCTCTCTTCATCAACATCCTGATTGTCACAGCCTCCGTCTTCGTCGCTTCCCAGGGCCATTTGCCTCCGTTTTTCGAGTTCGGGGTGGATAACTATCATCGTCGGCTCGAACCGCAGGGCGAACTTGTTGCACCTCCCGCGATGCTCCCTTTCCAACACGAGGCCGCTTTCCAACAGGCGGTTCAGGAGGTTGTTGATAGTACCCTTGCTCAAGTCCAGCTCGGTTGCAAGCTCCCCGCAATGCGTCCTGAACGGCGGCAGCTCGGTGGTCAGGTCGAGCCATTCCAGGCCGTCGAGCTGATGCGAGTAGAGACGCACCATCTCCTTGAGCAAGTGCTGGTGGGTGGCGCGAAGGACTTTCTTGAGGTCGTACACCGCCCTCCCGTCCTTGCGCCGCCCGACTACGTGGCCCTTGTTGTGGTCGCGTATCGCCGTCTCCACGAGCGGCCACGATGTCTTCCAGTTTATTGCAAGCATGGCCGTCTGGTCTGTTTGGGTTGTGCCTCGATGTCCGAAAATTGATCCTTGGTCATGGGGCAAACCTACGCCGGGAATTGGGTGGATTCCAGCCCCCTTTTGGCCCCTGTACGCCCTGCACACGCTGCAAAGGGCGTTTTTGCCCCTTTTGTACGTGGCTTGCATCAACCGTGTGCATGGCGTACAAGTTGTGGGGAACTACGGGTGTTTGTGGAAAAGTATGGTGGCCGTTGTACGTGGCGTACACGACTCCGCAAGTGGGGCTAGGGACTCTGCTTGGCCTCGAATCCACGGGCAACGCCTTTCCACTGCCAACATGAGAAGGAATAGGCTAATTGGCAGTTTCAGGGGACAAGGATATTGGAAAGTGACAAAAAAATATTTCCTTTGGTTTCTCAACCCCTTAAATAGGACATCAATGAGACTACGATGCGTCTTGCTCCCTTGTTTGGTATTCATTGCCTTGGGTTTGGGATGCAATTCCAAGTCGGGAAGTGGAACCGAACCGAAGCAGCCAAGCTCAGGCACAACTCCCCAGCCTTCCAAGGATAAAGCAGCCTATGCCTATTCCATCTTGAAGGAGGAAGTCAATGCGGTCGTGACCAATTATCACGTTTGGATCAAGGACAAAGACTTTACAAAAGAAGGACTCACCGAATTTGCCAAGAATTTCAGAAAGGAAAATTGCTCCACGCAATGCAACATCAGCCTGTATGACACTGATGAGATCGCAAACGACGTTAGCAACTTCGACCTTGAAGGGAAGGACTACCTTTTCTTCGCCGATCACTTCATCGGTGCCTCAAGTTTTGAAATGCCGGACGAACCCATCCTATGGTATCCCTACCAAGATTTCAAGTACCGCGACCTGGGTGGCAGGAATTGGAAGAAGGAACCAATAAAGTGATCCCTGCGTTGATGTAATCACAAAAAGCTCCATCTCGTGATGATTTGACGGATCGAATCGTTTGGCCTTGGCCCCGACAGTTCGAGCGGGGCCAAGGCCATGATTGGTTGCAGTTTGGAATTTCGGCTACAACCTTTCCACCAAAACGGCTTTAGGCTCGGTGGTGGGTTTCATCCTAGGCAGGAAGGCATCCATCTTGGCCATTTCGCGGGTCTTCTGCGAATCCACCACACGGGCATAGACTTGGGTGATGGACAGGTTGGAGTGGCCTAGGATGTGGCTCACGACCTCGATGGGCATACCGACCTCCAAGGCCATGATCGCGAAGGTGTGACGGCCACTGTGGAAGGTGATGTGCTTGCCGATCCTCGCTATCTCCATGATCTCCGCGAGCTTGGTGTTCATGTGGCCGTTCACGAAGGTTCGACCGTGGAACACGGTGCTTGCACCCTCCTCCAAGTTCAGGATCGACCGCAACGGCCCGTTGATCGGAATCCTCAACGGCTCGGCGGTCTTCTTCATCACTATGCTCAGGTAGCTGCCGTGGAAATCCCTTGGCTTGAGCTTGGCGATGTCTGAAAACCTCAACCCACAAAAGCACGAGGCCAAAAATTGTTGGAGGCAATGGTGGTGCGAGTCCTTCCCGCCCTTGGTGTACTTGGTGGGCAGGTTCTCCGAGCGGAACGCGCCGCTATGGTACAAGTCCATGAGCCTCGTGAGTTCCTCGCTCGTGAGGTACTGCTTTTCCACCGTCTGCCACTTCACCTTCTTGAAATGGATGAAGGGGTTGCTTGGGATGTCGCCGTGCTTGGTGGCATGGCTCATTATCTTTTGGAGGTAGCGGAAGATGCTGAGGATTGAATTGGTCTTGTGGTTGCCCTCGGAAAACAACCATTCCTGATACTCCTCAAGCCACCTTGGGGTGATTGCCGCGATCTCGATGTCGGGGTCGTACTTTCTGAGGTTGGCCATGTAGGCGTTGTAGCCCTTCACCGTGCCGCTTGCCCTTTGCGCGGCCTCGCAGTCGCGCCGCCAGATGCAGTAGTCGATCAGCTTGGTCTTGCTGCCAGATGCCATCCGCCTATCAACCGATGCGAAGGTCACGGCCTCGCCCTTCCCTTGCAAGTCGAGCAATACCTTGTCGAGCGCGGCCTTTTGAGCCGCAAGGTTAGCCGCGATCTCCCTTGCATTGGGAAGGCCCGACATGTTGAGCTTCACCTGCTGCTTGGCCTTGTCCCAAAACTTGGCGGGGATTGCGATTCCAGTCGGGAATGTCCTTATCTTGCGGTCGATGGTGAGCCGCAAGTATATGGTTTGGGTTCCGTCCTTCTTGACGGTCGCGTCTTGGTACGCCGCTGTGGTTGCCGAATTTTGCTGTTTCATAAGGAGTTTTTTTGCACTGTGATAACTGGACACTTCTTAAACGATTCCCAAACAAAATTGTATTACATGTACAATTTTTGCCATCCGTTGTTTCAAGTCCAATGCAAAAACCCCCATTTTATACGTCAGGAATGTCCTTTCGTATTTGACGTACACAGTTCATAATTCATTATCCATTCTCAATTGTCCATTCCCAATTGTCCACATGCGTGCAACAAAACATTCACATCGCTCAAACCGTACAAAAACCATGACGCTAGGCCGATTTATTTGGGCTAGCCGATTTGCTAAGGAGAAAATGGGGGAAGTTTACCCACAGTCCCGTGTTTTGCAGCATTTTGGGCTGTGATGGCAAATGCCTATTTTTACTTTTAACGCGTTCAACCGGTTTATGCAGAATCACTTTTTTCATCGAGGGGCACTACTCATCCTATTGCTTTTGCTGGTGTCGGCCCAGACCGTCACAGCACAAGGCACTTGGTATGACCGTGGCCGCGAAGCCGATGACAACAACCGAAAAGTAGACTATTTTACCAAGGCGCTCGATGGCGAGCGCAAAGACAATTGGGTCTATTATTTTAGAGGATGGGCCTATTATGGGCTAGGCAAGTTTGAAAAGGCAAGCAGGGACTGGCAGACGGGTCTTACCGTGGACGGCACGCTGAATCCAAGTTTTCTGAACAGTAGCCTCGCTTGGTGCTACTATCGTTTGGAAAAATATGATTTGGGTTTGGCCTGCGCAGAGAAATCACTGGTGGACCGTGACGACAATAGTGAGGCTTGGAACGCAAAAGGATGGTGCCAAGTGATGTTGGACCATCCGGAAGATGCCCTGCAATCCTTTACCAAATTCATCACCTTGCGGCCCAATGAATCCCTTGGGTACAGCAACCGTAGCCACGTCTACGTGCTACTCGAGCAATACCCCAATGTGATTCTGGACTGCGACAAAGCCTTGAGCATCGATCCCAAAAATGAATTTTTGCTGGAGCGCAAGGCCTATACGCTCATCAAAATGGGCAAAAATCAAGAGGGCGTGGATTTGATCAAGACCAAGATCGATTACAAGCCCAATGATCCGCTTTCGCTTTCACGTATCGGAGACCTCTTTTTTCGCAACGAAGACTACCTCACAGCGATCGACTACCACTCGCGGGGGATGAAACTCTATGAGTCGCTCATGCGCGATGACCGCGAGTACATGAACAAGCACCGTCGCGACATTTATGAAATCTACATGTCGCGCGGCAGTGCCTACTATGAACTCAAAGATTATCAACACGCCCTGGCCGACTACAAACACGCAACCACGATCATGCCCAACGAGTACCGGGCCTGGCATGAAATCGGGCAGCTGCAGACTTTCCAGAAAAACTGGAGCGAGGGCGCTCAGGCTTATGAAAAAGCATTTACACTGAAGCCTGACTTGCAATATGGCTGGGTGAACCTCGGATTTTGCTATGACAACCTGAATCAGCCGATCAGGGCGATCGATGCCTATACACGCGGCATCAGTCACGATCCTGACTTGGGTCTGCTCTACAACAATCGAGGTTATGGTTATTTGGAACTCAAGGATTACGACAGGGCATTCGCCGATTTGTCCAAAGCAATTGAAGTAGAGCCCGAGATTGTGATGTCGCATGTGAGTCTTGGAGAATACTATTACGACCGTAAGATGTATGCGGAGGCCATCGCCAAGTTTGATCAGGCGATCAAAATGGAAGACGGTACTTTTGAGGCGTATACAGCGGCCTTTTTCACGCGCGGCTTGTGTTATTTTGAGCAAAATCAGCTAGAAAAGGCGATCCCCGACTTTTTGGACGCCATCAAGTGGTCGCCCAAGCATGTTTTGGCGCATGAGCGCGCGGGGATCACCTATTTCAAGCTCAACAAGCTGTGTGAGGCCTATACCTATCTCAAGCGCACGCTGGATTTGGAATCCAATGTGCCCGTGAAAACGGCCTTGGAGGCTCCAAAGTACATGGGCAAGATGACCAAAAACCCTTGCGTGAAGTAGTCTCGCTAGCGGGGATGCGTTGGCGATGCTGATAAGGCTTGCCGTTTTTGGTCTGATGTTTGTAGCGGATTGATTATCTTTCTGACTGATTATGATCCTTGATGGTATGCAAAAAATATTTCTCTACGGCTTTTTGATGTTGGGATTGGTACAGTGGGCTGCTGCGCAGACCCAGATTCAAGATGGCACCCATCGCAACTATGAGGTCAAAATGACCAAGGAGGCTGAGTTTCCCGGTGGCAACACACAGTTGTACAAAAGCCTGGCGAGCAGGATGCAATATCCTGCTGAGGCCAAGGAAAAGCACATTACCGGCGACATCATGGTGAGTTTTTATGTAGAGGCCGATAGCACGACGAGCGAGGTGCGTGCACTCAGGGATCTAGGCGGCGGCCTCAAGCAGGAGGCCGAACGTCTCCTCAAGGAAACCAAGTTTGCGCCCGCAATCCAAAATGGAAAACCTGTGCGGCAACAGATGATGTTGCCTGTACTGTTCAGAATATACGACTGATGCCGAGGCGATGTGAATTATCCTATCGTTGGGATGACTTACTTTGCGGCAAGGCAGATCTTGGCGTCGACGATGGCGCAAGTCATGCCTGTAAGAGAATGAATCCTTGAATGGCACGCAGCACCAATAATTTCCTTCAATCCCGCACGCGCAGCACGTTTCTGAGCTCCATGGTGACCATTGCGCTCGTGCTATTTTTCCTCAACCTCTTTGCAGCAGGTGCGATTTACAGCCATGTGCTTTTTGAGTATTCGCAAGAAAACTTTGAAGTGATGGTGCAACTGCCCGACCATGTCGCGCAGGAAAAACAAGTACAGTTTGGCGATTTCCTTAAGAAGCAGCCATTTGTCAAGGAAATCACCTACATCTCCAAAGACGAGGCAGGCAAGATCTGGGAGGCTGAAAACGGAGCCGAATTCATGGAAATCATGGATGGCATCAACCCGCTGCCCGCGAGCTACAATTTCAAATTGAAACTCGCCTACATCCAGACCGACAGCGTGGCCAAAATACAGCACCTCATTGAGGATCAGACGATCCTGCAAGTTCAAGACGTGGCCTATCCGATGAGCGACATCGAGCAACTGCGCGCCAATACCTATGGCTTCATCAAAATCGGATTGATCATCGGTGCATTGGTAACCCTGATTGCATTTTTCATTGTGAACAGCACGATACGCCTCGCGATCTACGGCAAGCGCCTACTCATTCGCACCATGCAATTGATTGGCGCAACTGCTGGTTTCATCAGATGGCCCTTTGTGCGCATGGGCATGCTGCAAGGCTTGCTGGGTGCAGCATTGGCAGATGCGCTGCTCATCGGGCTCATCCTATCCTTAAAATTCATTAATTTCGGGTTGGGAGGCATGCAAATGGAGGGATTTGGTGCCAATGAGATGCTGGGCCGCGTAGAATTCCTTCTTTTATGTGGAGGAATTCTTATCTTTGGGACGTTTTTAGGATGGTTGAGCAGTACTTGGGCGGTGAGTCGCTTCTTGAACAAAAACCTCGATCAGTTGATGTAAATTTCTATACTGTTTGTGATGCAGATTCCACTGAAAAACCTGAATGTTTTCATTATCCTCGGCGGCATTTTCCTGATTGCCTTGGGTTATATCCTCATGAGCACCGAAAGTTTCATCGATGCCAAAGAGTTTTCCCTCTCTTTGTATGTCTCTCCGCCGCTCATCATCATCGGCCATGGCATCGTCGCTTGGGGCATCATCGCTGGTTCGCGCAAGCCTGCAGCCACCAACAGCGAGTTTGATAAGGCGACTGGGAATTGATAATTGACAATTGATAATTGATAATTGAATGGGACTCCATTGTCAATTGTCCATTATCAATTGTCCATTATCAATTGTCCATTGTGATCGCACCACAACAATTGAATAAGATGGATTTCATTGCCGGCGAGGTAATTCTGATTGATAAGCCCAAGGGCTGGACCTCGTTTGACATCGTCAAAAAGATCCGTTACCTCATCAAAACCAAAAAGGTCGGGCATGCGGGTACACTCGATCCGCTTGCGACGGGGCTGCTCATCTTGTGCAGCGGCAAAATGACCAAGACCATCGACGGCATTCAGGCGCAGGAGAAAGAATACGAAGTCGAGTTTCGGCTAGGGGCGACGACGCCTTCCTACGATGCCGAGTTTCCTCCAGAAAACATCGTCGATTGCAGCCATATCACGCTGGAAATGGTCTCTGCCGCCATGCAACCCTATAGGGGAGACATCAGTCAATTGCCACCACAGTTTAGCGCGGTCAAGGTGGATGGCAAGCGGGCCTATGAGTCGGCACGTGCCGGCAAGACCGTCGAGATCAAGCCCCGCACCATTCATATCTATGATTACGAGTTGATGGAGTTTCGTGCGCCAGATTGGGTGCGTGCACGCGTGCGTTGCAGCAAGGGCACATACATTCGCACGCTCGTCCATGACCTCGGGCAAGACCTCGGTGTCGGTGCTTACATCTTGGAACTCAGGCGCACACGCATCGGAAACTACCTCGTAGCCGATGCCCGTACCCCTGATGCTTTTGCGCAGATGCTGCAAGAAAACAAAGCCAACGAATCTGTGATCGAATAATCGGCTATTCAGATTAAATTTGCGGGAATGAGAGTCTTCAGAAGCCTACAAGGCTACCAGCAAGGACATGCCGCAGCAGCCACCATTGGTACATTTGATGGCGTGCACCTGGGCCACCAAAAGATTTTGGGTCGCCTCATGGATGCCGCCCATGCCGTGCAAGGTGAGAGTGTTGTGATTTCATTTCACCCGCATCCGCGTCTCGTCCTGAATCCTGAGGATCACTCCCTGCGCTTGCTCCAATCGATCGATGAGAAGATCGCCTCTTTGGAGGCATTGGGCATCGATAAGCTTTTGCTCATTCCGTTTACGCTGGAGTTTGCCGCGCTTACCTCGCAGCAATTCATCTTGCAGGTGCTCATCGAGACGGTGGGCATCCAACGCATGGTGATCGGCTACGATCATCACTTCGGCCATGACCGCAAAGGCGGGCTCAAGGAGCTGCAATCAGCTGCGGGCGCCTACGGATTTGAAGTCGAGGAGATCCCTGCCGAGCAGATCGACAATGCGAATGTGAGCAGCACCAAGATCCGCAATGCCTTGTCGACGGGCGACCTCGTCACCGCGCAGCGGTTCTTGGGCTATGATTACGGACTCACGGGTACCGTGATCAAAGGTGAGCAACTCGGCCGCCAACTCGGTTATCCCACAGCCAACATCCGCCCCAACGATCCGCATAAGCTCATTCCCGCTGAGGGGGTGTATTTGTCGCGGCTCACGGTTGAGGGGCGCAGTTATTTTGGGATGTTGAATGTCGGCAAGAAACCCACGGTGGGGGATCGATTTCCCTTGGGCATCGAGGTGTACATTTTTGATTTTGACCACGACATCTATGGACTGCAGGTCCAAGTCGAGTTTTTGGATTGGATTCGTCCCGATATGAAATTTGACTCTTTGGAAGCATTGGTCACGGCGCTCGATGGCGACCGTGATGCTTCGTTGGCGCTGATCAAACAACGTTATGGCTAAACCGCAACTTCTCCTATTGCATGGCGCCCTCGGTGCTCAAGACCAATTTTTGCCTTGGATTCCTTTGTTGGAGGCCAATTTTGAGGTGCATACGCTCGATTTTGAGGGGCATGGCGCGCAGCCATTTGCCGATCGGCCGTTTGGGATCGCCCATTTTGCGCAGAACGTAGCGGATTATCTCGCAGCCAATGCGATGACACAAGTCAATGTATTCGGCTATTCCATGGGCGGATATGTGGCTGTCTACCTCGCGCGACGCAAGCCAGAACTCTTTCGCAAGATTTTCACGTTTGCGACCAAGCTTGATTGGAATCCGCAAGGTGCAGCACGCGAGGTGCGCATGCTCGACGTGCCGACAATCCTGGAAAAGGTGCCCAAATTTGCCCAAATGCTGGCATCGCGCCACCATGGCAATGATTGGCAGGAACATCTGAAACGCACTGCAGCGATGATGCTGGAGCTCGGAAATCAGCCGGCGCTCATGGAGGACGATTTTGCAGCTTTGGAGATGCCTGTGCGCATGGGCATCGGCGACCACGACAACATGGTGACTTTGGAGGAGACGATCGCGGCCTACCGCCGCTTGCCGAATGGGCAGTTGTTTGTGATGCCTGCGACGCAACACCCGATAGAAAAGATGGAGGTGGGGAGGATCTGTGGGGAGATTTTGTCGTTTTTTTGAGTGGGGAATGGAAATTTGTAGGTAGTAGGTAGCAGGTAGCAGGTAGCAGGTAGCAGGTAGCAGGTGTGGGGGCGGAGCGTGCTGAAAGGTGTTACAGTTTTTTAGAATGATCCTGACCATTCGATACGCATGAAAACCTTGTTTTTTGCTGGGGTAGTCTTTGCATTACGGTTACGTGGAATGAGCAAAAATCAAAAATTCTTGTTGTCAGTGAGCATCCGTTTTTAGGGGATGATGCGGGGCATTTTTGGCTTAGGCGGCCGGGAGCAAGCAGGTGTGAGTGTGAGAGCGAGGAGGTGAGCTGTGCTTACCAAACGCCTTTTACACTGTCGATGTCCATGATCTCGATGCCTTGGTAGTAGTGCTTGAGGATGCGCACGTAGTCCATTCCTGATTCGCTGAGGTAATAGGCGCCGTCTTGGCACATGCCTACGCCGTGCCCGAAGCCGCTGCCCTCGATGAAAAGGAGGCTGTGGGAATCGAAGACATGAAATTTGGAGCTTTTGAATTTGAATATGCGGCGCAGTTCCTCTCCGGGCACCGTGAGTTTGCTGTCATCGTTTACGTACACACGCTTCACACGGCCGCTGATGTCGGGGATGATCTCAAAACTCGTGGCCTCTACATTGAGATACTTGCCCAACTTAGCTAGGAAATCCATTTTGGGCACGGTCATGTGCCAGGCGTGGTTGTCAAATCCCTCACAGAAATTGTAATCTGGAATCGCTCTCAGGTAATCGACATTGGAGACCCAGACGTCTTCGCTGTTTGCGGTGAAGCCACCGCAGTTGGCAGAGAAGACGGCCTCGATGAGCTGATCTTTGTTGAAAACGATGACCTCGCCCGTGGTCTCGGTCACGGCCTGCTCGATCAGCGGATTGTTGGAATATTCGCCTTTGTAGGCTTGGCAATGCGTATTGTCGCACAGGTCATAGCCGTGGCTCGCGTGGCGTCCGAGGTTGCGCAGGGCATAAGTGCGTGCACTGAGGGCCTGCACCTTGAAAAAATCAAGCGATTTGTGGTGGCCCGCCTCGGCATGGATCACGCCTTTGATATAGGTGTCGACATAGACTTCATTTACCAACTCGAGGTAGCGCGGCCCTGTCTCGATGCGCAGGTGATCTGGATAGGTGCGGTAGGCGATGGCTGCCTTGTCAAAATAGAGCTTGAAACGCGGCTTTTGGTCATTGCACCAGAGCATGAGCGCCTCAAACGGGCCGAGTCGTTTGCCCGCCTGCTCCAACATGATGCCATTTTCCCCCACGCTTACCTCCATCTTTTCCAAGGTATGCAGGGTGGTGATTTTGCGTGGGAATGAATCAGCTGTCATCACGACGACCTCGTCTCCGAGTGCTTGGTAGGTGAAGCTCTCGAGGTTCTCGGCGGGTGCGATATGCACACGCAGGGTTTGTGCCCCAAGAGGCAAAGCAAGGATAATGAGCATCAAAACCGTGCTCAGACGTGACAGACAGCGCATTGCCGCAAAGGTAAGGGAGATCATTGGATACTGGCCTGCTTTATGCACAGTCTGTTGCCGCAAATCGCCCAAAATGATCTACACGACAGCGCTGGACCTTGTTTATCGGATACATTCTCCCAAAAGCCTCGATTTGTTGCCCAAATGGGCATTTTTGTCGCGTCGGGGCTTGCTATCGACCTGTATTTTGCACACATTTGGACTGATCAATTTTGATTTCCCATTATGCCCATCATCGACGAGACCGGCTATAGCCCTTCATCCCTTTTTGCCAATCGGCACATCGGCACCATCATCCCCAATCTGCTGCGTTTCACCTTTGGCGTCAACTACAAGCGGCAGCGTATCTTTACGCCTGATGGCGATTTCCTTGACTTGGATTGGTCCACGGTCGATGCCAAGCGTGTGGTGATCCTCTCGCATGGACTGGAGAGCGATTCACATGCACCCTACATTCTCGGCATGGCCAAACATTTCAACAAGTGCGGATTTGATGCATTGGCGTGGAATTTCAGGTGTTGTAGTGGGGAGCTCAACTGGACGATTCCGTTTTACCAGCCTGGTCAAACGAGTGATTTGCAGCTGGTCGTAGACGAGGCTTTTGAACGCGGCTATGAAGAAATCTACTTGATCGGTTTTAGCTTGGGAGGAGCAATGACGCTGCGCTACCTCGGCGAATTGGGTGCACAAGTGGACCCACGCATCAAAAAAGCTGTCGTGTTTTCTGTGCCGGTGGATCTTGCTGCTAGCGCCCAGCACCTGAGCGAAGGCAGTCAGCAGATCTACAGCCGTGCATTTTTGATGAAGTACCGCAAGAAAATGCAGGCAAAGGAGCGTCGCAATCCGGGGACTTACA
>JANPHP010000221.1:0-17951 GCA_031424495.1 Bacteroidota bacterium | reverse complement strand
CGTCAAGGACGGCAAGATCAATGCCCTCGCCAAAATCGGCAAGTCGCAACCTGCCGACCTCAAAGCCATTTTGGAAGAGGCAATCAGCCGTGGTCTCGTGACGCACGACGCCACGGCCATGCACGATTTCCTCGCCAAGTTTGGCTTGAGCGTGGACTGCTCCGGTTATGTCTCGCAAGCCCTCAACTTCTTGATGGACGGCAACGAGAAAATCGATAGCAAAGACAAGCTCAAGCCGGGCGACACAGGCAGCGGCTCGCTCAAGGGTGGCACCGACAACTTCACCAAGGTCGACATCGACAAGGTGCAAGCAGGCGACACCATGCACCTCGATGGCCACATTCGCATCATCAACGAGGTGAAGGTCGATGGACAAGTCGTGTATTTCAGGACTGCAGAGTCTACCGCCGCCAAAAACGGAGAGACTGGCATGAACGGCCTCATGACCCGCTGGTGGAAATATGATGGCGGCAAAAAATACAATACCTGGAAAAGCCAAAATGGGCCTCACCCTGCAGCAGACGACAAGTCTTGGAAGTTGAGTGGGGAGAGCAACACCTTTGGGCGCTACAAATCGCTTTGATCACACACCCAGCGGTGTGTTCACGCAATGAAATTGAGTTTGAGGCGCATTTTTTTCGCCTGCGTAGTGGGGCTGGCCATTGGTTGCAATGGCCAGCCCTCCGCGTCTATTTCCAACAGTGACAGCACAGAAATGATTATGGATAGCTTGACCAATCCTGCACAGGTCTCCAAAGACCCCTCTGGACTATGGATCTCGGCCGTGGCCAATGAGAATGAGCTGCAAGTGACCCGCAAAGGCTCGCAATTGGACATCTTGTGGGATGCCACGATGGATGCCGACCTGCATCTTGATGGCAAGCTCGATGAAAAAGGTGCCGGGGTTTACGCTGGCAGGATCCACTACCAATCGGGTGATGGTGAGCCGAGGATCGAGAGCGCGACGCTAAGGTTTGATCCCTACGGGCAAACCTTGACCCTGGATTTGCCTGCATTGTGGGAAGACACGGTTACATTTCGCAGGGCGGCTGGTCTTGCTGGCGGATGTGCCGATGCTGGTGAGCGCGTCATCGAAAAGACCCAGATTTTCAAGGACCTCGCCGCCAAGGTCGAGCCGCTCGGCATCAACCAGGAAACAGAAGACGCCCTAGCCAAAGTGCAGGATTATCAATTGTATGAGTCGCGCGACCTGGAGATCGTAACATTGTGCCGATTGCGCGTGGATTTTGACAACCGTTTTGTGCTGGTGTATGACGCCGTGGAGAATGGGTTTCTGCCTATTGCTGGTAGCGAAAGTTTGTTTGCAGGCGTGACTTGCAGGTAGTTGGGGGAGAATGATTTACCAGTCGTAACGGTGATACATTCCACAAAATCCGCGACAGAATAAGGGTGGTTTGTCATCGCGTGGGTTTGCATTGGGGGAATGCGCGTTAACGACTGTATTCTCTGTACAATTACAACCTATATGCAACGTACTATCCTTTTTTCGCTGCTCTTGCTCCTTTGCCTTGCTGCTCGTTCACAAGATTACAAACCCTTTCAACAGGGGAATCTACATTACTTCACATCGAGTCAAAACTACAGCCTTCGCGTCGACTCGGTCGGGCTCATCGCCGCAGACAGTGCTTTTTGGATGAATGAAATCGCTGTCGAGCCGTCGCCTGCTTGCTTCAATACCAATACCACGCACTTTGTCCCAAATCAAGAGGGCCATTTTGCAGACTACTTCGTCAAAAGCGGCGGCGCCTATCACTTTGTGAGCCGCAACAACGATGTCGCCCACTTCTATACCAATGTACCCAACGGGATCACTTGGAGCTTCCTATCCAATGGCAATCTCACAGCCTCGATCGCCTCGCGTGGCTTGATCACGATCGGCAGCACGGTCGATTCCGTGATCGTCATCAACATCAGCGACGGCAATCAATACCAACTCACGCAAAACCACGGCCTCTACTCCGGCCCCAATCTCAGTTATTACTTGCAGGGCGCGCCGCTGCGTGTCGTGACCTTGGCCGCGGTGCCCGAGAAGCCCGATTACAAAGATTATTTTTCTTGGCAGCCGGGTGACGTCTACAACTTTAGGTCGACAAATGCGCCTGCTTGGATCAAATATGAGCGTTATCAAGTCCTTGCCCGGCAGGAGGATTTGGCTGGCGACAGCATTGTATTCACCGTTCAGCACCGCGCGGTATGGTATTGGCAACCGACTCCCATCAACTATGATCCGATCGACACACTCAGGCTTGTCTATACGCGTGAAGCAATGCGATTTCTGGAAATGGCAACTGGTGAGCCCACGATCACGGGTCAGGGCTATCATTTGCAGAAGTATTGGGTTTACAGCACGGACTATGCCAATCGCTTGACTTTGGTTTGCGACTATTACAACTACCCCGGCGCATTGGATACCTGCGGATATGGCTATTTCAACGTCGTTCCTCCATGCAACGAACCCATGGCCAAGCAATTTTCAAAAAATTTAGGGCCAGTGATTTTTGATACAAGGGTCGGGCAGACGATGACCACCTGCCTCTACGAGCATCATCGAATGGTCTGCTATGAGCAGGCAAGCACAGACTCGCTAGGGCCATGTCCGCAAGAATTGATCTTGCTAGACAGATCAGAGCCTATAGTCAGCAAGGCAAACTTGTCGCTCATTCGCAATAGTCAGACGGGCGCGCTCAGCTTGGGTTGGGAAGGAATGGCGCCCGGAAATTACGATTGGCAGCTCTTTGACCTCAACGGGCGCTTGCTGCAATCGGCCACCATCGGCATGGATGTCCGCGGCCATCAAGCCATCGTGCACCCAGGTAGCGCGGGCATGTTCCTGCTGCGCATCAGCGATGCTGCGGGCACTTGGGCGCAGACCTTGCGCCTGCCGATCATAAACGAGTGAGTGAAAAGCCGCATTCAGTCGGCGGGGCTTTGTATATTTGCGCCATTGCGCAACCATAATGCTGTTTCAGTGGTTGTGGATGATGGACCTTGATACAATTCCTTGGAGCTCGCGCCCGATATATTGCTGGTTTCGCTATCGCTAGGCTTTGTGGCCCTCTACGCATTGGGGGCCGTGTATGCCGAGCGTAAGGTATCGGCTTTCATCCAAGATCGCCTAGGGCCCATGGAGGTCGGACCGCGCGGCCTGCTACAGACCATCGCCGACATCCTCAAGCTGCTCCTCAAAGAAAATATCAACCCGACAGCCGCCGACAAAAAGCTTTTTGCCTTGGCTCCGATCGTGATCTTTGCCTCGGTCTTTGCAGGATTGGCTGTGATACCTGTAGGACCGGGGATTTTGGGCGCTGCGCTCAATGTCGGACTGCTCTACGCGCTGGCCATCGTGTCTATTGACGTGATCGGCCTGCTCATGGCGGGCTGGGGCAGCAACAACAAGTATGCTTTTCTGGGCGCGATACGCTCTGTTTCGCAGATCATCTCCTACGAAATTCCCGCCGCAATCGCCCTGCTTTCAGCGGTGATGATGTATGGCAGCCTCAACCTGAGCACGATCAGCTTGGCCCAAGGGCTCAGTGCCCCGACACAGGTTTATTTCTTGGGTTTTGTGGATGTGAGCCAAATCGGGGGAATTTTGAGCTGGGGTGTCGTGCGGTATCCGCATCTCTTGGTGGCTTGGCTCATTTATTTCATCGCTACACTCGCCGAGTGCAACCGTGCGCCATTCGACCTGCCCGAGGCGGAGTCTGAATTGGTGAGCGGATTTCACGTCGAGTATTCGGGCTTTCGGTTTGCGGTGATTTTTTTGGCTGAGTATGCAAATATGTTTTTGGTCGGATTGCTCGGGGCCGTCGTCTTTTGGGGCGGATGGGCGAGTCCGCTGCCGAATCTCATGGCCCTTGCGCCGGGCGAGGCTGCGGGCATGTCGGTCGGGCAACTCTTCAGCCACTTGCAACTCGGGCATCTCACGACGGGCACCGGCCCGACAGGTATGGCGATTTGGGGCGCATTTTGGATTTTGGCAAAGGCATTTTTCTCGATTTTTGTGATGATGTGGATCCGCTGGACCCTGCCTAGGGTGCGCGTCGACCAATTGCTAAAATTCAGTTGGAAGGTGATGACGCCGATCGCTTTTGCCTTGTTTGCCATTTCAGCCGTTTGGAAATTGCTGGAGGTCAATGCACACCTGTGAAGAAGCGCCCCACATACCTGCGTGCAGTCGTGGCCGCCCTTGGCACCATGCTCAAGGGCATGCGCCTGTCTGGGCGTCACTTGCGCAAAGGCTACCACAGGCCGGAGCCGCTAGGCGTGGCCGATCCCAACTATTTCCAGCAGACGCAAGGCCCGATCACGATCCAATATCCGATGGAAAAGGTGCCCGTGCCCGACAATGGCCGCTACCGCCTTTACATGGAGACCGAGGATTGCATCGGCTGCGACAAATGCGCCCGCATCTGCCCGGTAGACTGCATCACGATCGAAACCTTCAGGGCCGACGGCGACCTCGGCCGCACGAGCGATGGCACCGTAAAGCGTTTGCACCTGCCGACCTTCGACATCGACATGGCCAAGTGCATGTACTGCGGCCTCTGCACGACGGTCTGCCCGACCGAGTGCCTCACGATGAGCCCCGTCTACGACTACAGCGAATACGACCGCGACAATTTCCTCTACCACTTCGGCGCCTACTCGCCCGCCGAGGACCAGCGCATTCGCGAGGCCACTGAGCAGTCGCTCGCCGCAAAAAAATCCGCCAAGGCTATCGAGGCCACGCCCGAGCAACCTGCATCCGAAGAAAAACCCAAAGGCCGCCCCATGATGCGGCCCCTCACCAAGTCCGTCGAATCCGCCCCCAGCATCGTCGAGCCCCAGCTGGAAACCGAAGCATCTGAGCAGCCAAGCACAGACGCGCCGCGCCCCAGGCCACGGCCGATGATGAAGCGCACGGAAGCAACGCCAGCATCGGAGGAATCCGATTCGCCAAAAGCAGAAACGCCAGCCACCGAGGACGCCCCGCCGCGTCCGCGGCCCAAGCCGATCATGAAGCGCCCCGAAGATGCCCCAGTCACTGAGGAATCCGATTCGCCAAAACCAGAAACGCCTCCAACGACACCTCCTCGCGCCAGGCCCATTATGAAAAGGAGGGAGGAAAGCCCATCTGAGGAGCCTGCCATTTCCGAGAGTCCAGCCTCAGAATCCCTTACGCCGCCGGCAGAAAAACCCGCGCCACGTCCAAGGCCCATCATGAAACCCAAGGCCGAAGAGGCCACCCCCGCAACGGCACAGGTACTACCAGAGCCGCCCGCGCCCTCTGAAAATCCAGCGGCAGAGTCACCCGCCGCAGATGAGCCGCCCGTCCCACCCAAAGCCCGGCCGCGGCCCATCATGCGTCGCCCCGAAAATCCAGCAGGAGGGCCCGAGGCATGACCATGACCAGCATCCTCTTTCACGCATTTATCGTCCTCACCGCCGGCGCCGGATTGGTCATGGCCATCTCCCGCAACATCGTCTATGCCGCCTTTTTGCTGTTTGTGGTGTTGCTCGGCGTCGCGGGGCTCTACATTTTTGCAGCGGCCGAGTTTCTGGCGGTCTCCCAAGTGATCGTCTATGTCGGCGGCACGCTGATCGTGGTGATTTTTGGGGTGATGCTCACCGCCAAGATGCGCGAGATGCGGCCGCAGACCGAATTTGTGAACCTCATTCCCGGTGCATTGGTAGCGATGGCCTTGTTTCTGGCGCTTCTGTTCATGATCCGCGAGAGCGGCGTCTTGAAGACGAATGAAGTCGCGGCACGCGCCGTGGTCGACAATACCCGCCAAGTCGGCATTGCCACACTCACGGACTACCTCTTGCCCTTTGAGTTGGTTTCCATTTTGCTGCTCACCGTCTTGGTCGGCGCAGCCTACTTGAGTCGCAAAACCAAAATCGAGAAAGAGGAGGTGGCCGAATGAGTGCACTTGAACTTTACCTCAGTCTGTCGGCATTTTTGTTTTGCCTCGGTGTGTTCTTGGTGCTCACCCGCCGCAATGCCATCATGGCCCTGCTCGGCATCGAACTCATCCTCAACGCCGCCAACCTGAACTTCGTGGCCTTCAGCGCAAAATACAATGGCGAAATCGATGGCCAAATGGCCGCGCTTTTTGTGATCGTGATGGCTGCCGCCGAGGTGGCCGTGGCCTTCGCCATCGTCCTCAATGTCTACCAACGCTTCAAAACCGTGAACATCGACGAGATCGACACGATGAAAGACTGATGCAACTACACACCCTCAGCGATCTCGGAAAAGTGCATCTGCCAGTTTTGCTGGCGGCTGTGATCCCGGTATTGATGCTGTTGGGTTTTGTGATTTTGGCGGCTTGGGGCAGGCGAATGAATGGCGGCGGATGGCTCGCTGTGGGCCTGCATGGCCTCACAGCGCTCATGGGCTTCTTCGTTTGCTGGTCCACCTGGCAGGAAGACAATGAGTTTTTGCCTTGGCATATCTGGTGGGAATGGTTTCAAGTGGGCGGCAAGTCCATCACGATGGGCATTTGGATCGACCATAAATCGAGTTCGATGCTGGGTTTGGTGACGGGCATTACCTTTTTGGTGCATGTCTTTTCGCTGGCCTACATCGCCCACGACGAGATGCGGCATCGGTATTGGGGCTATTTGTCGCTGTTTGCCGCTGCAATGTGCGGTCTGGTTCTCGCCGACAATCTGTTGATGATGTTTGTCTTCTGGGAATTGGTGGGTCTGGCATCCTACCTGCTGATCGGCTTTTGGTTCAAGGAAGAGTTGCCAGCAATGGCGAGTCAGAAGGCATTCATTGTGAACCGTATCGCTGATGCGGGTTTCATCATGGCTTTAATGTTACTTTGGGCGAAGTACGGCAGTTTTCAATGGGCGGGGCTGCATTTTCAAGGAAATGCGGCGGATACCTTGATCGGTTTGGGGCTGCTGATCGGTGCGATCGGCAAGTCTGCGCAGTTTCCGTTTCAGGTGTGGCTGCCCGATGCAATGGCAGGACCCACGCCCGTTTCAAGTTTGATCCACGCCGCGACGATGGTGGTCGCGGGGGTGTATTTGCTTATTCGCATGCATCCTTTGATGTCGCCCGATCTGCATGTATTGATGGCCTGCATTGGGGCGGGCACGGCGCTGATCGCCGCGATCTCGGCATTGACGCAGACCGATATCAAGCGCGTATTGGCCTACTCGACGATTTCTCAGCTTGGGTTCATGGTGATGGGCATCGGTGTGGGGCCTGCGAATGAATCTGGCGAGGTGAATTTTGCGATGTTTCATTTGCTCACGCACGCATTTTTCAAATGCGGTTTGTTTCTGGTGGCAGGTTATGTGATCCACAGCCTGCACGCGGCACAGGAGAAGGCCCATGCCCATTTTGATGCGCAAGACATGCGCTTCATGGGTGGGCTGCGGCGGCAAATGCCTTTGGTGTTTGTCGCTTGGCTCTTTTTTGCGGCTTCGCTGGCGGGCTTGCCCTTGTTTTCGGGGTTTTTGAGCAAGGACGGCATTCTAATCGGCGCGATGCATTTTGCGGAGCGGATGGGCGGATGGGCTTGGGTCGTGCCGGGCGCTGCTGTCGTGGCAAGTTTCTTGACGGCCTTTTACATTGCGCGGCAGGGCATTTTGGTGTTCATGGGTCGCAACCGCGCCCAAGGCGCGGGCGCCAAGGAAGATTTCCAGCATGCATTCCCCAAAACTGACTGGCGCATGGTCACGCCACTGCTGATTTTGGCTTTTGCCTCGACTTGGGTCATTTTTTCGCCGGGCAATCCATTCCACCCTGAATACTTGAAGACTTCGGCCCATGAAAGCCCGCTGCTGCCTTGGGCATTTGCGGGGATTGCGGTGTTGGGCATTGCGGCTGCGGCGATCATTTTCCGCAAAGGTCCCTTGCCCAACCGCGCCCAGGGATGGGTTTTTGACTTGAGCTTCAAGCATTTTTTTCTGGACGACATCTATCAGTCGCTGATCGTGCGCCCATTTTTGGCGCTGAGTAGGCTCTTGGCACTGGTCGATCACTTTGTGGTAGATGGTGCGGTGCGGCTCGTGGCGGGAATCGTGTTGCGCAAGGGGCATCGGGCCAGCCTGAGTGAGGCCGGTGAATGGCTCGATCATCAGGTCATCGACCCGGTCGCCAATGAAATCATACAACCCAAGGAGCAGCACAGCATCTCCCGCGCCACCGCTTGGCTCGATCAGCAGTTGGTGGACCGCATTGTGAACGGCGTCGCCACGCTCGTGATGCGCTCGGGTAAGCGTGTGGGCAAGCTGCAATCGGGCAAGATGCAATTGTACTTGCTCTATTCCTTGCTGGCCATGTTGGTGCTGCTTCTGACTTTGATGTTTATTTTTACCGGATAATCCATGGGATCGCTTACCATATTGCTGCTCATGCCACTGGTCGCGCTACTGGTGATTCTGTTTTTGCCGACGGGCAAGAAGGGATTGCTGGCGCAGGTGACTTCGGGGGCCACACTGCTGCAAGCTGTGTGGTTCTTCGTGAGCATCCTCCCAAGCTTCCAAAACGGTGTCGCCCAGTTCATGGACTTTCGCCTCGTGGAGCAAATCCAATGGATACGCCTCGACCTCGGCAAGACCGGCCTGCTCAACATCGAGTTTCACCTCGCCATGGACGGCATCAGTTTCATCTTGGTGATGCTCACCGTGCTCGTGATGCCGATCGTGGCCTACAAATCCTTTGAGGTCGAGAAGCGTCCCAAGACCTATTTTGCCCTCCTGCTTTTGCTGAACATGAGCATGTTGGGCTGCTTCATTGCGGTAGATTTTTTCCTTTTTTACCTTTTCTACGAATTCATGCTGCTGCCGATGTTTTTCCTCATCGGCCTCTGGGGCGGCGCCCGGCGGGAATATGCGGCGATCAAGTTTTTCCTTTACACCCTCTTCGGCTCCGTCTTCGTGCTGCTCATCATGGTGGGGCTTGCATTCAGCTTCACAGACCCCGTGCTCAGCGCAGAGCTGGGTCGCCCGGTCTATACCTTCAACATGCTGCACATGATGCCCGACATGGCTGGCCATTTTGGCAACATGGTCCCGGGCAGCATCTTCTCGACTGGCGTCGATTTGATGGGGATGGATGCACGCTCACTGGCATTTTTTGTGCTGCTGATCGGGTTCGCGATCAAGGTGCCCGCCGTGCCCGTGCACACTTGGCTACCCGACGCGCACGTGGAGGCCTCTACGCCGATTTCAGTGGTGCTGGCCGCGGTGCTGCTCAAGGTGGGCGGCTACGGCATCATCCGCATTTGTTACGGCCTCTTCCCCGAGGCGGGCGTGCACTATACATTTTGGGTGGCTTTAATGGGCATGGTGTCCATCCTCTATGGCGCTTTGGTGGCCATGTCGCAAAAAGACCTCAAGGCCATGATCGCCTACAGTTCGATCTCTCACATGGGCTTTGTGTTGCTGGGCATTGCGAGCCTGGCACCTGCGGGCCTCGACGGGGCCGTCTTGCAGATGTTTAACCACGGGGTGGTTTCGGCGGCTTTGTTTTTGATCGCTGGCGTGTTGAGCGACCGCACCCACGACCGCGAGATCACACATTACACGGGGCTCTGGGGCAAAATGCCGCGCTATACGGCATTTGTCCTGATCGCATTTTTTGCCTCGATGGGCCTGCCGGGCTTAAATGGATTCGTCTCGGAGATGCTGGTTTTCCTCGGCAGTTTTGGCGGATTTAAAAATGCGCCGATTCCTGCTTGGATTTCATTCCTGTCGGTGCTGGGCATCGTGTTTGCGGCGGTGTATTTCCTGCGCACATTTCGGCAGATGTTTTTTGGGGAATTCAGCTATGTCGGCACAGGCGATGCGGCGAGTTTGGTGGATTTGAAAACGAAGGAAACGATCTTGTTTGTGCCGCTCACGATCATGATGATCGTGCTGGGCATTTTTCCGGGATTGTTGCTGCAATTTATGGAGACCGCCGCATCGGGTTATGCAACCTTACTGAGCGCATTTCATTGAGATGGAGCTGAGCGTGTCATATCAATTACGTGCGCTACTCGCCTCCTTGCAGGCGAGCGTGGGTGGTATTTGGCCAGAGTTGGTGCTGATCGCGGGCTTTTTGCTGGCGATTGTGCTGGAAATCACCGTGGGCAAGCGGTTGCGCAGCGCGGTGCCGATTGCGGCAATGGGCAGCTTGGGATTGTACCTTGGCGCGGTTTTGCTGTTTTGGCCGGGCGAACAACTGAGCGACCTGGGATTTTTGCACATGATACAAGTAGACCGCTACGCGGCCTATATGAAATTGCTCATCGGCTTTTGCAGCCTCTTGGCGGTGCTGGCGGCGCAACAGAGTGTGAAGCTTCGCATTCACAGCAAGGGCATGGGCGAATATTACCTCGTGCTGCTGGGCATGACCGTGGGCATGGTCTTCATGACGATGGCCCGCAATCTACTCATGATGTACATCGCCTTGGAAATGGTTTCGCTGCCCGCCTACGCGCTCACCGCCTACGCACGCATGAAACAAAAGGGCGCCGAGGCGGCGCTCAAATATGTTATCTATGGCTGCTTTGCATCCGGCCTCATGCTCTACGGCATTTCTTGGATCTATGGTTTCACGGGAACCTTCGATCCATTGGCGGCGAACTTTGGGCCGGGCCTGCAGGCTGCGGGTATCTGGCCCGTCACGATGGCCATGGCCATGGTCCTCGGCGGATTTGCCTTCAAGATCGGGGCACTGCCTTTTCACTTCTGGATGCCAGATGTGATGGAAGGCGCGCCCCATTCAGTGGCGTCTTTGTTTTCCGTAGCGCCCAAGGTGGCGGGTTTCGCAATGCTCATCCGCTGGATGGCCATGTTGCAGCAGGGCCTCGGCAGCGAGGCGGCGGCATCGCATGGCATCCTCAGCAATATCCATTGGATGCTGGCGGTGATGGCGATCGGCAGCATGCTACTCGGCAACTTGGCGGCCTTGCGGCAAGACCATTTCAGGCGCATGCTCGCCTACAGCGCGATCGCGCAAGCGGGTTACCTGCTCGCGGGCGTGCTCATGTGGCAGGCGGATGGGTTTGCGGTGGTGATGTTTTACCTCACGGTCTACCTCTTCATGAACATGGGAGCCTTTTTGCTGGCGGGATGGCTGGAAGAGGCGGCTGGAATCGTGCGCATCAAGGAAATGAAAGGCATGGCAGGCAGTCTGCCTTGGGTGGCGGGGATCACGACGGTGTTCATGATCTCGCTCACGGGCTTGCCGCCCACCGCAGGTTTCATTGCGAAGTTGCGGCTCTTTTTGGCGGGCTTGGCGCAATACGAAGCTGAGGGCAATGTACTGATCGTGATTTTGCTGGTCGTCGTTTTGCTCAACACAGTGATCTCCCTTTTTTATTATTTGCGGGTGTCGAGCACGATGATTTTTGGCAATCCGACGATTAAAAGCTGGCCTGCATTTCGCGGTTTGATACCTGTCGTCTTGGCGACAATGGCCATTCCACTGCTTTGGTTCGGGATTATTTCCTTTGATCGATTAATCAATTTCCTCGGAACCTTAGCACCTATTGTCCATGGATAAATACTTTTTATTCCTTTACCTTCGTAGTGTCTTAACGGAATGAAGAATGCGACGCACACAAGACTAGGTGTTTTCAGCCTCCCCCTCTGGGTGATGTTGCTGGGCGTTGCGGCCATGTGGGGCTGCGAGGGTGCGCGCAAGCACAAAAGCGACCCCACCAAGGGTGATCCCAGCAAGCCTGTGGAGACGACGACCATTGGCGAAATCTCGATCGGCATCGACATCACGATGGAGCCCGTACTCAGGCAATTGATCGATGCATTCATGGGCGACAATCCCAAGGCGACCTTGCATCCTGTCTATGGCACCGAGGGCGACATCGTCGATTCCTTGCTCAAAGACTCCGTGCGGATGGTCATCATCAGCCGGGAGTTGTTGCCGCAGGAGGTTGCGGTGATCAAAAAAGACAAGATCAGAGCCACGACCACGCTCATCGGGCGCGACGCAATTGCGGTGGTGATGCATCCTGAGAATCCGCAAGACAGCATCACGATGGAGCAGCTCGGTCGGCTCATGCGGGGCGAGGCCAAGACTTGGCGAGATATCGGCGGCACGAGCACCGACACGGTGAACCTCGTCTTTGACGCGCCACGGTCCAGCACCGTGCGCATGGTGCAAGACCAGTTTTTGAAAGCCGGTCAGCAATTGCCCAAGAATGCATTCCAAGCCAATAGCCAAGAGAAGGTGATCGACTATGTGGGCCAAAGCAAAAATGCGATCGGCTTTGTGGGTTATTGCCAGGTGTCTGACCGCGACGACCCCAAGGTTCAGGCGCGCTTGGAAAAGGTGAAGACTGCGCGGCTCGACGCCACAGATACCAGCGATGTGAAGGGTTATTTCATTCGCCCCTATCAAAACGAGATCGCGCTAGGCCGCTACCCGCTCTCCAGACCGATCTATGCCGTGAGCCGCGAGCACTTTGTAGGACTCGGCACGGGCTTTGTAGTATTCGCAGCAGGTGAGCTTGGACAGCGCATTTTACTCAAAGCTGGCTTGGTGCCAGAGTTTATGCCGCCCAGACTCATCGTTCTTCCTGAAAAGGAGGAATAACAACTAGAAAACAGGATTTAAGGTATATTCGCATGAAATTTTCACACACCATGGAATTCGCTAAAAAGATCAAAAGAACCTTGTTGGCCGTGGCGCTTGTATTGTTTGTTGGACAGTCGGCATTGATGGCCCAGACTGTGGCTGAGATGAAGCGCCTCATCGACATCGGCAAGTATTCCGATGCGATTGCAATGGGCAACAAACTGCTCGGCGCAAACCCAAAAGACGACAAAGTCGATTATTTGATGGGATTGGCCTATTTTGAAACGGAGCGTTATACCGAGGCTGGTGCTTGGTTTACCAAGGGCCAAGACCACTCGGGCCGCAACCCGATGAACTTTGTCGGTGGTGGTGCTGTGGCCGCCTACAACCAAAACTATGAAAAGGCCAAAGCCGACTTGGGCAAGGCCGTCGAGCTCAACACCAAGACTGATCCCAAGATCTTTCTTGCCGTCGCCAACGCTTGGATGAGCAATCCAAGCAAGGACAAAGCGAAGCAGCAGCCTTATTGGAAGGAAGCCGAGCTTTTCCTGTTGCGTGTGCAGGGCCTCGCCCCGAATGATGCCGAAGCCTACGTGTTGCTTGGCAAACTCTACGGCTTGCAAGGCATCGTAGAGTTGGAGCAAAACAACTATGAGATTGCCATCCTCAAAGATCCCAAATACATCAATGGCTATTTTCGTCTCGCTCAGCTCCAGAAGAATCAAGGTAAATACCAAGAAGCAGCTGACAATTTTGCCAAGGCCATTGCGATCGACCCAGGATTTGGCCCGGTCTACCGCGAGATGGCTGAGATGTGGACCCTCGCCAAGAAGTATGACAAGGCTGAGGAAAACCTGAACAAGTACAAGGAGATCATGGGTTCTGACAAAGGCGTCAAAATCCAAGAAATGATTATCTATTATCTGGGAGATCAGTTTGACAAAGCGATTGCTGTGGGCTTGGAAGCCGCCAAAGACACCAATGCCATCGTGATCAAGCGCCTCCTCGGCTACTGCTATGTCAAGAAGACCCCTGCTGATGCCGAAAACGGGATGAAGTGGCTCGACGCATACTTTGAAGCCACCAAGGCCTATCCTGCTGCGATCATCGCGAGCGACTATGAGAACTATGGCAAGGCTTGGCAGCTCAAGGGCGACTACGCGCAAGCTGTGAAATACTACGAGATGGCGATCGAGAAGGCCAAGGAAAAGGGCGAGCCCAACAATGAGTTGCTCAATATCATCTCCGAAATGTATAAGGAGAAAAAAGACACCACCAACCGCATCGTCTACCTGCGCCGCTACATTCAGTCGGGCACCAAGTTCCAATTGAAAGAAAACTTTGCCTTGGGCCAAGTCTATTTCCAAATCAAGGATTTTATGCATGCAGACAGTGTCTTCACTGTCATGACCCAAAAGCTTCCTGACTTGCACATCGGCTGGTCATGGCGTGCCAAATCCAATGCGGCGATGGATCCAGGCAATAAGGAAGCCAAAGCCAACCCCTATTACCAAAAAGTGCTTGACCTGTTGGGATCTGATCCAGAAAAGATCGCCAAGTACCAAGCTGACTACATCACTGCACTCAGCTACTTTGGTGGCTACAATTCTACGGTAACCGAGAAGTTCCAAGATGCGATGCCTTACTGGCAAAAAATCTTGGAGCTGCAACCCACCAACGAGTATGCCGTCAAAGGCAGCGAATATTGCAAATCCAAAGGCGCGCACTAAGCGAATCTTGGTTTCAGAATAGGAAAGGCCCAAGCATCTCACCGATGCTTGGGCTTTTCCCGTTTGTGGGAGATCATCGATTTGTTAATTTGTAGGGAAATTCATAGCTTCGTAATTGACTGTCACCGCAATCATTACAAAGATCGATGCTGGTTTAGCACCCAAAAGCGTCCATAAAAGTAGAGATTTCGCAGCATGTCAAAAAAGAAATTGATCGGCATTGCCGACGCATTTACAAATAGATCGTTGTTCAACATGAAAAAATCAATTACGCTTAAGTCAATCTTGCGCCAATTTCACAGCCGACTAGCCGCCTTGGCTTTACTTATCTTGTGCACCATCGCTGGGACTGCGTATGGGCAAACCATCACCAGCACCAATCCCAACAGCACCACTGCTGGGCAGAGCATCACGATGGTCATCACAGGAGCAGGCACTAACTTCACAACTGTGACTGGCGTCTATCTGCGGCACAGCACACAGACCGCAACGGTCTACACGGGCCTCAATTGGAATGCCTCCAGTACGACAAGCGCGACAGCTGATTTTACAATACCACCCAACGCGCCACTGGGAACATATAGGCTATCTAGCTATGGCGGATTCGTGACCTATAACTTTGCACTCACCGTCGGTGTGGGACCTGGCTCCAATTATGGCCTCGTGAGTGGCAAGGTCATCATCGACAACAACAGCAATTGTATTGAAGATGTGGGTGACCAAGCGGTCTCCAATGCGATCATTACCCTCATGCCAGGGCCGATTTATATCACTGCGGGTGCCCAAGGTGATTACAGCGAATGGGTTCCCATCGGCACCTATACTGCGACCACAACCGACCCGAGCGGCTGCGGTGCTTGGGTGTGCCCTGTAGGCGGAAGCCATCCGGTAAACATTCCCGTTTCGCTCAATACCGATGCCGGCAATGATTTCTACTGGCACAGCAATGTCTGCGCGGACTTGCAGACCTCGATAGCGACGCAACCCTTTAGACCAGGTTTCAATGTAAATACCACTGTAATCTTTAGGAATAATGGACCGCAGATGGTATCCAATGCCGTCGGCACTTATTCCTTCCCCCAGAACTTCACGTTTGTAAGCTCGACATTGGCACCGACATCGAACGTCAACAATACCTTGACTTGGAATTTTCCAACGATGCTGGCATATACCCAGCAGTCGATCACGGTGACTTGCAACGTGCCTGTCAATACTCAACTTGGGTCGCCAGTGGCACTTACGTCCTCAATTCCTGGTATCGGAAATGATCCTAATCTGTCGAACAACAACGCGACGCGCAACTTGGTTGTCGTAGGATCCTATGATCCCAACGACAAGCAAGTATGGGATCAGAACGGTGCCATTGCTGAGGGTCCGGTCGATCCAAACACCTCATCGTTGAGTTATTTGATTCGCTTCCAAAATACTGGAACGGATACTGCCTTCAACATTTTTGTGCGTGACACACTCGATACCCGGCTGAATGCTGGCACGCTACGCGTGACGGGCGCTAGCCACCCCTACCAGCTGTCGCTCACAGGTGCGAGAAATGTGCGTTTTACCTTCCCCAATATCATGCTGCTCGACAGTTTCGCCAACGAACCTGCCAGCCATGGATGGATCGCTTACAGCATCGATCTCAACCCCGGCGTTCCGATCGGCACCACGATCGACAACCGTGCGAGTATCTATTTTGACTACAATGCGCCGGTGTTGACAAATTATACCCATACGACGCTTTGCGACTTCCTGAATCCATTCTATACCTACACACAGGCGCAGCAGAGCTTTAGCTTCACGGGCTCATCGAGCACAGCAGCAACAAGTTGGGCATGGGATTTTGGCGATGGTGGCTCATCGACCTTGCAAAGCCCGACCCATACTTATGCCGCGTCGGGTACCTACATTGTGTGCATGACAGCCATCAATGCTTGCCGGAGCCAATCGTTTTGTGACACGATCACCATTTGCCCCGCGCTCAACGAAAACTTTGGGCAGAGCATTTTGGGCAATGATGTCAGTTTCATCGACATGTCTGATCCATCGGCGACAAGCTGGGCTTGGGACTTTGGCGATGGCGGCACCTCTACGTTGCAGAACCCCACGCATACCTATGCCGTGGGTGCAGTCTACAATGTCTGCCTCACGGTAACCAATGCCTGCGAAACGGCGACCACTTGCCATGCGGTGGATATGTGTGTAGCTACCAATGGCGCATTCACCTACGCGCCAACAGGCTTGAGCCTCTCGTTTGCAGCGACTGCCGATCCGACTGTGAATAGCTGGCTCTGGGACTTTGGAGATGGCGGCACCTCGACGCTTCAAAACCCGACGCATACCTACAGCAGTGGCGGCAGCTACCTGGTCTGCCTGCACGTCGAAAACGCTTGCGCATTTTCTGATACCTGCACCAATGTCACGCTCGTCGGCATCCAAGGCGCACAGCATACGAAATTTAGCGTCTATCCCAATCCTAGTGCAGGCCGCTTCACGCTCGCAGCCGACTTGCCGTCTTTTGGCGCAATGCGCCTGCAACTGCTTGATAGCAAGGGTGCCGTGATCAGCGTCTCCGCACGCGATCTGCCCGCAGGGCCATTCCAAGAATTGGTCGATTTGTCGGCGCATGCCGCAGGATTGTACATGCTGCAATTGGAATATGCCGGACAGGTCGTTTCCATCAGGTTGCAGAAGCTTTGATTTGAAAAGATGATCATGAATCGCCGAAGGTGTCATTGCGATGCTTTCGGCGATTTTCATTTGAAGGATGCCACATCACTTGTTGAGGGCTATGCGGATCGAAGTTGCAGAGCGAGGTTTGGAGGGATGCAGCGAAGTTGAGACTCAATCAAACAATGCGATCGGGCTGAACTTGAAGGGATGCAGGTTGATGAATTGTTTGAAGGATACGGAAATTGATCGACAGCATTTCAAACCGCTGTAATGCGGTCACTCCAAGGAAGAGGCGTTATTTGCGATGCTTGGGAATCGCGGAACAGCGGTTTCAATCGAGCCAAATCGACCGGAAATCCAAGCCCCATTCACGTACTGTCGATACCCAATCCTTCCATTCTTGGACTTGGGTCACGTTGTTTTTGACGACAAAGTAGAGCGTGTCTGCATCCCTGATCGCAGCAAGCGCCTCGGGCATCTTTTGGGGAGTGGGGAGGCAGATCAGTAAGCGGTCATACTCCTGGTATTTGGCTTGCAAAAAGGCTTTTGATGCATCAGAGAGCCACCAAGTCGGCTCTGCACCCTCAGGGATCGAAAACTGCGCCACCTTAGAGTCAAAAAGAGGTGCGTTAACCAGGGCGACGGATTTGCCATAGCTGTCAAACCTTGTCGCTAACTCTTTGGCAAACTCAGGAGCACTTTCGCCGACCAGAACAATGCTTTTTTGCTGAGGGCTGAGGGAAAGCTCAACGTTGGCGAGCTGTTGGCGTCTTGCCAAGGTGTCCTTGCCAAACGGCCAAGGTCTGCCTTTGGCGTCACCCAAAACGGTGAGAAAGTGGACGAGGTGCCTGAAACGAGGATCAAAGTAGCTCAATGTAATTGCGATCACGACCGCAAAAAAGACCACGCCTAAAATGATGGCGATCAAAACCTTCAACCGGAGGCCGCGGCCGTAGGGAGGAATATGGTAGGGCGGGTCGATGAGCTGCGGTTCATTCATC
>JANPHP010000220.1:0-32450 GCA_031424495.1 Bacteroidota bacterium | reverse complement strand
TTAAGTTTGTGCTATGAAATTTTGGCGGTGGTTATTGGGATGTGCGATGGTATTGATCGCAGCAAATGCATCGGGGCAAAAAGGTGGCGTTTGCAGCCTCAGTGGCTCCTTATTGGACAGTAGCACCACGGAGCCCGTGGTGTATGCCGCCGTCAAGTTGATGCAAAATGACAGCTTGGTCGCAGGCTGTCTCGCCGATGACAAGGGTTTTTTCAGCCTCAAAGGCTTGCAACCGGGCAGTTATTCGCTGGAAATCACGCAAGTCGCCTACAACCCCAAAAAGGTCGCCTCCATCAAGCTCGATGCAGGTCAGCCCCAGCGTGATTTGGGCAAAATGCTATTGAGCTTCAGGGTGGTAGATGGACCTGCTGTCGAGATCACCGACCGTCAGGATCTCATGCTCAACAACATCGACAAAAAGGTCTACAATGTCGAGCGCAACCAATTGGCAGCGGGCGGTGCGGTCACCGACATGATGAAAAACATTCCCTCGGTCGAGGTCGATATCGACGGCAACCTGAGCCTGCGCGGTAGCCCCAATGTGACGGTGCTCATCGATGGCAAGCCAAGTTCCCTCACGGGAGCCGGCCGCACAGCGGTGATCCAGCAGATCCCCGCAAGCTCCGTAAAATCGATCGAAGTGATCACCAATCCATCAGCCAGATTTGATCCAGACGGCATGGCCGGCATCATCAACATCATCACTAAAAAGGAAAAAGCGGCAGGGTTGAACGGCAATTTTTCCGTCGGGCTGGGCACGCATCAAAAATACAATGCCAGCTTGGGCCTCAATTACCGCACCAAGCGCCTCAACGCCTATGGCAATTACAGCTTCAGGCTAGAAGATCGCTGGAGCAAGGGGTATTCCTACACGACGACGCCACTCGATACCGTGACCCCGTTTCTGGGGCAGGTGAGCAAGGGCGACCGCAATGGCCTCGACAATATGCTGCGTGTCGGTATCGACCTGTTTGTCGCCGAGCGCACCACGATCGGCGTCGCGGGCGGCGCCAGTTTGCAAAATTCCAAGGAGACAGAAAACAATGCCTTTGAAGAATACCGCGTCGAAACGCAGCCTTTGTATCTGTATGACCGCGCCGTGCGCAATGATGAGGCACGGCAGACCTTTGACGGCGAACTCAATCTCGCCCAACGTTTCAAGCAGCTCTCACGCACCCTCGACGCCCGCGTCGCCTACTCCACCAACACGAGCGTCGAAGACAATTATTTTCAGGTAGTTCACCGATTGGACAATGCTGTCCCGTCCACATTGCCTGACGATTTTCAAAACAACTTCCAAAACGACGGCATCAAACTCGGCACCGCGCAGGTCGACTATGTGCAGATGATTGGCCAAAAGAATAAGATCGAGACAGGCGTGAAGGCGACCAGCCGCGATATCCAAAACGGATTCCTCTCTGAGACGCTCGACCACAACAGCGAGCAATTTGTGAGCGACACGCTCCTCAACAACACCTTCAGATACCGCGAACGCATCCTCGGAGCCTATGGCATTTGGGGACGCACGCTGAGCACGCGGGTGGGCATGCAGGTCGGCTTGCGGGCCGAGCAAGCGTTCACGCGCTCGCAGGTGCTGGGTTCCGACATGGACTATACCAACGATTATTTCAAGCTATTCCCCAACGCTTACATCAATTATCGGCCCAAGACGGGCCACGATTTGCGCCTGAGCTACAGCCGCCGCATCAACCGACCCACGACAGAGCAGCTCAATCCCTTCACCGACTACACCAATCCCAAGCGCCGTCGCGTGGGCAATCCTTTCCTATTGCCCGAGTTGATCGATGCATTTGAGCTGAGTTGGGGCGCCAAATACAAATGGGGCAGCCTGAGCAGCACGGGCTATTTCAAATACATGACCAATAGCCAAACACGCTATTTCGAGCCGATCTCCCCCAATAGCGACACTCTGATCGTGACATTTGTGAATCTGTTGTCGGGTCAGAATTATGGCTTGGAAATGATCGGGGAAATGAAGCCAGCCAAATGGATGGAATGTATGCTGAGCCTGAATTTTTTCCGCACAGTGATGAATGCCTCCAATTTGGAGCCTGATCTCACCGTAGACAATTTGGGCATGACCGGGCAAATGAGCAGCACATTTTTCATCGGCAAGCGCACGAGCTTGCAAGTTGGAGCCAACTACCGTTCGCCACGATATGGACCGCAAGGCGTTTTTGCGGCGACATTTGGGTCAGATGTCTCGGTGAAACAAAACCTCTTCAAGGGCAAGGGCAGCCTGAATCTGCGGTTGAGCGACGTCTTCAACACCCAGCGTTTCAAGATCTGCGCCGACACTGACACCATCATCTCCAACAACTACCGCAAGCGCGAGTCGCGCATCGGTTACGTCACCTTCAGCTACCGCTTCGGCAAGGCAGAGGCGAGCCCCAACAAACGCAAACGCAGCGAGGAGCGCCAAGGCGGCGATTCAGAGGGCGGATTTTAATAGCTCGGAGCAAAGGGGAATTTCTTTCGAGGCATTTTTTCGTTGGGGAATGAACAAGCTGACACAAAAATTGGCTTTCATTGGCCTGTTTTTTCATTGGTCGAATGCATTGATTACGCAGGGATGAGCCAGATTTGATGGTCATTCGTCTTGAAAAACAGCACTTTAGCCTGAGTCTATAGATTTCTTCAACTTTTTTTCATTCCTCCGTGTGGAATGCGGTTCTGGCCTGCACCCTATTGCCATCAAAGGAAATCCGAAGGCTCACTCAGGAATAAAAAAAGTCTACAATGAAACTTTCACCCAAAAAAATGCTCAGCACAGGTCTCTTCGCGGGGGCGGGGATCTTGGTCATGCTGTTGATCACAGCCGCAGGCAACGGCTTCCCGATCAAAATCAATCCATTCATCACCCAGCTTGAAACCAAACTGGACAAATACAACGAACATGCCCCCGAAGACAGGGTCTATCTCCAGTTTGACAAGCCGTTTTACAATCCCGGCGATGATATTTGGTTTGCAGCCTATGTGCGTGACGGCAAAACGATGCACAAGAGCACCAAGAGCGACATCTTGTATGTGGACTTCATCAACCCCAAGGGCAATGTCTCCCAAAAGATGAAACTCGTCGCCCACGACGGCATCGCCAAAGGCGATTTTCACCTGGACAATGAGATGCTGGGCGGCATGTACAAGGTGAGGGCCTATACCAAATGGCAAGAAAACAACAAGGACGGCTTTGTCTTTGAGAAAGAACTCCAAGTGCAAAATGTCGTACTGCCCAATCTTAAGATGAAGCTCGACTTCGACCGCAAGGCCGTCGGCGCAGGTGATGAGGTCGTGGCCAGCCTGGATCTGCAAAGCAATGACAACCAGCCACTCCGCAACCATGCATTCACCTACAAAGTAAGCCTCGCTGGCAACAACTACGTGGACCTCAAAGGCACGACCGATGGCGAAGGCAAAGCGAAACTGAAATTTACCCTTCCCACCAAACTCGAAACCAACGATGGCCTTGTGAACGTGATGATCGCCTACAATGGCCTCACGGAATCCATTTCACGCAGCGTGCCCATCGTGCTCAACAAGATCGACCTGCAATTTTTTCCCGAAGGTGGCGACCTCGTCTACAGCCTCGGCAGCAAAATCGCCTTTCGCGCCATGAATGAATTTGGCAAGCCTGCCGACATCGAGGGCATGGTCGTCGATCAAAATGGTGCCAAAATCGCAGATTTTAAATCCTTTCACCAAGGCATGGGCGCATTTGCCTTCAACCCGGCCCCCGGGCAGACTTTCAAAGCCAAAATCACCAAGCCTGAAGGCATCACGCAAGAATATGAACTCCCAGAACCCATGCCACGCGGCTATATCCTGAACGTGGACCATGTCGATGGCAAGGAAATGGGTGTTGTGATCCGTTCGACCGAATCTGAGGCTCTGAGTCTTGTGGCCCAAGTGCGCGGCGAGGTCTACTGGGCAAGCCAAGTCGATGTATTGCCCGGCAAAACCGAAGTAAATATCCCCCTCACGGCCTTCCCGATGGGTGTGGCCCAACTCACCCTCTTTGATGCCAAAGGCATCCAGCGCTGCGAACGCCTCGCTTTTGTGAACCGCGACCGCCAGCTCAAAGTCGAGCTCAAGACCGACAAGGAAAAATACCTGCCCCGCGAAAAGGTCAAAATGACCGTGAAAGTCACCGACGAACGCGGCATGCCGATGCCTGCCCAGCTCTCCCTCGCCGTCGTGAATGACCAAATGCTCAGCTTTGCCGACGACAAATCGGGCACTATCCTGAGCCAGCTCTTACTCGAGCCAGATTTGAAAAGCAAAGTCGAGGAGCCGCGCTTCTACTTCGATACCAAAGAGGCCAAGTCCCTCGCCGCCATGGACTACCTCATGCTTACCAGCGGATGGAGACGCTTCACCTGGGAGCAAGTGCTGGGCGACAACCTGCCCATGCTCGTGAACCAAGGTGAGCGCGCCCTCGTGCGGGGCACCGTCGTCGACGCCTACACGGGTCAACCATTGCCCCACGCCAGCATCATGGCCCCCAACTCCAAAGTCGCCCAACTCACCGACAAAGAGGGCCACTTCGCGATCGATCAGCTCGACCTCGGCCTAGACAACAGCATCATCGTGACCGCAGACAAATACCAAGAGCAGCGCCCTGGCGTCGCCGACTACAACCAAAACCTGATGGTTTACCTGTATCCTGCAAACATGTACCGCCAGATGCCGATGGGTGCTGCCGAGGATGACGGTGGATTTGACATGGTGAATGAAGAGGCTGAAATGGACAGGCCGGTGCAGAAAGGCGTCGTCTTGTTTGGTGCCGCAGGCAATGCCCGCCCCGCAGCTGTCGGTGCCCCCGCCCCGGTCATGCGCAAGATGGCGATGGCAGAAGGCAAGGCTGATTTGAAGACCGCAGCCCCGGCAAGAATGATGGGTAAGGAGGCTGCCAAGGCCCCTGTGCAAACCAAGGTTGCTACCGAAGTCGCCGCGACCAAGGCTACAGAAAAGAAAAACATCGCCATGGACGACGACGGCATCGAGCCGCAAGACCGAAATCCCGATCAAAAACAAAAAGGCGACCCCAAGGGCGACCGTATGGCAAATTTTGAAGAGGATGGCGATGCCAACCTCCGTGATGCGATCGTCGTCGACAATCGCGCCGGCCTCATCATGCTCGCCGATGACGAGGCAGCTGAAAACCAGCAACAAGCCGTCCAATATTACCGTGCCCGCCAGTTTGCCGCACCTGTCTACGCAGGTGCAGCATACACCGCCCCCGACAAGCGCACCGACTTTCGGCAGACGATCTTCTGGGAGCCGAATGTAAAGGTCGATCGCACGGGCAAGTCTGTGTTGGAGTTTTACAACAGCGATGAGATCAGCTCTTTCCGTGCGATTGCAGAGGGCATCTCGGTCGATGGCGCCGTGGGCCATGGAGAAATGGTCTTCTTCACGCAGCTGCCATTCTCCATGCAAGCCCGCGTGCCCGTCGAGGTTGCAACGGGTGACAATATGGTCGTGCCTGTCGTGCTCAAAAACAATACCGACGCCACGCTCACTGGTTCGCTCCACGTGATTCCACCAGCAGGCTTGGAGCCGCTCGTGGCCACGGGTAGTGTGATCAGCATTCCTGCAGGCATGGCCCAAACAGTGAATCTGGCCTACAAAGTGAAGCATCTCCCAGGCGAAAGCGTATTTAACATCGCCTTTGCAGGCGCTGGCCACACCGATGCATTTGAGCAAAAGCTCAAGATCGTGCCCCAAGGATTTCCGGTCGCGCTGTCATTTGCAGGTCGTGAAAGTGACAAAACCTACAAATTCGGGATCTCAGACGTGGTGCCCGGCTCAATCAGCGCCAGCTTCACGGCCTACCCTAGCGTGGTGAGCGACTTGGTCAAAGGCATCGAGAGCATTTTGCGCGAACCTTATGGTTGCTTTGAGCAGACGAGCACGAGCAGCTATCCTAATGCGATGGTGATGAGCTATATGAAGGAACAAGGCCAAGTCGACGACGCCATCATGAAGCGCGCCACCGACCTGCTCTCCAGCGGCTACAAGCGCCTCACGACCTTTGAAACCAAGGAAAAAGGCTACGAATGGTTTGGTGCCGCCCCCGGCCACGAGGCCCTCACCGCCTACGGCTTGATGCAGTTTGCAGACTACAGCAAGGTCATGGATGGCGTGGACCAAGGCATGATCCAGCGCACGAGCGATTGGCTCATGAGCCGCCGCGACGGCAAAGGCGGATTCCAGCGCAGCGGCAAGGCCATCGACCAGTTTGGTTATGCCGACCAAAATGTCACCAATGCCTACGTGGTCTATGCGCTGAGCGAAGCCGGCAACAAAAACATCATGCCCGAGGCGAATGCAGCTTTTGATGCAGCGATCAAGGACAAAGACGCCTATCAGCTCGCATTGGTTGCCAACACGATGTTCAACCTGAACCAAATCGCCAAAGGTCAGCAAGCACTTGCCGCCATGATGGCCACCCAAAAAGGCGACGGCACCTTCACCGGAACCAAAGGTTCGATCACGAGGAGCGGCGGCATCAGCCTTACCGTCGAGACGACTTCCCTGGCTGTGCTCGCCATGATCAAAAGCGGCAAAGCCGATCCCAAAGGGCTCGAAACTGCGGTGCAAAGCATCGTCGGTGCCCGCTCTGGCGCTGGCGGATTCGGCAGCACCCAAGGCACGATTCTGGGCCTCAAAGCCATGGTCGAGTACACCAAGTATGCCAAAAAAACCGATGAATCAGGCATCATCGAGATTCACATCGACGGCAAGAAGGTCGCCGAGCAAGCCTACGAGGCTGGCCGCCGCGAGGCTGTCGAGATCAAAGGCTTGGAAGCCTACCTCGGCCAGGGTCAGCACAGCATCTCGGTGAACTACAAAGGCGTGAAAAACCCATTGCCCTACAGCGTCGCCGTCGACTACAATACCAACCTGCCCAATTCCAGCAAGAATTGCGTGGTGGGTCTCACGACGAAGCTCAGCGCCACGCAAGTGAGCATGGGCAGCACGGTGCGCCTGAGCGCAACCCTCACCAACCGCACCAAAGAAGGCCAACCGATGACCATGGCCATCATCGGCCTGCCAGCAGGATTGAGCGCACAGCCTTGGCAGCTCAAGGAGATGGTCGAGAAAAAAGTCGTCGACTTCTATGAGATCACTGGCAACAACGTGGTCTGCTACTACCGCCAAATGGCACCCGGCGAAGTGCGCAACATCAACCTGGACCTCAAAGCTGAGATCCCCGGTCAATACACAGCTCCCGCCAGCAGCGCCTACCTCTATTATACCGCAGAATACAAAGATTGGGTTGGTCTGCCCGCAGTGACCATCACCAACTAAAGAAGCCCCCGGAGGACTGCTCCTGCCTCAGGGCGGTCGAGCGGTCCTCCACCTCATAACGGTGATCGTGTCCTTGGTGACGCCATGAGCGAACCACAGGCCACTTGGAAATCACCGCAAGACTTGAATACGTTCTTTAGATTTTTCACGGGAATTAAAGACACCGCTTGGATCCTAGGATTGGGCGGTGTTTTTGTGTGAAATAAATTTTGTGGTGTGCTAAAAATCAATGAAAGTGTAGTAAATTTGTAGAAAGTAGAAAAAGTAGCGGAAATGATACTCGAGATCAGCATACAAAACTTCAGGTCGATCAAAGAAGAGCAAACCTTTTCCATGATCGCCGATGCAGGCAAAAGTAAAAACGAGAATACCTGCGAAGTCAATCCCATAGGAGCGAGTGAACCCACGAGACTCGTAAGGTCAGCAGTCATCTATGGCGCAAACGCTTCGGGTAAATCCAATATGATTCGGGCTTTTTATGCCATGCGGATGGTGGCTACCCAAACAGCCAAATTGGCAATGGATGAACCGATCGACTGGTATGAACCCTTTCGATTTGATGAAGACAGCCGCAACCAACCCACAAGCTTCAAGATTCACTTCATCGGGCTCGACAACATTCGCTACCATTATGAACTCCAATTCAATGAGGACGAAATCATATTCGAAAAACTAGATTTCTACCCTAGCGGTTATCCAGCAAACCTCTTTGAACGTAAAGCGAATGGCGAAAACGTGCATCTCATCAAAAAAGGCAAGGCCCTCAAAGGTCGCTTGATTCCCCCCAATGTTTTCAAAAACCAGTCCTTTTTATCCAAATTTGGCACAGAGGTTCCCCATGACCAACTGTCACCGATCTACCTCTATTTCAGTGGAATGGTCGTGCTCAACGTGCTCGACAATTTTAGACTAGAAGACATTCGCGTCAAAGTCACTAAAGAAATCTCGAAGCCAGAAGGCGCCAAGCTCAAGAGCAAGCTCTCAAAGCTCATTCGCATATCAGATACCCGGATCGAAGGGATAGAATCCATGGAATCCATCGAGGAAAACTATGGGATTTTGGACAGGCATCTGGAGAGGGTGAGATCGAGATTGCCAGAGCAATTCAACCGCAAGACTGTAGCCATTCACAAAACTTATCGAGACGGGCATGAGGTCGGCACCCAATTGGTCGACATGATTGAAGAGTCAGCTGGGACAAATGTGTTGTTTGCAATCGGAGGAATGATCTTGCAGACCTTGGAAAAAGGCGGCGTCATCATCGTGGATGAACTGGACAACAGCCTGCACCCCAAATTGTGCAAATTTCTCGTGCGACTTTTCAACCACAACATCAGCAATGAACACAATGCACAACTGATATTTGCCACGCATGAAGTCACCCTGCTGGATAGAGACGTTTTTCGCAAAGACCAAATCTGGTTTGTGGAGAAAGACAAGTTTGGTGAAACAGAAATCTTTCAAGCCGGTGACGTAGAAGGCGCTCGCGACGATACCAATTTTGAAAATTGGTACCGCACGGGCAAGTTTGGCGGGCAGCCCCATATCAAAGAGATCGAGTTCATCTTGGGCGATGCGTAGTCATAAGCGCATCCCTCCGGTATCGGTATTGATCGCATGTGAAGGGACAGCGACCGAGTATGCCTATTTTGAGCGACTCAAGGAGGAAATCGAAGAAGATGGTCGCTGGGCAATCACCGTCTATCCCGATCGCGATGCTCCCAACGATCAAAATCCCAAGACTTCTGCCTTGCAATTGGTGCGGCTAGCCAAGGAGCGGTCTGCAGACTATGATGTAGTCTGGGTCGTCTTTGACAAAGATGGCTACTCCCTGCACCAAGAGGCTTTCTCGCTCGCAAAATCAGATAAACTGGGCAAACCTTTGAATGTTGCCTTTTCCAGTATCGCCTTTGAGCATTGGGTTTTGGCTCATTTTGAGCGCAATGCGAATGCGTTTTTGAAGTCCGAATGCCGCATCGGCAAGAAACCGCTCGGCTGCGGAACAGGCTTGCATGAGGCAGATTGCTTGGGAACGTTGTGTGTGTGCGGTCGATTGCGCTCGCAGCACTACCTGCCCGCATACGGAAAGCAAGCCGATTACGATCTCTATCCCAAGGTCAGGCATTTGATCCCTACAGCCCTGACCAATGCTGCTTGGTTGCGTCATCAACAACGAAAAAAGGATAGCCCAATCTTTGATTTGAATCCCTTCACAGATGTAGATGTACTGATCAAAAAGCTGCTCAACATCGAGGAGCAAATCATCTGGGCCAGCCTGAATGAATCGTGTTTGTTCCAAGGATTGGCTTTTCGATTGGAAGGTCTAGGCGAGGCCTTCCGATTGACCGTGGAAAATCAACGGGATCTCGCCATCGTCTTGAATCAGATTGCTTGTTACAGATATGAATCCGAGGAGCATTTGACTTTGATTCCCTTGGAAAATCGATTGCTTACACCTGGCGAGCGCTTCACTTTTGACTATGTACACAACGATCCAAGTGGCCGATTGCCAGTCCTAAAAATCCAACACCCATCTGCCGTGATCATTTTTGAAAACAGCGACGGTGAAATAGTTGATTGAAATCTAGGTGAATCAGGCAGGAATCGCCGCCAATGTCTTCAGCAACAATCCCCAAAACTTCTGGACTGAGCTCACTTGGCAGCGCTCGTCGGGGCTGTGTGCACCGACGATATTGGGGCCAAAGGAGATCATCTCCATATCGGGATAGTTTTTGCCGAGGATGCCGCACTCTAGGCCGGCATGGCAGGCATTGACGTTGGGGGCGTGGCCGAAGGTGTCAGTGTAGAGCTTGCTCATCAGCTTCACGATCGTGGCTTCGGGGCGGGGCGTCCAGCCGGGATAGTTGCCACTTGTGGCCACATCGGCTCCGCAGAGTTGCAGGGTGCCGGTGATGCTGCGGGCGAGGTCCATCTTTTCGGTGTCGACCGAGCTGCGGGTGAGGCATTGGATCGAAAACTCGCCGTTGGCGACGAGCACGCGTGCGAGGTTGTTGCTGGTCTGTACCAAGTTTGCAATATCTGGGCTCATGCGGTGAATGCCATTTTGCACGGCTGCCAAGACGCGCAAGAGGCGACCTTGAAATTCCTGATCCAGCACGACGCTAGGCGCATCGTTGGCTACGATTTGGACTTGCAAATTGGGGTCCGTCGTGTGGTATTCCAGAGCGATTGCTGCGCCTTCGGCTTTTACAAACGCTTCCAAGGCTGCTGCCTTGTCGGCTGCGATGCCCAGAATCGATACCGATTCGCGGGGGATCGCATTGCGCAGGCTACCGCCATCGATGCTGTGGATGCGGAGGCCCAAGTTTTCAGTGGCTTGGGCGAGGATGCGATTCATGAGCTTGTTGGCATTGCCTCTGCCGAGGTGAATGTCCATACCCGAATGGCCTCCTGTGAGGCCATTGACGATGATTTTATAGCCCTGCAGGCCCGTCGCGGCGGCGGTCGCGTAGCGGCCAGTGCCGGTCACGTCGATGCCGCCTGCGCAGCCGATGGTGAGTTCGCGGTCGTCTTCGGTATCGAGGTTGAGCATCACGCTTCCGTGGAGCAGGCCGCCCTCTAGGTGGATGGCACCCGTCATGCCCGTTTCCTCATCGATGGTAAACAATGCCTCGATCGCAGGGTGGGGGATGTCGGTGGATGACAAAATCGTCATGATGGCAGCAACGCCGATGCCGTTGTCTGCGCCGAGGGTCGTGCCTTTGGCGCGCACCCAGTCGCCGTCGATGTACATTTGGATGCCTTGCACATCAAAGTCAAAAGTCGTGTCGGCATTCTTTTGGTGCACCATGTCGAGGTGGCCTTGCATCACGACGGTGGCGCGCTGCTCAAGCCCGGGTGTCGCCGGCTTGCGAATGATCACGTTGCCGACGGCATCCTCGGTGGTAGGCAAGCCGAGGCTTTCTCCAAATTGCCGCATGAAAGCAATGACGCGCTGCTCCTTTTTGGAGGGGCGAGGCACAGCATTGAGTGCTGCAAAATGGGACCAAAGTGCCTGGGGCTCAAGTGACGTGATATCGCTACTCATATTTTCTTATTCGGTAAACAGGGGCAATATAGGCCATTTTATCCATTCCCTCCAAAGCATAGCCAATTGTATGGGCATTTTCAGGGATATGCTAATGCGGTTTTAACACGGAAATTACATTCAAAACTGGTGTTCAATGTTGGGATTGCCTCAAAACATTATCGACTTGATCGTAGGCCGCAGGCATTTCAGCGCGCACTGCGTGATCTAGGGATGCGCGTGCGTCGGTGAGGCGACCTGCATGTACTTGCATGATGCTCAGATTGATCCAGCCTTCGGTGAAATTGGGATAGACGGTCAGGAGCTCGGATTGTACATCGATGGCTTCTCGCGAGCGACCAGACATGTCCAGTAGGCTTGCACGCGCGCTGCGTTGGGCGAGGTGGTTGGGAGATATTTGCGATGCGCGTTCGATCGCAGCCATGGCCAGGTCTAGGTGGCCGAGCTCAATCTCGGCCATGGTGACATACCAGTCGATGGAGAGCGCCGCCACAGGGTCGATCTGCGTTGCCCAATTGGTGGCTTTGGGCGCCAATTTCAGTATTTTTTGAGGCTGATGCAGCGCTTTCGCATCCCTGATCTGTCTGATCTGCACATCCACCACCATGCGGGACGCGACATTCGCCCCAGCAAAAAGCAAAAGGAAGAATGCCCCCATCAACAGGATTCTGAGCCTGTTTGCTGAAATGGTTTGTGATCGCCAACCCTGCATGGAAAGTGCAAGCAGCAAGCCAAAAAGCATAAAATGCAGCGGGCGCTCCAAGGGAAAACTGAAGTTGGCATCGACCAGTATGCCCAGCCACGCAAGGAGCAAAATCGCACCCAGAAGGCTGTCATGCTGTCCATTGCGGTTGTGCATCATGCGCATCGCTCCCCCGATTCCTATTCCCCAGATCGCCAAAAACAACATCAAGCCCGGCACCCCCAACTCTGCAAACGTCACCAAAAACTCATTGTGGGGATGCAGCGGCACCACCATCCCGAAATTGCCATCCTCGTCAAAACTTTGCAGCCCCAACCTTTGGATTTCCATTTTCCAATTCCCAGCCCCCTGTCCGAGCAATGGCCTTTCCTTGCCCATCGTGATCGAATGGTGCCAACCGATCAGCCTGAAATCCAAACTGCTGCTATTGGGAGTTACGATTTTCCCATGCTCCCAAAGCAGCGCATAGTGAATTTTGGCCTCTTTTTTCTTGAGGACAAATGAGCTTGCCCAGAATGAGACGACAACGATAAGCAACCAAATGCATCCCGCGAAGAGGCGCATTTTCCCTTTCAGCCGCTTGGCAATGATCACAGGGGGAAACAAGATCGCGGCCAAAAGCAACGGCACCAATGCCGAGCGCGTGCCTGCCACAACGATGCCGACGATCATGAGCGCAATCGCTGCTACAGCTCCGATTTTCCAACCCAGCGCGCTGCGAAAGAAGGCATAGATGCTAAAGGGGATGCCCAAAAAGAGCGCACTTCCATAAAAGTTGCGATTCGCTTGAAAGCCTGTCGGTGAATTGTGACCGTCGCTGAGGTTGAAAATGTGGATGCCATTTGCTTGCAACAAGCCGAAGATTGCCAGCCCGCTGAGCGCGACCATGATCACCTTGAAAATTTGCAATAGGCTATCTGGCCAACGGGTAAGCAAAATTTGGCAGAGCAAGAGATAGCTCCCGATGCTCATCCATCTCACGGCCACGAAAAGGGCTTCTGAGGCATTCAGCGCCCACATCGCAGACAGGCCGGCGAGTAGTGCCAAGGCAGCCATTGGCCACCAGATCATCGTGGGCAATTTGATGGGAGACTTTGCTTGTCGCGCCATCACCAAAGCAAAAACAGCGCTGCATACGATGCAACCCAGCATTTGCATGTACAAAATCGGATCGTTGGTCGCAGGCCAAAAAAGCAGCGGCACGATTCCCAAGCTGGAAATCGCAAATGCCAAGGGGATATGCCTACCGTCAATACGCATCTCACGGAAAGATAGCAGATTTTGGGGAGTGAATGGATGCGCGCCGATCCATCGATGGAAAACAAACCAATCCTAGATCAAAGTCGCAAAAAAAGCATCTACCAATTCCGCGGGACCTTCCCAGCGGCCTTTGAGCAGTACTTTATTGATTTTGGTGAGTTCCTCCAAATCGGGTCGCTGCACGTCGAGCGGTACTTTGGTGATGCGGGGATCGTCTTTGTCGAATGGTGGGGTCACGTGGCTGCTAAACCAAAGCGGTCGCAATTTTTCCCCGCAACTGATGAGAATACGCACGGCATCGTCCGTGCAGTCCCATTCCCGCAGTTTTTCATTGATGTCCTCAAAAAAGGAGACTGTATTGGCGAGGCGCACGCGGCTCCCAGCCTTGCTTTTGCCCCGACTTTGCAAATAACCCACTTGGGCGCGACCATTGCCACGCACCATATATTTCTTAATGACCTTGTGGTGCAGCATGTCGCCATCCTCAAAATAGGCCAACGCACTGTGTCCGGCTTGGATCAAAATCAGCAAATAGCTCGGCGGAATCGCTGGAACCATTGCTAAATAGGTTGCGAGTGGCATCCTTTCCTCTGGGATCGGAAGCGGTACTGGAAGCCGAAAAGAGAAGGTTTGGCCCTGCCAGAGGCCGGTGAGTCGATTTTTGGCGCGATCCCAATCCATCGGCGTTTCAATTTGCGCGCTGAGGTAGGGGATCAAAGCCAGCGATTTGTCATAAGCTAGGTCGCGCTTCGTTTCCATGCCGCAAATGTGCGTAAAAACAGGCCCACCGCCAATAATTCGCCATCAATCCACGATTATCGGCCCTGAATGGTAGGGTTTGACAGCCGGCATTCGCCTACTTTTGCCCCCGAACAACAAGATTGTACCCAATGAGTGGTTTTACAGCCTTTGAAAAAATGCCCGAGAGCCTACAAAAGCTCGGGCTCGACTTGGTGACCACCAAGCGCCTCGATGCGGCGACTTGGGTCGTCACAGAAAAAATCCACGGTGCCAACTTCAGCTTCGTCCTCCAAGGCGACACACTGAAATATGCAAAACGCAAGGATCTATTGCGTTGGACAGACGATTTCTTCGGATTCCAGCTCGTTGCCGAGCGTTTGGATGCAGGGATTATGCGTCTGTTTGAGCACATTCGCAAAGACCATGCTTTCCAAATAGCTACCGTCTATGGGGAATTGTATGGCGGCCACTATCCGCATGGCGATGTCCCTGCCGAGGCGCGCGTGCAGGCCATACAGACGGGCATCCATTATTCGCCAACAATAGAATTTTGCGTTTTTGACATCGCCGTGGAGGCAGACGAAAGTCGGAAATACCTCGACTACGCTGATGTGATGCGCTATTGTGCCGCTTGTGAGGTTCCCTTTGCGCGGCCATTGCTCATTGGCACGCTGAACCAAGCTTTGTTTTTTGATACAAGATTTGACTCGAAGGTGCCTGCTATCTTGGGGCTGCCTGCCATCGTGCCCAACCTGGTGGAGGGCATCGTCGTCAAGCCGCTGCACAACATCGTCGTGCAGACTGCCAAAGGTGAATTGCGGCCGATTTTCAAGATCAAAAACAAGGAGTTTGCCGAGGAACAATTTCACGAGGCACAAGCGTGGTCCTACCAGCATGCGGGTGCGTCGGCGAGCGAGCGCTTGCTCTACATCGTGCCCGAGTTGCGGCGCTATGTCACGCAACAGCGCCTTCAAAGTACATTTTCCAAGATCGGAAGCCTGCTGGGTGCGACCCAGGAGCGCCGCAACGCCATCCATGCAGCCTTGATTGATGATGCAATGCAATCGTTTTGGGAGGCTAATCCTGAGCTGTTGGGAGAGTTTGAGGCAGCAGACCTTGGTTGGTTGCTGGCACGCTTGGCTGCTGCGGCAGATGAATGCATCGACGCCTACCTCAAATCCTTAGCCTAGGCCCTCTAAAGCAAAGAGCGCAATGCCGGATTGGATACCCGCATTGCGCTCTTTTTATGCAGCCAAAGATCGATTAGCGCATGATTACGATTTTCTCTGTTGCGACGCCCTCAGCGGATGAAAGGCGCAACAAGTAGGTGCCAGCTTGCAATTCACTCAAATCCAATTGGCCTTGGAAATTGCGTGCCGACTGGCCAAGGTGGCCAGTGCGCACCACGTTTCCGACAGCATTGTAGACAGCCCAGTCGAGCTTGCCGGGGCGCAGCAGGCTCAGGTCGTAGCGGATCATACCATTGCTAGGATTGGGGTAGATGCGGCTGGTTGCCAACCAAGTGCTTGGGGAGGCGGCAGCTGTGAAGAGCAAGGAGCCGATGGTGCCGCAGGCATCGCTTTGGCGTTGGTAACGCACTTGGAAGTTGCCGTTGGTTGTTGGGACGAAGAAATCGTTGGTAGCGCCCGTGATCGCGCCCGTCGTCGAGTACCACTGGTAGTTGCTGCCGGGGCCTGGCGCAAACAGCGTGTCGCCCGACTGGGTCAGGGTCACTTGGGTGCTGTCCAAAATCGTGATCGATGTTGTAAAGGTCTCAGCGCATACGCCGCTGGCGGTAGCGGTGATGCCATAGGTGCCAGGGGCGCTATTCGTCAAGTCGATGCTGCCGCTGTCTGCATCCAATACCAATCCAGGCAAGGAGGTAAATAGCAAAGGGGATGGTCCGATAACGACGGGTGTGATCTGGCCACTTGCCTGGCAGACGGTATCAGGGGTATACATGACCACAAAACCTTGAAATGGTTCGACGACATTGACGGTCTGTGTAAATTGGCCAGCGCAAACACCACCGATCGCGTATGTGATGGTGTAGGTGGCAGCCGTCGAACTGCCCAACTGAATCTCTCCAGAAATTGGATCTATCAAGAGACCAGATGGCAGTGCACTGAACGTGCCGATGCCAGGAGCGGCAATGGTAGCAGGCATTGCCGTACCGATTGCGCAGTATTCATTCTGGGCGTAGTTAAAGAATGGATCGGGCATGTTTTGAATCACGATGGTATCCATCCCAGTAGATGGGCACTGCCCGGTTGTGGAGTAGGAAACAAAATAGGTACCCGTAGCTGAGTTGTTCACGTCCACCGTTCCAGAGGCGGAATCGATCACCAAAAAAGAAGGTGATGCAGCAAAAGTGCCGCCTGAAAGCCCCAAGACGACAGGTGTCATCGCACTAGCGCCGCCGATGCAAGCGGTATCAGGGATGTAGGCGAAGCGGGTGTCATCGGTTGCAAGGATGGTGATTACACGCGTCGTGCTGTCAGGAAAAAGCACATAACGTACCTGCCACGTGCCAGGGTTGCACCCAGCCAAGTCGATCAGGCCGGTGGAATTATTGAGGAAGGTGATGTTTCCTTGGGGAGCGGAGAAAACTCCTCCCGATGTGGTGATGTAGGTAGGTGTCAGGATGCCAGCGTTTTGGCAATGGCTACCAGCGGTGTATCCAAAATCTGTAGGTGAGCCGAGCAACGACTGGGCAGTTGCTGAGCTGTGTAGGAAGATAAAGCAAGCGAAAAGCAATAGCATTGCTGCAAAACGTGTGAAGTAGTTTTTCATCTCAATCAAATATGTTTTTTTAATAAGATTGTAAAGGCAAGAGGCTTGTAACAACATATACTGCCACAAAGGTAGCCAAATCAAGCCATATTTTCAAGGGTTTCACAAACGATTGATGATCATTTGCCCTCATGTTCATCTTTGCAACGCCTGCATTGCACGAAATTAGAAGGGAATCCCCGAGCTGATGCAAAAGCGCATTCAGCTCGGGAATCTATTTATAATCAAAACAATGACATCTGATCAGTGTCCTTGCCTTTGGGCTTTTTCTTATCCTCGGTGCCCTCGTCTGCATCCTCGTCGCCACGTGTATCGACAATTTCAAAAGGGATGTCGTTGGGGTCTTTTTCATCACCTTCGTCAAAGTCGGCATCCTCAATATCGGCCGATTTGGCCTTGGACTCGGCGACCTTTGGCTCGCGAAAGCTCAGCATGTCGATCTTGCGGATCTTATCTTCTGTGAGTTTGTTGCCCGTCGCCTTCCAACCCTTCACATCGATAAATTCCTCAAGGTTTAGCACCAACTCATCCACCGTCTTTTTGGTGAATTTGATCTCGACGATCGGCGCTTCTTTGGTGGTGGCAAACAACAGCTTGGAGGCCTCACCTTCGTTGATGAACGTGAATTTGGTGTCGATTGAGGTGGTCTCGATGTGAAAGCGCTTCACAAATGAGCGGCCCGATTCCCCATCCAAATGCACGGCTGTCACCACCGTTTCGGGATCCAACCTGCACATTTCCAGAATTTTGCCGCGGCCCTCCCAACGATTGGTCACCTCAAACGTGCGCAACTCGTAATAGCCCTCGGCATAGAGCACGAGGATTTTGTCGGGCCCTTTGAAATTGCCCACAAGTTCGCCTTGGCCATCGGTATTGAGCCGCTTGATGGCATCGTCATAATAGATGTTGATGCCACCGAGGGTCGACAGGCCCTTGCTTTTGAATTCGACTTTGTTCACGGGAAACTTCGTGAGCAAATTGCCACCCGCGCTGCGTCCCTTGATGCCGACCTCGGCAAAGTCAAAGTCAAAGACGGTCTTGCGCAACTTGTTGTCGTTCTTCATCTTGACCGTCACGGTCTCGCCTTCACCGTTGGGCATCACCGAGAAGTAATGCACCTTGCCCGCCTGATCGCTTTTGGTGAGGAAATATTCCTTGTCGCGGGTGATGCCCTGTACGTGAAAGCGCTTGGCATAGGTGCGGCTGTCTTTTTTGTCGGTGTAGATCAGGTGGTAGGTCGTGCGCTCATCGCCCTTTTTCCAAATGCCGGCGTGGATGATGCCCTTGCCCACAAATACCTTGTCGGCTACCTTCAGCACCTTCATCGAGCCATTTTTCAAGAACACAACCATATCGTCCATGTCTGAACAGTCAGACACAAATGTTGCGGTCTTGAGCGAACTGCCGATACCGATGAAGCCCTCTTCATAGTCGACATAGAGCTTTTTGTTGGCGATCACGACCTGGGTCGCATCGATTTGGTCAAAGGTGCGAATCTCAGTCTTGCGCTCGCGGCCCTTGCCATATTTCTCCAAAAGGTGCTCGAAATAGGCAATCGCGTAGTCGTTGAGGTGCGCCAAGTCATGCTTCACCTGCGTGAGCTCTTCTTCCAGCCTGCGGATGGCCTCGTCGGCTTTGAAGCTGTCAAATTTGGAAATGCGCTTGATGCGAATCTCCGTGAGGCGCTCGATATCTTCCAACACAACCTCTCTGAACAACAGCGGCTTGAAGGGCTCCAAGCCACGGTCGATGGCCGAGATCACGCCTTCCCAGGTTTCTTCCTCCTCGATGTCGCGGTAGATGCGGTTCTCGATGAAGATTTTTTCCAGTGAAGACATGTGCCATTTCGCCTCGATCTCCTCTTTGCGAATCTCAAGCTCCTGCCGCAGCAAGTCCTTGGTGAATTCCGTGCTGTGCTTGAGTACCTCGCGCACGTCTGTGAAGACGGGCTTTTCATCGATGATGATGCAGCAGTTGGGGCTGATGGGCACTTCGCAGGAAGTGAATGCATACAAGGCATCGATCGCCGTGTTGGTGGCGACGCCCACGGGCAAGTGTACCGTGATCTCGACTTTGCGGGCGGTGATGTCCTCGACCTTGCGAATCTTGAGCTTGCCCTTTTCGTTGGCTTTCAAGATGCTGTCGATCACGCTTGTGGTTGTCTGCCCGTAGGGAATGTCGGTGATCACTAAGGTCTTTTTGTCGACCTCCTCGATGCGGGCGCGCACGCGGATCTTGCCGCCGCGCTTGCCGTGGTTGTAGTGCTCCACGTCGACCATGCCGCCGGTTGGGAAGTCGGGGTAGAGCTTGAAGGGACGGCCCTTGAGGCAGAGGATGGAGGCCTCGATCAATTCACAAAAGTTGTGGGGCATGATCTTGGTGCTCAAGCCGACGGCGATGCCCTCGACGCCCATCGCCAGGACCAGTGGAAATTTCATCGGGAGCGTGACGGGCTCGTTTTTGCGGCCGTCATAGCTCAGTTGCCAAGTGGTGGTTTTTGCATTAAAGGCTACCTCCAATGCAAACTTGGTAAGGCGGGCCTCGATGTAGCGCGGCGCAGCCGCGCTATCGCCTGTGAAGATATTGCCCCAGTTGCCTTGGGTCTCGATGAGCAGGTCTTTTTGGCCCATGTTCACGATCGCATCCCCGATGGCGGCGTCGCCGTGGGGGTGAAACTGCATCGTGTAGCCAATGATATTGGCGACCTTGTTGAATCGGCCATCGTCCAGCTCATGCATCGCATGCAAAATGCGACGCTGCACAGGCTTGAGTCCGTCCTCGGCATAGGGCACCGCCCGGTCCAATATCACATAGCTCGCATATTCGAGAAACCAGCTTTCGTAGAGCCCTGTGACGGGCAGCACGTGCTGCATGCTGCTCTCTTGCTGCTCGTTTTCAGTATTTTCAGTATCGCTCATGTATTCGGCGCAGAATGAGGGCCAAAACTACGCGATGCAAACCGAGTCCCCAAGTCGAACTATCAACATCGCCCCTGTGAAATGCACAAAAAGCGATCAGTTTTGACCAGAATATTAGCGTTTGTGAATGCGCGGCGCACACAGCACTGGCATTCTGCCTTTGGTGACGACATCCTCGACCAGGCTGCCCAGGGTGAGCTCGCCTCGGGAAGCATGGTCATGATGCTCCAACAGCACCAGATCATAGGTGCCGACGGAATCTCGGAGTTGATCCATGATCGCCGCATAGATCTGTTCATCAGCGACATATACGATTTCTACATCGTCGATTCCCAAGGCATTGAGCGCCTCGACTGCTGCACTTGCCGCAGCGAGGGCCGTCTTGTCATCTTCGCCAGGGGAAATTGCCGTGAGGAGTTGAATGTGTTCTCCTAGCGGTTGCCCGAGTTCCTTCAAAAAGCGCAACGTGCCTTCTATACCAAACTTGGGGTCAAATGGGATGAGCAAGCGATCAATCTTGGTATCATGAGGCAGATGCTCTACCACGATCAACGGTACCTCGGCTGCCTTCACCAATTGCAGGGTATGTGCACCGATGAAAATGTCTTCCAAAATGCGGCCTTCACGCATTCCCACAAAAAGTGCGTCTGCATCATGTTGGTGCATAGCCTCGGTGAGTTGCCGGGAAACCTTGCCCTCGACCACCTCAGACTCGATCAAGATACCACGGTCACGAAAGGGCTCCAGCAGATGCTCGAGCGCCCTTTGCAGATCCTCCTCCAGCGTATCTTCATCCACCAAAATATCATCGGGGTAGTGGGCTCCATTTTGGATCACATGTATCGCGAGAATGCGCCCATCAAATTGTGCCGCAAAGCGCAACGCCATCTCTAGCGCCTTGCGTGAGGGCGCCCAAAAATCAATAGCTACAATGAAAAGATTGTTGGTGGAGTGCATTAGGACAATTGGCTTTAGCAAATAGACGGTTCAATGTAGGCAAAAATCTGGAATCAGCACTGCGTTTTGCATGATAATATTCAGGTTTCGACAAGATTTTGATGAGAGCGATCATCGCATGAAATGCAGGTGGTGCCGATCAAAATGAAAAATCCGAAACGGCATGCTGCTACTGGATTCAAAGGATCATCCAACACAAATAGCCACGCTCAATTCTGGATTAGAATTGTGCAATCCATGCAAAAATCAGGGTTGTTGTGGCCGAATAACGGATTTGATCTTGTAGGTGCGCGATGCATCCGCGGACCTACGAGATCAAATCTGTTCAACACGTTCCAGAATGCCATGAATTATCAGGTGTGCAATCCAGAACTCAGATCAGCCAGCAGCGCATTCTTATCCGCATCGCATTCTCCCCCAAAAAGTTACTCCGCTGCCCCAGCTCCAAACCGCTGCGCGATCATCTCTGAAACCATTGCATACAGCGCCGACTTGCCGGCGTCATCTGCGGATAACAATTGCAGGTGTTTTTCCATCGTGACGGCGTCACCTCGGCGGGCTGGGCCTGTCTGGGCGGCTTGAGGGCCATAACGCAGGGCTTTTTCCATGCACTCTTGGATCAATGGCGCATAGACGTCCAAGTTGTTTTGGCCGATCTGCTTGAGCAAGTCATCCGCCATGAGCCACATAAAATTCGCAAAGTTGCTGGCAAATACTGCCCCCATGTGGATCTGCAAGCGCTGCGCGCTGTCGAGCACGCTCACTTTGCGCGAAAGGAAATCTGCGAGTCGCTGCAAGGTTTCCAAAACGGATCCATTCCCCTCCAAAAAGATCGGAATACCGCTGAAATCGGCCTTGTGGCCTTTTGTGAAGGTTTGCAAGGGATAAAACACCCCGATTTGCGCTCCAAATGGAGCAAGTGCATCGAGCGCAATCGAGCCCGAAGTATGCACAAAAATCGTCTGTGGGCCACTGTAGGGGGCAAACGTCTGGGCAATGTCGGCGATGCCATGGTCGCTGCTCGCCACGATCACCAGGTCCAGGTCTGCACGCAATTGCGAAGGCGCAAAAGCAGCCGCGATATGGGGAAAATCCTTGGAAATCTTGAAGGCAGAGTCAAGGTGGCGGGAAAATACCTGCACGATCTCAAATTCGCTACCCTGCAAATTGGCGGCAAGGTTCCAAGCAAGATTGCCGGCCCCGATGAGCGCGATTTGCTGCTTAGGCATTGCTGTCTGTGTCGACTGCGCCTGCATCTTGGTCGCCATGATCTCCAGCCTCGTTGGCAAGCTCGGCAGGTGTCAGTGGTCCGATTTCGGCGACGCCGTCTTCTGGTGATTCAGCCTTGCCCGATGAGTTTTCGCGCATGCGGCGCACCATCGCCATGCCAAAGCCAAATGTGAGCACAAAGGTGCCTAGCCACAGGAAATTGATCCAAGGCTTGGAGATGGCTTGGATCACAACGATATCATCTGGCGGATTCACACGCTCCTGCACTTGGATGCCCACCTTGCCTGCCGCTGCATCCACGCCCACAAAGGCGATTGAGGTGTAGAGGTCATCGAGGTAGGCGTCCTTGATCGAGACGCGGTTGTCGTTGTCGATGCGATAGTTTGGCACAGCATCTACCACCGTGCCGAGGTCGGTAAATACCCTCAGGTGAGCATTGGCGATCAGTTGATAGCCGGTGCCTTCTACAGAGTCTGAACTGATGCGGTCAAAGATGAGCTTGAAACGTGCCGTTTGCACCGTGTCGCCAATCGACAACTGAAATTCATAGAATTTGAATTCGGGCTCCTCATCGTCTTTGGTCACCGTCGAGACGTGTACATACACGTCGCGGTTCATGTAGATCTTGCGAGAGGGGTGGGCGAGCAGGCCCATGGTCGGATTGATCTCGGCCTCGGGATAGAGCACAAATGCCTTGGCCTCGTCGAGCAGGTCTTGCTGTGTCACAGGGTCCTTGGTGCGCGGCACGAACCGCAGGCCATAGAGGGTGCGCTCATTGATGTGGCTAGGCTTGAGGAAGTGGATCTTGTCGTTGATGAAGGTCTCGACTACAGACAAGTCCACCGCGCCATCGGCACCGGTAAATACATCCTTGGGCAAGACAAATGCAAAAATATCGCCTGTGGAGTCTGCAAACCTCAGCTTGAAAGACTCCTCGTCTTGTTGGATGATGGTGAGCGCACTGATGGGGGCGATGGCCTCCTTCTTGCCGATATAGGTCACCTGAAAGTCTCTGATGTTGCGGGGCTTGCCCTTTTGCAACATCACGTTGTCGTTGCGGGCGTCGGCGGGCAGCGCAGACAGCTCATCGGGATTGCCGTTTTGACTCAAGACGATGTCGTAACCGCTGCTGAAAAAGATGCCGATGAGCATGAGGCCAAAGCCCACGTGGGCGATGGAGCCACCTGAAACCATGCGTGTGCGCTTGTTGCGGATGAGCAAGCCTACGAGGATGTCGAGGTTGGCAAAGACCATGAACAGGGCGCTGAAGAGCATGATTTCATCTGAAAAGAGGAAAAATCCCCAGCGCACGTAACCTGCCATTGCGCGTATGCCAGAGGTCTCGGCATCCGCCGTCGCCTTCCAAGTAGCCATGTTGTCGTCTAGCCCAAAGGTCCAATCGGTGCCGATCGCAATTGCGAACAAAAGCACAATCGCCGTTGCCACCGCCAAGGCATAGGGCCGCATCAGCGAATTCCACTTGGTCGCCTTGCGGATCTTGCGCCAAAACATGAACTGCCCGATACCAGAAAGAATGGCCAATGCGATGGCAAAAAAGACTGTCCATCGGTAGTAAAAGAAGCTCGTATCCTTCACCGGGGCCCACTGTGTGCCAAAAATTCTGTTGAATACGGGTGATGAGGTAAACACCGTGATCACCACGCCCGAAAACAGCAGGGCCAAGACTCCAAGGAACACAGCAAATTCGGCAGAGTTGAATTGTATCACCTTGCCGGCTGCGGGGAAATCCTTGACCCGCGCCACAAAGAGGGCCTGAATCAAAAACATGTAGACAAACAGCAGCGCAAGCAACTGACCGCTGAGGCCGAGGTCGGTGAATGTATGCACCGATGTCTCACCGAGAATGCCGCTGCGCGTAAGGAATGTGCTGTAAAGCACCATGAGGAATACCGAAACCACCATCGCCATCGTGAAAGGCAGAAAAGACTTGCTTTTGCGGTAGGCCACGACGCCATGCAGGGCGGCGATGCCCAAGATCCAAGGCACCAAACTGCCATTCTCTACCGGATCCCAGTTCCAATAGCCCCCAAAATTGAGCGTCTCATAGGCCCAATATCCGCCCATGATGATACCTACACCCAAAATGGCGACCGAGAAGATCATCCATGACGAGGAGGGCCGCACCCATTCTGTATATTTGCCTTGAATCAAACCCGCGATCACAAAAGCAAAAGGCACGACGGTCGAGGCAAATCCTAGAAACAAGGTCGGCGGATGGATCACCATCCAATAGTTCTGCAGCAGCGAGTTGAGTCCCTTGCCATTGGTGGGCATGAAATTGGGGTCGCTGGAGAAGATGGGCGCATTCTTGAACGCATCCTTGAGCAATAGGAAGGGCGATGAGCCAATCTTCCAGGTGCCAAAGTCAGCAAACATCACTGCGAGGGTAAGCGTGAGCAAGATCAGGTGGGCAAACAATTCCTTGGTATCGAGTCGTTTGCGCTGATCACTGCCGATGTGCCTGATCGTCAAGACCAAGATGGCAATCCCCACGAGGACTGCAAAGAAAAAGGCTAAAAGGTAACCGATCGGCGTACCCGGAGTGGTCACGGTCGCCAAGCCGTCGACCATGAAGCCAGTCTTGCCGAGTAGCGTGATCAGGATCGCAAACAAGCCACAAAATACAGCCCCGATATGGATGAGGCCCCGCGAGGCCATGCCATCTTTGCCCTGCATGAACTGCCGCACCAAGTAGCCGATGGGCAATAGCAAAGCGAGGATAAAGAGCCCCTTGGCCAGCCCTTCGGGCACATACACACCGAGGATCATCGAGGCCAAGATCAGATTTACACTTGCCACGATCGACATCACGAGGTCGCGCCAGCCTTTGGCCGTGAAATAGAGCAAACTGCCCAAGACACCATGCCAGAAAGTCCACAACAAAAAGCTACCCTCTTGACCTTCCCAAAAGCAGGAGATCATGTAGTAGACCGGCAACTCGTTGGAGCTATGGCTCCAGACATAGTGGTACTGATAGTTGTGGGTATAGATGAGGTAAAACAGCGTGGTGATCACCCCGAGGATGCCCACGACGTGGCCAAACCATGAAATGGTGGCCATGCGCTGCCATGTCTTTCTGCCTTCATCGGGGCCCTGGGCGGCTTGGTAGAAAGAGATCATTGCCATCAGCGCACCTGAAAAGGAGAGCGTGGCAAAGAGCGAACCCAAAAATCCTCCGGTCATGGATGGCGATTGAAGGCGATGAAGCGGTAAAAAATATTAGTTGCTAGAGGCGGTCTCAAAGTTGGCCTCTTTGTTGTACTTGGAGGGGCACTTCATGAGGATGTTGTCCGCGACAAATTCATTGCCCTCATACTTGCCCTCGACCACGATGCGGTCTGCACTTTCAAAATTGCCCGGCATGGGATTGTAAAACTTCACGAGCGACACCTGATCCGTTGTGTCTTTCATGTAGAAGGTGAATGCATTCGTCTCGTTGATGGCGCGGTCCTTCATGACCCAGCTGCCCACGACGTGCACGTCATTGCCCGTCGCTTTGGCTGTCGCAAATGAGCTGTACTGGGTGGCACCGATGGCATTGCCCAAAAAGGCAAAAACCGAGAGTCCTACCATCGCCACGGCGGCGATTCCGATCAACAAACCAATGTTCACGGTTTTCATAGTCTTCCTAATTTAAAGGACACGGCACCCGACCGCTTCCCTGTTATTAACTTCAAAGTTCGCGCTGCTGTTTCAGTGCAGCCACTTGTTTTTCCAGCTGTTTCATCCTCCTGCCAGACATCAGCAAATATACAGCAATTCCCAGCCAAACGATGAGCATGACAGCAATCACTGTATTGCTTTTCTCCTCTGCAAAGAGCCATTTGCGCACTTTGGGCACATTGGGCATCTGTGTGTTGAGCAGCAGGCGCCATCCGCCATTTTCCTTGATCGACAGGCGCAGGAAATCGTCGCCTTGGCTCAGGTCAAAATTGTCAAACACAAACCGCGCCTCAGTCGCCTTGCCAAAGCCGATGGCGATGCCCGCAACCCCGTGCGAGTCGGTGAGCGCCTCGTGCGTTTCTGCATACTGTGCCTCCCCATCGAGCTTGCCGGTGGTGAGTTCCAGCAGGAGCTCGACCTTTTGTAAAGCTTTGGCATGGCCGCTGCTGTCGGTGGCCACCACTTGGAAATTGGGGGTGCCATTGCTGAAGGCCATCGCCGTCAGCGGAGATGCCAGCACGAGCATGGCCAGCAAAAGGGTGGTCATTCCGATGCGCATTCCTTGATATTTGACGCGTTTCATGCCTTGCTGTTCATTTTAGACCTCATCTTCCAGAGCCTCCAAGGCCATTTTGGTCTGTCGGTAGCGCACCATCAGATCCAATATCGCGATCGACAAGCAGATCACGCCCAGCACTGCCATCCAAAAGATCGAAAACTGAGAGGAGGTCAAGCCTTTGAGCGCAGTTTGATCCGTGCCAGTATTGGGATGTCTTCCGCCGAGGACCTTGGGGAGCACATAAAAAAGCGGGTAAATGGAGGCCGCCGCAAAAATATTGTAAACGCCAGAGACCTTGGCCCGCTGCGTCGTGTCGTCAAACGAGCGACGCAAGACCATGTAGCCAGCATAGAGCAGCACGCAGGTGAGTGCACTCGTCTGCTTGGGGTCCCAGGGCCACCAAGCCTGTGGATCTGTGTCTGCCTTGTCGGCGCCCCAGGTCACCCGCGACCAGACGATGCCCGTCGCAAGGCCTAGCAAGCCGAACAGCAACATCAACTTGGCAGCTTCATGTGCCCGAATGTCCCACTTGAGATCATTTTTGCGGAGGTATAGCACACTATATACGACAGAGGTGTAGCCCATGAGCATTGCCCCAAACCACAAAGGCACATGAAAGAAAAAATTACGCGCCGTTTGCCCATTCATGGGGTTTTGGTAGGGCACCTTGGCGCTCAGGCCCGCATAGATCGCATAACTGAAACAGGCCAGGATGGTGATCCCGAGCATGATTCTTGCGATTGACTTCCAGCTGTAATCCATCGATCTACTCCTTCCACAGAAACGGAAACAAAATAACAGAGACTGCGGCGATTATCACAACAAAACATATCGAAAAGATGATTTCACTCATCGAGTCCATCCAAGGCAGGCCTTGGATCGCCTTGCTCGATGCCGAAATGCCCACGATCATTTCGGGCACCATGATCGGAAAACTCAAGACAGCCAATAAAGTAGCCTGATTTTGGGCCTTGGAGGCGATGGCAGAGACGAGTGTGAGATTGGCAGCAAAGGCCATGCTGCCGATGAGCACCACGACGCCAAATTGGAGCGGGTCCACGATTTTGCCACTACCGCTCAGCAAAAGGAAAAAGACCAAGGTCACGATCGAGATGCCGAGCATGAGCACACAATTGTAGATGATCTTGGCGACGATGATCGCCCGCGGCCCAGCCAGGTTGTAGAGGTAGAGCAGTTGCCCAGTGCGTTCGCCCATAAAGCTTTTGGCCACCGCATTCACCGACACAAACATGAGAATGACCCAGAAAATGACATTCCAAGCCTGTGGGGGCAGGTTGCGCTGCACCGCCATGGACACGACAAACACCATGCTCAGTGAATACAACAGCATGCCATAGAGGGCATACTTCTGTTTCCACTCGAGGAGCAGTTCCTTTTTGAGGAGGGCCGAAGTTTCTCTGAAGAAGCTCATGTGGGGACAAATGTAGGCAATTGAATATTGTGGTGGGAACGGGAAACGGAGAAGTTTGGTTGAGGAGGTAGCAGTTAGGAGTTAGCAGGTAGCAGGTGTTGGGGTGGTTAGTTGGGCTTGCATTGTTTGATGCTCTTTGGGACGGCTCTGGTGCGGGTTTGCACCGTTATTGACCAAGTGCCACAGCGGAGATGGTAGAGACCCGGAAGTGACCCGGAACGGCGCTGCCCTAGAGTTGGTCTAGACCCGGAGGTGAGGGGGAGGCGGGGCGAGTGAGAGGGGAATGGTTTGGATGTGCGTTTTTGGGTTTTTTTGAGGGGTTTTGGGGCTGAGGTGGTAGGTAGCAGGTAGTAGGTAGCAGGTAGCAGTTGTTGGGCCTGTGTGTGGCGCTTTGTTTTGCTTGGGGTCCGTGGTTTGAAAGCCACTGCAATTGCCTGCGGCGATCTGAAGATTCATTCTGTGGGGCTTGTGGGATTGGGTTGGTGGTGGGGCCGTAAGCTGAAGCATACGGTAATTCATTCTGCGGGGTGGTGAGATTGGGTTGGGGGTGAAATTCATTTTCTTTTTGGCTTGGGGCCTGAATGTCATCCCGACCGATGCGCCGCGGCGCAGAAGCGGAGGGATCTTGCCGTTTGCACTAGAGGTGGCTTTTATTGCCCTTTAGGGCAATTTTGAGGGTTTTTTGTTGAGGGTGGTGGATGAGTAGCGCCTGTGTGCGGTGCCTTGGATCTTTGGTGTAAATGGTAATGTTGTGCAGCCGCCGCCAGAGGCTTGCGTCGGATGGCCCTGCGGCCGGAGGCCGCGGGCCGCAATTTGTTTTCATGCGACCGTGTGCGCCGTGGCGTATTGCCCTAGCATGACAAAAGGGCTTGACTTTTTTAATTGATTTGCATAGCTTTATTTTCTAACAATGGATGCGGGGGCCGGTTTTGAGGGCACCAAACAATATTTATGGGACGTCAAGGGGGCATAGCGCGGTTTTTGGGGAGTAGTCGGCAGTGGATCGGCTATGTCGATGACGGGCGTGCGCTTTGGCGGAAACATGGGCCTTTGGATCGGAAAAGTTGGAAGAAGATGCCTACGATGGAGGGACAGCGGGTTGCTGCTCGGTATTTTGGGGCGGCTTCTACCGTTGCGGGGAGTGTTTGGAGCCGACTGCCTGCCGCTATGCGGCGGCTGGCTGATGGCGGAGGTTTTAATCGGTTGGTGGGGCGGTGTCGGGATTTGGTGGAGGAGGATGGGCAGGTTTGGCAGTTGGATGCGCTGTCTGGATTGGATCTCTCTGCGGACTCTTCTGGGCCGCTGAAGATCGTGGGTTCGGTGCGGGAAGGGCTTCGCTTGACTGGCGTGAGGGATTTGATGGGGCAGATTGATTTGGCTTTGGGACCGGGTGCTGGGCTGCGGTCTGAGAAGTTTTTGGTGGCGCATCGGTTTGTGGATGATGGCACTACCCGGGAGACGGTGGATTATGGGCCGATGGGCAATTGCATCGGCTGGAATGGGAAATATCGGCAGGATGGGCGGTCTGGGGGACGTGAGGCTTATTCCGCTGCGCGGAAGCTGGTGGAGCGCCGGGTGAGGGTCTGGGTTCATGCTGTCGAAATGGTTGATACTGTTTGGAGCGTGGCGAATGGCCGGTATCAGCTGAAATCGCCGGGTCGGCGTGATCACCGTGGGTTTGTGACGGAGTGGCTGACGAATACTGGGATGGGGGATTCTGGCTGGGCTACGGCTTACGATCTGGATGCCTCGATTATCATGCCTGCGGGTCGGGGGAATGGGCTAGGGTTGTTTGTGGTTTTCACTGCGGTGGAGGTTGCTGAGAAGCGTGGGCGGAACTGGGTGCGGCTGCCTTGGTGCTCTCGGATGCGGGTGCATGAGGTTGTGTCGCAGGATGAGGCGGTTGCTGAGGTGGAGGGGAATTTGCGGTGGCCGTTGGAGTATGTCTTTGGGGATTGTCGTCTGCAATCTGGTCGGTTGGTTTCCGTGGCTGATCGACGGATTGAGGGGATGGATATGCGGCCGTTTGAGCTTTTTGAGGGGGAGGTGCCTGTTTTTTGGGATTTTTTGTTGGAGGATGTTGGGGTTGAGTTTAAGGGGCCTTTTGGGCAGCTGGTTCTTGAGCGGGAATTGGTTGTTGCGGGGATTCGGGCGGGGCCTTGATAATTGATAATTGACAATGGAGAATTGATAATTGAGCGGGTTGCTTGGGTGGGGCTTTGTTGCTGCTGCTTTTGGTTGGGCTTTGAGAGTTGTGCATTCAGAGATATGAGTTATGCGTTCAGAGTTGGCGGGGCTTTTTTGTGAGGCGTTGTTAGTGCGGCGGTTGCGTTCGTGTTGAGCGCGGACGGGATGTGAAGTATCTCGCGCCCCTGAAGGAATGCACTATTTTACCTAAATTGGGAAAGGACTTCTCATTTCTCAAGAAGGAAGAACTTTGACTGTCGCGCCGAAGTTTGTGATCCGAAGGTAGGAGATCGGAATGGGGTCGCCGATGCGGTTGCAATTGGAAACAAAATGGTCTAATAATTAGGGGTGCCAAGAGATGATGAAAAAATGATCGACAATACTGGCATGATGAAAGATTGAGATGAAAAAGATAGCAATATTATTGATTCTGTTTTTTGGATTTGGTGCGAAGGGTTGGAGCCAAGATACCCTGATTTGTAGCTGGGTGCCTGGAACAGAAGGCGTGAAGTACTCGCAATACACGGCAAAAACAAGAAGAATTATCATTCAGGACACCGATTCAACACGGTATGTTCTTGATTCTTTGATGGTTGATCCCTGGAAGACAGATTCTTTATATTTCCGTGATAAGAATTCATTCCAAAACGGGAAAGAAATCTATTCACGAGGAATCTATTCCATTTTCCAGGGTCAGTTGTATCCGCTTTTTACCGATACTGAATTTAAACAGGGGATTTCTACTTTCTGGTTCATTAAGCTGCATCGTTATTCTGTAAAGCCCATAATATGGGAATTTGAACCAATGTTTACGACGGAGGAAGTCCTGGGCAAGGAAATTTATCTTTACAGGAGATATGCTATAATGCCCGAAGGCAGGAAATTTCTGTCCATTTCCTACGTGGACTTAAGTATCGGGGTGATTGTTCAACAGTCGCCGGCCTATCGACGGAAGCTTGCTTTATCTCCCTTCAAGCAGGAACCATGACTGCCGACAACAATTTTCGTTTAACAAACGAGACTCGACATTAGCACGAAATCTTGAGTTACATGTTTTTTTCGAATTGGAATAGGAAAAAATCAATGAAAAGCACTCTCTTCATACTCGCCTGTTTGCCTGTATTCATTTGTAATGCTCAAAGACCAGTTTTCTACAAATGGGGGGCGGAAATAAAGGATTCAAGTACGAGCATTTTCAATGCCGGTGTGCGCCGACGATTCGAGCCCACATCGGATTCAACGGTGTATTTCTATGACTCCATTTGCTCACCGCATGGATTTGTGGACACCTTATTTTGTCAAAAACGAAATCCCAGTACTTTCAAATTTATCGACTCGAAAGGTATATTTTTCGTAAATCCTTATGGCTATTTCCCTTTGTTCACAGAAAATACCTTTCGTTCATCAATTGCTACCGTATGGTTTCGGAGACACTTGGATCTCGAAGGCAATACTGACTTTGAAATCCTAGAATTTGAGCCCTTATACCAAACTTGGGATGATCACCACAAGAAGCTGTACGTTTATAAGTTTTATATCGTTAATCCAGGAAGAAAGAAGCTGAAGGGCTATGTTTATGTCGATTTAGAATGGGGTATCGTAGGATACCAAAGCGAAACCTCAAATAGCATCATCGAAGTCCGCCGCCGATAATGGTAATGGGTCAAAGTATCTGCTGGCTCTTGTAAGTGCCCGTGGAGGCTATGGATGCCAAGGGGGCGTTCGCATTGAATGCCTACGATTTTTTGGCAACAAGTTTGTGGGGAAAACTTCCCCAAAGGGATAGGATGGAAACCTTAATATTACTTCCAAATGAAAACGTTAAAATATATTTCTGGAACGATTTTTATGATCCCAATTGAACCTCCGCTTCATACCTATGGGAGAGTGCTTCTTGATGGCTTCATCGAGGTATTTGATTGCAAAACGGAAATTGCAATTCAAAATATGGAAGAAATTATTGCATGTCCAAAACTGTTCAAGGTGACCGTCTATAACTGGGTTTTTAAGAAAAAGGTCTGGGAGATCGTGGGTCACGTGCCGCTGAATCAAGAAGATAGCCAAATGCCATTGTTGTTTTGGCAGAATATTATCGATCCGACCGACATCAAATTGGTGGATATCTATGGGAATGAAACGCCTGCCACGATTGAGGAGTGCCGGGGTTTTGGGCGGTTGTCTGTGTGGAATGCCAAGAATGTTGAAGAAAGGGTAAAAGCGCACTATGAAGGGAGGATAGATCCAAATACATACATTTCGCGCTTAAGGGAAGTTGGAGAGGAGTATCCGTGAAGGGGTAACAACTGTTTTGATCTTCTTCTGGCCCTTCTAAAAGCCTTGGGTTGCATGAATTTAGGTCCAAAGGGTGGGTGAGGCAGGGATGCTGGCCGGGCCAAGACCTTGGTGGGATGCTGAAGGTAGCTTTATGGGCTTTTGGGGGGCTTTTGCTTAGCTTACGGGTCCGTGGTTTGAAAGCCACGGCAATTAGCTTCGCTGAACGTACGTTTGTTCATTGTCTTATGTTTTTCAAAGGGATTCACGATGGCTTTGCCATTGCCTACGGCGATCTGAAGATTCATTCTGCGGGGTGGTGAGATTGAGTTGGT